>JAEZCG010000252.1 GCA_023430065.1 Pseudomonadota bacterium | reverse complement strand
GGCTTCGACCACTGCTTCGCCATCGACGGACCGGTCGGTGAGCTGCGGCCCCCCCCCCGGGGCGGGGGCCCCCCGACGTCTGATGCCCGGCTTACGTCATTGCTGCGAGCGGTCGCGCTGCTGACCTGCCGGTGCATCGCCGACCGCACGATCGGCGCGATCGCCGAAGTCGGCGAACCAGCGCTGCACACGTGAACCGTATTCGCCGGTGTCCATGTCGGGCCAACGCTCCTTCTCGAAGCGCGGCACGTCGCGCAGCGCCTGTCGATCGAGGCGGATCTGCAGATCGCCGTCGTCGTCCTTCGGCATGCGGAAGGCCTGCATCGGCAACGTCGCGATGCGATCGCCCTCGCCGGCATACTCGCCGTCGAAGTCCACCGCGACGTAGCGGATCGACCCGTCGTGCATGTTGATCACCACGTCCTCGACATCCCCGATGTCCTTGTCCGCACTGTCATGCACGTCCGCATCGATGACCTGGCTGGCACGGCGCAGCAGCGCATTGGGCGCCGGCTGGATCTTCACCGTGTCGCCGCCGAAGTAGCGCTCGACATCCGCCCGGTAGGTGTCCTCACGTGCGTTCCAGCGCGGCCAGCGTTTGGTCTCGAATCCCGGCGCATTCTCGAGCTGTTCCTTGCCGACGTTGAGCGTGAGGCTGCGGGCGTCCGAACCTAGTCCGAACATCCGGACGGGATACGCGAACAGTTTGTCGCCCAGGCCGGCAAAGCCGCCGAACGACAGGATCGCGTAGTGCACGCGATCGTTGTTCACGTCCAGCACGATATCCTGGATGTCGCCCAGATCCTCGCCCTGCGCATTGCGCACCTTCATGCCGATCAGCTGGCTGGCGCGCATGTCGCGCATGAGCCGCTCGCGGCCCGCCTGCGTCGCGTCGTTTGCAGCCGGCTCCCGAGGGGGCGTCGTCGCGGCATCCTGGGCCCAGGCCCCTGCCCCGAGCGACAACCCGACCGCAACCCACATGGCTTTCAGCTTCGCGTTTCCTGTCATGTCTCCTTCTCCAAAGGTAGATGGCGATGAGGAGACTTGCGCAAGCCGCGTGCCGTTCTGCTCTAGGGTGGTCTACCAGACCGCACGCTCGCTGCGCGCTGCCTGCTCCGCACCGCCGAGCACGCGGCGCAGCAGCTGCTCCTGCGGGCCGGCGAACGTTTCGGGGCGGCAATTGGCAGCGGCGAAGAAACGCTCCGGATCGCGCTCGAGCAAGAGCTTTTGCGCGAGCATGAGATCGGACAGCGGCACGAAGGCCTCGGTGGTGCAACAGTAGAGATTGCCCGTCTGGAGATGAATGACGTTGAACGTCGAGCGCGGCAGGATGCAGAACGTGCCCCGCTCGGGTACACGCACGGTGAAGCAGCCGTGCTTGTCGAGTTCCTGCAGTTGTTGCGGTGTGAGCAGCCGGGTGAGCAGACGCCGCGCGCGCGCTTCGGAAACGCGCGAACGGGCCGTGGCGGCATCGCCGATCCAGCGCGCATTCAGCGCCGCGTCGCGAACGTTCGCAGCGCTTAGCAGGTCGGGCGTGTCATCACGGCGCCAGCGCAGCAGCGCGCGCCGCCAATGCCTGAACAGTTCCAGCATGGGAGGGGTGGGGTAGGGCGCGCGCCGGTCCGCGCGCACCTTTCCCTTGCTTCAGCCGCCGACCACGCGCGGCACGATCACCGTCTCGTTCTCCAGCGCGTTGAAGTCGGTGACTTTCTCGTCGACACGACCTTCGCCGCGATTGACCTTGAACGCGACCGAACCGGACGCGAGCATGCGCTCGAACAGCGCCCTCGCCTCGCGCTCCGTTGCCAGCTTGGCGTCGCTTTCATCGAACTCGATGACGCGATCGCCCGTGGAATCCAAGACACGCAGAACTTTCATCGTCGTCTCCTCTGCTGCTGGGCCCAAAGACATCCTGCTCGGGGGTTTAGCAATCCTCGCTCCCGATCGCGGTGCAAGGTCGCCGCGTGTCGTGTCGCACGCGCAGCGCCCGCCAGAACGGGCCTCGAGCCGGTAATCGTCCGACCGGCGACTGACGGGGCTGGTGCCCACATCCGGGGCGCAGCGGCGTAGTTTTTTCACTACGGCAGCCGTACGGCTGCAGATCGGAAACACCGTACACTCGGCGTGGGTCGGGTCGGCACGTCGACCCGCTGCGCATCGACATTCGGAGGACAACGGCTGATGGCCCCAGGGGACGAAGCAAGCGTAGCGGCGCGGATCCGCGCGCGGCTGATCGCGGCGAAACGCCGCTTCCACGCGAACGACAACATCGCGGAGTTCATCGAAGGAGAGGCGGAGCTGCAGGCTCTGGAAGCGGAAGTCGCGCTGCGACTGCAGAATGTGCTGGACGCGCTGGTGATCGACTCGACGAGCGATCACAACACGCAGGGGACGGCGCAGCGGGTGGCGCGCATGTTCGTGCACGAGGTGTTTCGCGGACGCTACTACCCGCTGCCCGCCATCACCGAGTTTCCCAACGCGGAACGCCTGAACGAGTTGATGATCGTCGGACCGATCCGCGTGCGCAGCGCCTGCTCTCACCACCTGGTGCCGATCCTGGGCAAGCTCTGGGTAGGCGTATTGCCCAGCGAATCGTCCAACCTGGTGGGGCTGTCGAAGTACTCGCGCATGGCGCAGTGGATCATGAGCCGCCCGCAGATCCAGGAAGAGGCCATGATGCAGCTGGCCGATCTGATCGAAGCGCGGCTGCGTCCGGAAGGATTGGCGCTGGTCCTCGAGGCAGACCATTTCTGCATGCACTGGCGGGGCGTCAAGGACGAATCGCACATGGTCAACAGCATCATGCGCGGCACCTTTCTGACCAACCCGGAGTCGCGCAAGGAGTTCCTGCAGCTGATCCACCGCTAGGCCGCAATCCGCTCGGCGCCTCGATCCGGCGCGTGAGCGGCGGCCCCGGCACCAAAACAGGACCGGAATTCATTGCCGTTCGACTGCTCCGGCCCGATCCGCGGTGGATCGGTTCCTGCTTGTCACGGTTCGGCAGAACGAACGGACCATTCCACAGGCATGCATAGACACCCCGATCCTCCGGACGCGCGAAATGCGCCGCCCCACACCGATACCGCGGAGCGGCGCGGCGCCGCGCGCACGCGCGTGAGCGAACCGGCGACGGTGCAGGTGCGCGGACAGGACGAGACGCCGGTACGGCTGCTGGAGGTGTCCGTCCAGGGCGCGCGCATCCAACTCGACCCTGGCGTGACACTGGACGCTGAGGTGCTCGCCCTGATCATCCCCTTCACGCGCGATCCGGCCGAGGCGGAACGCTTCGTCGCGCGCGTGGTGCGGCGCAGCGGCAGCGTGCTCGGCCTGCAGTGGCTCGAAGCACCGTCGTTCGACGCACGCTTCAAGATCGCACGCCTGATGGAGCGCGAACGCGGCGCGCCGACCGTGATGATCGGCGCCCTGCCCATGCTGCTGTGGCCCTCGGCGCGCGAGCGTTGAGTCGCGCCTGCGTCCATCCCTTTCGCATGGCGGGCGCTCGCCCCACGGACACGGCCCCAAAAAAAAAAGCGGCGACCGAAGCCGCCGCAATTCCTACCTCGAAGCGTGATGGTCGCGTCCATTGCCTGACAGCCGTCGCAACGGCTTCTGCGTACCACACCGTGACGGCCGAGGCACCGGGTCCGGTGCCGGGGCGTCATCGAAAGAGTTCTCCTCCCCCTTCGATCCGTTTCGGGCGCGTCTTCTGGCCGACGTAGCCGCCCGGAGGTCGCAACCGTAGCACTTCGCCTCGAACCGCGCCACCCTCTCGAGCGGGCACGCGTCAGCGGCATGGCACTGCAACGTCCCAGGACGGGCGCCCGCATTCAAAGTCGTGCAAGAATGCTTTTTTTGCAGCGCGCCATGACGCCATGAAAGCGAGTCCATCTCCCCTGCCGACGGCCGCCGATGCGGTGCTGCATTTCTGGTTCGGTGAAGGTCCCGACGATGTGCCGCGCAAGGTCTGGTTCGCGAAGGACGCCGCGTTCGACCGGCTGTGCCGGGAA
>JAEZCG010000196.1 GCA_023430065.1 Pseudomonadota bacterium | reverse complement strand
CGTAGGGGGGGAGGTTCCACAACCGCGCGGGCCGTCATGGGCCCGCGCCGGTTGAAGCGGCAATGATACGACGCTTTGCGCGTCAGCTTTGCGCGCGCGCGACCTGTGCGATGTAGGGATCGACTTGCGCCGCACGCTCGCGCACCATGCGTCGCGCATCGCTCGCGCAGGCCTCGAGATAGGTGTGCAGAGCGTGGACACCCTGCATAACCATCATCTTGAAGTATTTCACGCCGGGATCGGTGCTGGCGAACTTGACCGCGTTGGGATACGAGGTCAGATCGTAGATACCCGGCACGATGCGTTCGTAGGTCGCCATCTGCAGGTCGCGCATCTCCGACTCGGACCCGGGCACGCCATACTTCAAGCGGTCGGTGAAGGTATAGGTCTGCAGGGTCAGTTCGCCCACGAACCACTCGATGACCTTGCGCTGCAGTTTCCCGCCCTCTGACTGGAAGTGCACGGCGATCTCGTCCGCCTCCTCCCCGTTGAGTGTCTGCGCCGCCACTTCGCCCCAAGCAGTCTGCACCCATTCGCCGTTGGCGACGCGCGCGCCCACCAACTCGTCCACCCCCTGCATGAGCACGCGCTGCGCCGCCTGCCACTGCGGCCGAGCAGGGTTCCACTGGGCTTTGTCCAGGCCTGCCGCGCGCCCGCGCTCCAGGAGGACGTCGTGGGCGGCCAGCAGGGCAGCCTGCTTGACGTAGACGCGGCCGATTCCGACGGAGAGCGTGGGATCGTGGCTCTGGGACAGGCGCTCGATCGCATCCTGCTTGAGCGCCGCGTCGACTTCCGCGGCCTTGGTCGAGGCCGCCGCAGCGGTCGCCCCCACGAGCATGGCTGCGGCAACCAGTACGATCCGGATGATGTGCTGCATGAAAGCTGGCTCCAGGAGGGTTAATTCGCAGCTTAACGCCGCGGGCCATCGGGCCGGTTGACTTGCGTCAATGACGCCAGGCCTGATCCAGGAGGGGTCCAGCCGACGCCACTGAGCCGCCCGCGCGCTGGTGGCAGGCGCACCGCTTGCAGCCGGCGGATGTCCGGCAACGGAGGGGTTCATGCGATTCGTCGTCCTGGCCACCGACTACGACGGTACGCTCGCCCATGACGGCGTGGTGCCGGCGCGCGGGGTGGAAGCGCTCGATCGCTTCCGCGCCAGCGGCCGCCGGCTGGTACTGGTAACGGGTCGGGAACTGGGAGAATTGCTCGGCATCTTTGCGCAGGTCGACCGATTCGATTGCGTGGTCGCCGAGAACGGTGCCCTGCTGCACTTTCCTGCGACCGGGGAGCGCGAGGTCCTCGCCGATCCGCCGCCCCGGGCATTCGTCGAGGCACTGCACCGGCGCGGGGTGCCGGTCCGCGTCGGCGCGTCCATCGTCGCGACGGTGGAGCCGCACGAAACCGCCGTGCTGGAGACGATCCGCGACCTCGGGCTGGAGCTGCAGGTCATCTTCAACAAGGGCGCGGTCATGGTGCTGCCCGCGTCGGTGAACAAGTCCACCGGACTCGCTCGCGCGCTCGCGCGGCTGGGCCTGTCCGCGCACAACGTCGCAGCCATCGGCGACGCGGAGAACGATCACGCGCTGCTGCATGCCGCCGAGTATGGCGTGGCGGTGGCCAACGCGATTCCCTCGCTGAAGGACTCGGCCGACTGCGTCAGCGCACTCGCCCGCACCGACGCGGTCATCGAGCTGATCGACGCCATCCTCGAGCACGACCTGCGCGATGCCGCCGCTCCGGTTCGGCGGCACCGCCTCCTGCTCGGTCACGCGGAGAACGCGACCGCCGTGGAGGTGGACGCCTACGCGCGCGGGCTGCTCATCGCGGGCACCTCCGGCAGCGGCAAGTCGACGCTGGCGACGGGCGTGCTCGAGCGGCTGTGCGAGCAGGGCTATCAGGTCTGCGCGATCGACCCGGAGGGCGACTACGAGGACTTCGGCGCCGGCATCGTCTTCGGCAACGGCGATCGTGCCCCCAGCACGGAGGAGGTGCTCACCGCGCTCGAGAAGCCGGACGCCAGCGTCGTAGTCAATCTCATCGGATTGCCGCTGGACGATCGGCCGGCCTTCTTCCTCGATCTACTGCCGCGGCTGCATGCGTTGCGTGCGCGCACCGGCCGCCCGCATTGGATCCTGGTCGACGAGACCCATCACCTGATGCCGCGCGATCTCGACTCGGTGCCGACCATCCTGTCCCAGGCACCGAGCGGGATGCTCTACGTCACCGTGCATCCGGAATGGATCGCGCCCGCAGTGTCCTGCGCCCTGGACAGCGTCGTGGTGCTCGGTGCCTCGCCCGCGCAGGCCCTGGCCGCTGTCGCCGCCGCCAGCGGGACCGTTGCGCCGCGAGTCGAGGAAACGTCGCTGCCCTCCGGCCAGGCGTTGCTGTGGCACGTTGGGCAACCGGGAGCGTCGCGCTTCTCGGTGGCCGGCCAGCGCTCGCAGCGCCGGCGCCATCGACGCAAGTACGCCGAAGGCGAGCTGCCCGAGGAGCGCAGCTTCTGGTTCCGCGGCCCGCAGGGCAAGCTCAAGCTACGCGCCCGCAACCTGTTCGAGTTCCTGCAGATCGGCGAGGGCGTGGACGACGAGACGTGGCAGCATCACCTGCGCGCTCACGACTTCTCGTGCTGGATGCGCGTGTGCATCAAGGATGCCGAACTGAGCGCCGAGGTGGCTGCGGTGGAGTGCGAATCCGGTGCGGACGCGCACGACAGCCGCGCGCGCATTCGGGTTGCGGTCGAGAAACGCTACACGCTTCCCGCCTCCGGGTGACATCAGTCCGTTCGATAGCGAGCAACGACGCCGGGGTCGGGATCGAATCCCAGGCCCGGACCTTCCGGCACCTCGATGAAGCCCTCGCGCGGAACCATGCGTTCGCCGTATAGCCTCGCTTCGAGGTCGAAGTAGCGCCACTCGACCAGCGCATCGCGGCCCAGGGCGGCATTGACGTGCACCGCCGCAAGCAGGCCCGGTCCATCGTAGAACGAATGCGGCATTACGCTCACATTGTGCGCACGTGCAAGCGTGAACACACGCGCCAGTTCCGACACGCCGCCCATCTTCGTCGGGCTCGGCTGCACGTAGTCGACCGCGCCGGATTCGAGCAGTTGCTGGTACTGCGCGAGCGTGGCGAGATTCTCGCCCGAAGCGATCGCGATGCCGGAGGCGGCACGCACCTCTGCAAGTCCGGTGATGTTCTCCGGCGGCCATACCGGCTCTTCGAGCCAGAGCAACTCGAGCGGTTCCAGGCGGCGCGCCATCCGCAGCGCTTCCTGCACCGACCACGGGCAATTCACGTCGAGCATGATCGGCACAGAGGGCCCGGCCGCCTCGCGCGCAGCACGGGTGGGTTCGACCTCGATCTCGTGCAGCTTGATGTGACGGAAGCCGTCTTCGATCGCCCGCTCCACGTTGCGCGCGACCAGCGCGGGCTCCGCATAGCGGATGAGACTCGCATAGGCCGGCAGGCGCTCGGCCCGACGCCCGCCGAGCAGTCGCGCCACCGGGAGTCCCGCCGCCTTGCCGGCAATGTCCCACAGGGCGATGTCCACGCCCGACATGCCGTAGATCACCGGCCCGCCGCGCCCGAAGATGTGCAGCTTGACGTGCAGGTCGGTCATCAGGGCTTCGACGTCGAGCGCGCTGCGGCCGATGCACATCGGCGCGATCATGTGATCGATGGCCGCGCGCGTGGCGGGAATGGCGTTGTAGCCGAATGCCTCCCCCCATCCGATCAGCCCGCCATCGGTCGTGACCTTGACCAGCATCGCATCGGCCGTGGTCCACGCGCGCCCGCCCCACGCGCCGGTTTCCTTGCTGCCGCCGGTGGTATAGGGGATGCGCAGGACGATGCACTCGATGGACTGGATCTTCATGGGTTTCCCGGGGGACGTGGATGCGATCGATCATACCTCGTCACCGCATCGTTCAGCCCGGCGATTCACGCGAAGCGATCCATGAGAACCGGCACTGCCTGGACATCACCTGCTCGTCCGGGCGCAAGCGGCGCCGCTCGCATTCACCCTGCCATCGTTCGGCAGTGCCGGTGCCGTGCCTTCGGCACCATCTCTCGCGAAGGACGCGGACCGCTGGACGGCCGGGCATGCACGCCATAACGA
>JAEZCG010000153.1 GCA_023430065.1 Pseudomonadota bacterium | reverse complement strand
CGGGAAGATCTCGGCGATCGCCGCCGGCCCCGGCCCCGAGAACGCCGCGATCATCAGCGCGAACACGCCCTGCATCGCCATCACCACCGGCAGCGACCCTTGCGACACCATCGTCTGGAACATCGTGTGCGACAGCAGGGCGAAGGCGAGGCAGCAGGTCAGCAGCAGCGGCTTGCGACCGACGCGGTCGGACAGCGCGCCGGCGAAGGGGATGACCACCACGAGCACGAGCAACCCCAGCGTGTTCGACCACAGCGCCTCGGTGCGCGAGAGGCCGACGTGCTGCTGCGTGAAGGTCGGCAGGTAGGTGAGCATCATGTAGTAGGCGCTGGTCCACAGCACGGTGAATCCGAAGGCCTTGGCGGCCAGGGACAGGCCCGACGCAGCGCGGACCTCCTGCGTCTGGCTGCGCGCCTTGCGGAATGCGGGCGTCTCGTCGATGCTGCGGCGCATGTAGATCCCCACCGGCGCGAGGACGCCGCCGAGCAGGAAGGGAATGCGCCAGCCCCACGCCTCCATGTCCTGCGCCGTCAGCACCGTGCTGAACAGCGCAGCGATGCCGGACCCCATCAGCAAGCCCGCCGCCAGGCTCGACTGCTGGAAGCTGCCGTACAGGCCGCGCCGGCCGTTCGGCGCCCACTCTACGATGAAGGAGGTCGAGCCGCCCCACTCGCCCCCGGCGGCGAAGCCCTGCAGCAGGCGCGCGGTGACCAGCAGCGCCGGCGCCCACAGGCCGATGCTGTCGTAGGTCGGAATCAACCCGATCAGCACGGTGCCGAAGGCCATCAGGAAGATGGTCAGCATGAGCGCGGTCTTGCGCCCGCGTACATCGCCGAGGCGGCCGATCAGGATTCCGCCGAGCGGGCGCACCACGAAGCCCACGCCGAATGTGGCGAAGGTCGACAGCAGCGCGGTCTTCTCGTCCTCCTGCGGGAAAAAGTTCTTGGCGACGATGGTGGCGAGATAGCCGTAGATCGCGAAGTCGTACCACTCGAGCAGATTGCCCATCACCGCGGCCGTCACCGCCTTCCGGCTGGCCAGCGGGTGGCCGGCTCCCGGCTTGCTCAGTTCACCCACTGCCCGCCGTCCACGTCGATGATCTCGCCGGTCAGGTAGTTCGGCTCCACCGTGGCCAGGAAAACGATCACGGCGGCGACGTCCTCTGGTGTCCCCACGCGCGCCATCGGAATGGACTGCACGATCGTCTCCCGCTGGGAATCGATCAGGGCGGCGGTCATCTGTGTCTCGATCGAACCCGGGCACACTGCATTGACCGTGATGTGCGGCGCCAACTCCTTCGCGAGTCCGCGCGTGAGCCCCAGCACGCCGGCCTTCGACGCGCAGTAGACCGACTTGCTCACGGCCGAGGACCCACCGCCGGTGTGCGCGCTCACGGAGGATACGTTGACGATGCGACCCGCGCCGCGCACGAGCATCGCCGGCACCACCGCCTTGCACCAGTTGAAGCAGCTCTTGAGGTTGACGTCGATGGTGCGGTCCCACGCGGCCTCGTCGATGTCGAGCAGGCGCTCGGGCTGCGACATCCCGGCATTGTTGACCAGCACGTCCACGCGGCCGAAGCGCTCGACCACGCGCGCGCCGTGTCGTTGCACACTGGTGAAGTCGCTGGTATCACCGGGAAGGAGCATCCAGCCGGCACCGGTCTCCCCGATGCGCTGGGCCGCGACGTTGAGTGCCGGCTCGTCGAGATCCGCGCGCGCGACGCGGAAGCCGCGTCGCGCAAGTTGCAGGGCCGTGGCGAATCCGATGCCGCGCGCGGCACCGGTGACGATGGCTACGGGTTCGGGAGCGTCGGACATGTCTTCTCGCAGGTGCATGCTCGGTGGGGGATGCTACCACCGGCGTGGGGGCACATCGCCGTCATATCCACGCGATCCGGAAGTCAGCAACTGGTTCGCGCCGGGAACCGGCACCGCGCAGACGGCATTCCCGTCCATGCTCCATCGCGGCGACGTGCGGGACGCCGTGCTACTGTGCCGCCACAACGATAACGGAGGCAGTCATGGGAGACCGCTCGCTGCGCATCGTCGACGTGAAGGCATACCCGACGTCCTTCCCCGTCGATCCGAAGGACAGCGTCACGCTCGGCATCGGCCGCGCGGTCAAGCGCGACGCGGTCGTGGTGAAGGTCACGACCGACAGCGGCCTGATCGGCTGGGGTGAAGCGCACCACGGACGCGCACCGGGCTCCGTCGCGCACCTGATCGACAACACGCTGCGCGGACTGGTCGTGGGCCAGGACGCGCACGACGTGGTCGGCACCTGGTGGCGCATGTACGAGAAGCAACTCGCCAGCCACGGCATGGGTGCAGGCGCCTCGCTGGCCATCGCCGGCATCGATCAGGCGCTATGGGACATTCGCGGCAAGGCGCTGGGGGTGCCGCTGTACAAGCTGCTGGGCGGGCGGGCCAAGCGCGTGCCCGCCTATGCCGGCGGCGTCTCGCTCGGCTACCAGGATCCGCAGGCGCTGGTGGACGAAGCCCAGCCGCACATCGCCGCCGGCTACAAAGCGATCAAGCTGCGCGTGGGCGATACGCCGGCGCGCGACATTGCGCGGGTCGCGGCCGTGCGCAAGGCGCTGGGGGACGACATCGTGATCCTGACCGATGCCAACATCGGCTACACCGTCAAGGATGCGCGTGAGGCCATGCCGGCGTTCGAGGATCTCGGCGTCGCCTGGCTCGAGGAGCCCTTTCCGCCACACGACCACGCGAGCTACGCCCAGGCTTCCACGTTCTCCAACGTGCCGCTGGCTGCCGGCGAGAATCACTACACGCGCTTCGAGTTCCACCGCGTGATCGAGGACCGCGTCATCACCATCCTGCAACCGGACCTGTCCAAGTCGGGCGGCATCACGGAGTGCCTGCGCATCGCGCACCTGGCCTCGGCCTGGAAGCTGCCGATCCACCCGCACACGTCGATGACGGGCATCAACATGGCGGCATCCATCCACTTCCTGTGCGCGATCGACAATCCGGGCTACTTCGAGGGCGACGTGTCGAGGAGCAACCGATTCCGCGACGAACTCGTCGGCACGCCTTATTCGGTCGGCAGCGACGGCTGCGTCGCGCCGCTCGAAGGCCCAGGCATCGGCGTGGAGGTGAACGAGGAGTTCCTGGCCAGGCACCCGGTCATCCAGGGACCGGCCTACGTCTGATCACAGCGCGCGAAGGACAACGGCCCCCGCGGCGCTGGCGATGACGACCAGCCATGGACTGGCTTTCAGCACCGCGAGCAGCAGGAAGGCGGCGAGCGCCAGCGCGAAGTCCTGCGACGTGCGAATCGCACTCACCCAGCCGGGATCGTACAGCGCCGCGAGCAGCAACCCGACGACCGCGGCGTTTACGCCGGCGAGGGCCTGGCGCACCGAGGCATTCGCGCGCAGACGATGCCAGAACGGCAGCGCGCCGAGGACCAGCAGCAGCGAGGGCAGAAACACGGCGACCAGGCACAGCATCCCGCCGAGCCAGCTATTGGGCCGCGGCTCCATCACCGCCCCGAGATACGCAGAGAAGGTGAACAGCGGCCCCGGCACCGCCTGCGCCGCACCGTAACCGGCGAGAAAGGCATCCCGGCTCACCCAGCCCGGCGGCACGACCTCGGCCTCGATCAGCGGCAGCACGACGTGACCGCCGCCGAACACCAGCGCACCCGTGCGGTAGAAACTGTCGAACAGCGCAAGCGCCTGCGATGCCGTCGATCCGGCCAGCATCGGCAGCACGATCAGCAGGCCGAGGAACAGCGCCCACGCGACCAGCGCCGTGGCACGCGACAGCGGCACGTGCAGCGCGCTGTCGTGCGCGTCGTCATCGACGCGGATCCAGGCGCGGCCCGCGATCGCCGCGATGGCCAGGAACAGCATCTGCGTCGTCGAGCCGGGCCACAGCAGCAGGCCGATCGCCGTGACCAGCGCGAAGGTCGCACGCAGGGGGTCGGGGCACAGCGATCGGGCCATCGACCATAGGGCCTGCGCGACCACTGCGACCGCGGCGATCTTCAACCCGTCGAGCACCCCGGTTTGCAGCCAACCTTCGAACGACTTCACTCCGAAGGCGAACAGCACGAGCAGGATCGCGGACGGCAGGGTGAAGGCCAGCCATGCGGCAAGCGCACCCGGCACACCGCCGCGGAGAATGCCCAGGGCCATGCCAACCTGGCTGCTCGCGGGCCCGGGCAGGAACTGGCACAGCGCGACCAGATCCGCGTAGGCCTTCTCGTCGAGCCAGCGCCGACGGGCGACGAACTCCTCCCGGAAGAACGCGAGGTGCGCCACCGGTCCCCCGAAGGACGTCATACCCAGCTTCACAAAAGCCAGAAAGATCTCGACCAGGGACGATGATCCGGCGCGCTTGGGCATCGGCGCATTCTATCGCCGACCTCCGAGCGTCATGCCATGCAATACTGCAATCGACTGCCAGCCGACGTGAGGGAACCATGCAGGAAATCGAACTCGAACGACACGACGACGTCGCCCTGGTGCGGCTGAACCGGCCCGAGTCCCTCAATTCGGTGAACCGCGCGATGCGGGAGGCCTTGATCGCTACGTTGCATGCGCTCAACGCCGACGAGGGCGTGCGCGCCGTCGTCATTGTCGGCGCCGGCGACCGCGCGTTCTGTTCGGGGCAGGATCTCGCGGAGACGATGCAGTACACGATCGACGACGTGGACGAGTGGCTGGCCCGTCAGCACGCCATGTACCAGTCGGTACGCGACCTCGACAAGCCCTGCATCGCCGCCTGGAACGGCGTGGCCGCCGGTGCCGGCTACCAGATCGGACTATGCGCCGACCTGCGCGTGGGCTATCCGGAACTCAAGTTCGGCCAACCCGAGATCAAGGCGGGTCTGGCAAGCATCGTCGGGTCGTACCTGATGACGCTTCATCTGCCGCTGTCGCTCAATCAGCAGCTGTCGATCACGGGCGAACTGATCAGCGGACAGCGCGGCTACGAGATCGGGATGGTGAACTACCTCGTGCCGCGCGAGCAGGTGCTCGGCAAGGCGATCGACGTCGCGCGCGAACTGGCGCAGCACGGAACCACTGCGTTGCGCCTCACCAAGCGCCGCTTCCGCGACCTGACTCAACCTGGCTTCGACGCCGCGCTCGACAGTGCGAAGCAGACGCAGAAGGAGGCCTATCTCAGCGGCGAGCCGCAGGCGGCGATGAGGAAGTTCTTCGAGGCGCGGGCGAAGCGAGACTGAGCGGGCACTGCGACGTCGAACGACAACACGGTGTCATTCCGAGCGAAGCGAGGAATCCTCGACGTGGACACCGCAAACCGAGGATCCCTCGGCATCGCCTCGGGATGACACCGGGGCACGGCATGACACCGCGGCAACGGCATGACACCGCGGCGACGGAGGCATCACGCGCCGACGCCGCTTCGCTACGCTACGCCGCGAACTTCGCCGGATCGGTATTCGCCCCGCACACCACCACGCCGACGCGCTCGCCGGCGCCGACCTGATACTTCCCGGTGCGCAGGCCGGCCAGTGCCGCCGCGGCGCCGGGCTCCACCAGCATACGCACGCTGTCCCACAGCGCGCGCTGGCTGTCGCGGATCTCCTGATCGCTGACGAGCACGATGCTGTCCACGTGCTGCCGCGCCACCTCGAAGCCGATCCGGCCGATGCGGCGGGCGCCGAGCGAGTCCGCGGCGATGCCCCCGACCTCGACGTCCACCGGCTCCCCGTCCCGGATGGCGGTGTAGAGCGTCGGGCAACGCTCGGGCTCGACGGCAACCACCTTCACGCGACCGGCAAACCATGCCGCGACGCCGCCGATCAGCCCGCCGCCACCCACCGCGACGAACACGGTGTCGAGCCCGGAGAGGTCGGTTGCCTTGCACTGGCCCTCGAACTCACGCCCCAGCGTGCCCTGCCCCGCGACCACTTCCGGCTGATCGTAGGCGTGTACCTCCAGTGCTCCGGTGTCGCGGGCGCGCGTCTGGCTGGCGGCCCAGGCCTCGGCATAGCTCGCGCCGCTCAGCATCACCTGCGCGCCGTAGCGTCGCAGCCGCTCGATCTTCACGTCGGGGGTGGATTCCGGCACGAAGATCTCCGCCCGGTGACCCAGTTGCCGCGCCGCGTACGCCACTGCGGCGCCGTGATTGCCGCCGGATGCCGCGATTACGCCGGCCTCCGGCACCTGAGCCGCCAGGAGGCGGTTGAACGCGCCACGCGACTTGAAGGAACCGGCGTGCTGCATCAGTTCGAGCTTGAGGACGAGGCGAGCGGCAACGCCGAAGGCGCGCGGCTCGAGTTCGATGATGGGGGTGCGCCGCACGTGCCCCTGGATGCGCGCGGCGGCGGCCTCGATGTCGGTTGGCGTCATGCAGGCGAGGATACCGCACGCCGGGCGTTTCCGGCCCGGCCCTTGCTTTTGCTCGGCCCGATTCCACGAGCCCATCTCATGTTCGGACTGAGCAAGAACCAGAAAGGCGGCCGCTCCGGCGACCCGGTGAGTGCCGCCAACGCCTTGATCCTGGCCCTGCCGCGCAACGAACCTCTGGTCTCGCTGCATGCCCTGTCCGGTCACCTGGACCGCATGCGCGCCGCCGACGAGGCCGCCCCGACCGAGGCCTACGACGTGGTCGATCTGCTCGACCGCGGCGGACGCTCCCCCTTCCGGGCCGTGGGGGGGGGGGGGGGGGCGCGCGCCCCGCCC
>JAEZCG010000125.1 GCA_023430065.1 Pseudomonadota bacterium | reverse complement strand
CGCGGTTGCGGCGCTGGAGCCGCCCCACGGTGATGGCAAGCAGCGCGAGATGGAGCAGGCCGGCGGCGACACCGGCCCGCGAGAGACGGCCCACGCCGACCCTCCGCAACGCTGCCGCTAGGCCTTCTTCTTCTCGCGTCCGGCAATGAACCGCTGGACCAGTTCCCGATGCTCCTGCGTGGCGGTGATGACCGCGTAGTGCGAGGAGATCATGTCGAGGTTGCTGCGCAGGTCGTTGCGCAGGCCCTGATAGATGGCACGCTTGGTCATGCGAAGGGTCAGCGCGGGCGCCCGGCAGATGCGCCGCGCGATCTTCTCGGCTTCCGTCATCAGGTCGGCGTCGGGGAATACACGATTGACGAGGCCGATGCGCAGCGCTTCCTCGGCGTCGATGAAATCCCCGGTGAAGAACATTTCCAGCGCGCGTGCAGGGCCCACCAGCCGCGGCAGGAAGTGCGCACCGCCTGCGCCAGGCACCAGTCCGACCTTCACGTAGGTTTCCGCGAAGCGCGCGCTGCGCGCGGCATAGCGGATGTCGCACATCAGGGCCATGTCCATCCCGGCGCCGGTCGCCACGCCGTTGACCACGGCGATCACCGGCTTGTCGAGGTCCTCCAGCGTCAGAGGGATGCGTTCGATGCGCTGGAACAGTTCGTTCTTGCGCTGCTCGGGTGTGTGTTCGAGGCGCTCGCCCATCTCGACGATGTCGCCGCCGCTGCAGAAGGCCTCGCCGGCACCGGTCACCATGATCACCTTGATGGTCTCGTCGGTGCGGCAGCGCTCGAGTGCGGCGACCCAGGCGTCGATCATCGCGAAGTTGAACGCGTTCAGCCGCTCCGGCCGATTCAGGACGATTCTGGCGATGCCGTCGTCCACGAGGAACTGCAACTGGTCTGTCATGGGAGGGATCCGGAAAAGGTCAATCGCCGGCGAGGGCCGGCCACAGCGCCGCGCCGCCGCCGCTGCACACGAGCCGTCCGAGCTGTGCCTGCCAATGCGCTTCGTTGCCGAACTCGTCGCGCCAGGACCACAGGCGCCGGGTGGAGAAGTGCAGAGGATGCTCCTGCGTGAAGCCCATCGCGCCGTGCACCTGATGCACGATGGCGGCGACGTGGCCCGCAGCCTCGCCCACGCGCGCCTTCGCGATGGCCACGGCGAATTCGAACTGCCCGGTGCGCCACGCATCCGCCCCGAGATCCGCCGCGGCAACCGCGGCGGCATAGTGCCCGGCCGCTTCCGCCAGCATGTGCTGGATGGCCTGGAATCTGGCGATGGGCCGGCCGAACTGTTTGCGCTCCATCGCATAGGTCAGCGCGAAGTCCAGCGCGCGCTCCATCGCGCCGGCCATCTGCTGTGCACGCAGCAGCGCGCCGGCCGCGAACAGCGGCTCAGGCGGCGCCGTCCGGATGGCGTCCGCGCCGACGGTCACGTCGTCGAAACACACGCGGGCGTGCGGTTCGCCCGCCAGATTGCGCACCTCGTCGCCACGCAGGCGTTCGCGCGCCACCAGCACCAGCTTGCGCGCGCCGTCCTCGGCGCGCGTCTCCAGCAGCAGGCGGTCGGCAGTGCCGCCCCACGGTACGCGCTGCACGTTGCCGCGCAGCGTCCACTCCTTGCCGGACCGTTGCAGCGTGACGCTCTCCCCGGGCACGATCGCCACGCTGCCCGGCTGCGCGGAGCCGCCGGCATCGTGCCAGCACAATTGCGCGAGCATGCTCTCGGCGAGCGGCAACGGCACCGCGTGATAACCGAGCCGGCGCACCAGGCGCATGCCCTGCTTGAAGGCGATCCCCGTGCCGCCGGCCGCTTCGGGCAGCAGCGCCGCCGGCAATCCCGCCTCCTCGCACACGCGCCACAGGCTGGCCGGATACTCACCGGCATCGGCGCGCGCGAGCACCTCGCGCGTGACCTCCGCGGCGAGCAGCCGGTCCGATTGCTCGAGTACGAGACCGGCGAGATCGGAATCGCTGAATTCGTTCGTCATCGCGTCTGTCCTCAGCGCAAGCCGAGCCCGCGGGCGATGATGCCGCGCAGGATCTCGCGTGTGCCGCCACGAAGGGTGAACGAGGGTGCGTGCAGCATCACGTGCGCGAGCGTCTCGGTCACGCGCAGGCTGTGCTCGTCCACGCTGGGCTGCAGGGGCAGCAGCAATCGCGCGATCTCCGGCACCTCGCGCTCGAACGCCGTGCCGACGTCCTTGACCAGCGCCGCCTCGGTATTCGGGCTGCGTCCCTCGTCGAGCATCGCTGCGACCGAACTCGACATGCGCAGCAGTGCGGCGAGGTGCGAAACGAGGCGGCCGACCTCGACCGCCTGGCGCGCATCGGGTTGTGTGCCGATGGCGTCGATCAGTTCCACGAGCAGCCGGTAGTCGGAGAGAAAGCGGTCGGGACCGGAGCGTTCGAACGCGAGTTCCCCGGTCACCATCGACCAGCCGGCACCCTCGTCCCCCAGCCGCATGTCGTCCGGCACGAAGCACTCACGGAAGAACACTTCGTTGAACTCGTGTCCGCCCGCGAGGTTGTGGATGGGACGCACGTTTACGCCCGGGGTCGCCATGTCGACGATGAACTGCGTGAGACCGCCGTGCCGGTCCTCGCCCGCATCGCCGGTGCGCGCCAGCACGATCAGGTAGTGCACACGGTGCGCCTGGGACGTCCAGATCTTGCTGCCGTCGATCAGCCAGCCCTCGCCCTGCCGCCGCGCGCGCGTACGCACTGCCGCCAGGTCGGAACCCGAGTCCGGTTCGCTCATGCCGATGCCGAAGAAGCATTCCCCCTTGCACACTCGCGGCAGGATCTCGCGGCGGGCCCGCTCGCTGCCGTGACGCAGGATCTGCGGTCCCGACTGTCGGTCGGCGACCCAGTGCGCCCCGCATGGTGCGCCGGCGGCGAGCATCTCCATCGCGACGACGAAGCGCACCAGGCTGGTCTGCCCCTGGCCGCCGAACTCGCGCGGCCATGGGATGCCGATGAAACCCGCCTGGCCGGCGCGCCGGCTGAACTCGGGATCGAAGGTGCTCCAGGAGCAGCGGTGCGGCACATAGCGTCCGCCACCGCATTCCTCGGCGAGGAAGGCACGCACGCGCCTGCGCGCCTCGAGCGCCTCGGGCGGCAGTGGCGGCGCATCGAAACGGAACGCTTGCATGATCGGTTGAAGCCCGTCGCCGACGGGAGGATGGACGTCGAGCGGTCGATTCTAGCCGATTGCCGCGCGCTGCCTCACGGGCGATCGCGTGAGGGAATGCGATACATGTACACGGCCAGCGCGATGCCGAGCACGGCGAGGCCGGCTTGCAGGCGTGCGTCGCGCACGAAGAAGACGATCGAGATGGCGAGCGTGACCGCCATCGTCGCGATGGCAATCAGCTTGGTGCGATAGCGGATGCTGCGGTATTGCTGCCACTCGAGGACGACGGGGCCGAACCAGCGATTGTTCAGCAGCGCGTTGTAGAAGCGGCGGGAGGCGCGTGCATAGCAGGCCGCGGCAAGGAGCAGGAAAGGGGTGGTCGGCAACACCGGCAGGAAGATGCCGGCGATGCCCAGCGCGACGAAGACGCTGCCGAACAGCACCAGCACGACCCGAACGACGGTCGAGGGATGCTTGCGCACGTGCGCGCTGTAATCCTGGGGAGTTCGCTCCACGGGCGCAGACCTGTCTCGCGGCCCGGACGGCGATGGGGCGGGCCCTCGAGGTCCGATGCTACACCGGTGCAGTTCGATCGCCTGCATGGTCCCAAACGAACGCGCCTCACGGTGTGCGGGCGCCGAGCACGTCGCACGCGGGGCCGAGCCAGCCGACGTGGACGTCGTTCTCGTCGAGAACCTTCACGGGCCTGCCGCAGGCATCGGCGGGGGTGCTCGTGTACGGATAGAAGCGCGGGCCGGCCCCGGTGCCGTCCGGTCCAGACAACTCGTGCCAGGCCAGGACCTCCGCGCCGTTGCGCCGCGCGGTGCAGCTCCAGCGGTCCTGCCCGCCGCCGCGCAGAGCGACGGCCACGGCTTCGTCGTAGGTGCCGTCGTCTCGTGCGCTCTCGACCCAGCGAACGGAAGCCGGGGCCTTGGCCAGGCAGGTGCGGATGGCCTTGACGTAGCGTGACAGCGATTTCGACCAGCCTTCGCCGACCGCCGACATCCGCTCGGGCGGCAGCTCGACGTTGCGCACAGGACGCCGCTCGCTATAGTCGGGCCGTGCCTTGAGCGATGCGATGCGCTGCGCATAGCGCGCTTCCAGGCACGCCACGCCGTCAGACTGCCCCCGGCATTCGTCGCGTCCGGCCCACCAGCGCTGCTGCGATGCGCTCAGCTCACGTTCACCTTGCGGCCCGGCGGTTCGCAGCAGATTCGCATAGGCAACCGCCAATTCGAGATCCAGGGCGGACAGCTGCTCGCTGCTGCAGACGGTACGTTCCACCCAGCTGGTCGCCCGGCTGCACAGGAAGCTCGGGGTGGCGGCTGACGCCGGGACAACCGGTACGCTTCCCGCCAGCACGAGGAAGAGTGCGGCGGCGGCGGGGCGGCAGGGGAGGGTGTGCGAGACGGGCATGGCGGACCTCCTGGCGAGGGACGCCGGTCACCATGCAATATCCGCGCTCGCCTGGCGGGCGTTACGCGCTCAGCGCGCCGGCGCGTCGTCCAGCAAGGGCAGGATCGTCTCGCGGTAGTGCCGCGGTGTCTTGGCGCCGATGATCTTCAAGCGCAGGATGCCCTGGCGATCGACGATGAAGGCCGTCGGCGTCGGATAGCGGCCCCCGAATCCGTTGCGGGTCAGGGTCGCTGCCATCGTTCCGGGCAAGTGGTACATCTCCAGGTTGCGCGCCACCCGCTCGCGGTCCTCCAGGCTGTCGACGCCGATCGCGATGACCTCCAGGCCGGCGTCGCGGTATTCCTCGTATACCGACTCGAGCAGACCGATCTCGTAGGCGCAATACCTGCAGTAGCTCGAGTAGAAGTTGATCAGGACCACCTTGCCGCGCATGCGCTCGAGGTCGAACCGCTCCCCGGAGAACAGTTCGCCGGCGAGCGGGGGCGCAGGTGTGTCGATCTCCGGCACGGCATGCGCCGGCGGCACGCGCAGCAGCGCGGGTGCCACGAGCACGGCGGTCAGAAACTTGCGGCGCATGATCATTCAGCGGATGTACTTGCGGCTGATCTCCCGGAACACGTCGGTGTCGGCGCGTGCCAGCCATTCGAACGCCACCATCTCGCGCGACACCACCTGTGCGCCCGCGTCGCGCATGCGCGCGATGCCCAGGTCGCGATCGGTCGGGTGCCGCGATCCGATCGCGTCGGCCACCACGAACACGTCCTTGCCCTCGGCGAGCAGGCCGAGCACGCTCTGCAGGACACACACGTGCGCCTCGGTGCCGGCCACCACGAACTGTGCACGTGCCCACGCCGGGTTCGGCACGAGACAGCCCTCAACGACACACGAGAAGTGCACCTTCTCGACGACTTCTTCGTCGCGCAGCAGCGCGCGCAGTGTCGGCGCCGTGGGACCGAGACCCTTCGGGTACTGCTCGGAGGCCACCACCGGCACCGACAGACGGCGTGCGATGTGCGTCAGCCAGAGCGCGGCATCGAGCACCTGGCCCCCATCGTGGATGTGCGGAAGCAGGCGCTCCTGCAGGTCGACCAGCAGCAGCGCACTGCGCTCCGCCGCGATCAGCGCGGTCCGTGGCATGGGACGCTCAGCCGATCGCCGCGCTGCTCAGCTTGCCCTTGGCAAGGAGATCGCGGAAGGCGTCGTAGGTGGCACGAATACCGGCCTCGAGCGGGACCGCGCCGTAGTCGCCGAGATGGGCGCGCACCGGTTCGTCGGACAGCGCCATGGGAAACGGGAGTGCCGCGCCGCTGGCGCCGATGGCTGTGTCCGGGGCAATCCGGCGCAATACCCCGAGCGAGTGCTCCACGTCCGATGCAACGCCGTTGATGTCGAACACCGGCGCGCCCGTGCGTTCCTTGGACACCGCCTTGAGGAAGGCGCTCGCCACCTCGCCGGCATGCAGCCAGGAAACCGGACCGGTGAACGGTACGGTATAGGGTTGCCCGGCCGCGGCGGCGAGAATCGCAACGGTGGTCTTGGAGGTCATGCCCTGGTCGCGCCCCACGCCGTAGACGACGCCGGGGCGCAGACCGACGCTGTGCACCCCCCAATCCTGCGAGTAGACCTTCGAGGTCTCCTCGTTGCAGAACTTGTAGGCGCCGTAGAGCGTGGGCAGGGTGCCGTGACCCTCCATGGCGCCGTGCGCCGCGATGGAACTGGCATAGGTGATCCGCCGGATGCCGAGCGCGCGCGCTGCTTCGAAGATGTTGATCGTGCCCACCACGTTCACCTGTGCCCCAGCCACCGGATCCGCCTTGCAGAACGGAACCTGCAGCGCCGCCAGGTGCACGATCGCGCTCGCGCGGCTCGCCTCCACCGCCTTCATGACGACGTTGGTGTCGGACACGTCACCGGTCAGCCAGCGGACCGAGGCGAGTTCCTCGTCGGACAGCAGCAGAGACGGGCGGCGCTTGTCCTCGGTCAGGTCGAAGGCGACGACCGGCACGCCCGCCTTGACCAGCAGTGCCATCGCCCAGCTGCCGATGCAGCCGCCCGCGCCGGTGATCAGGACCGGACCGTCGAAATCGCTGCGCGCGATCGGAAAGTACTCGTACACGTTGGTTTCCTCTTGGTTTCCTCGTGAAGAGACGGGCGCTCAGGCGCCCGTCTGCATGGGCAGGGACAAATCGGCCGCCCATTCCGTGAGCGAATTGTCGTACACCCTGACCTTGTCGTAGCCGAGCATGGCCAGGACCAGGGCCACGCTGGTCGCCGCGATGCCGCCGCCGCAATAGGTGATCACTTCGGGCGCGGCGAGTGCGTCGGCAAACATCCCGCTCAGTTCGCCCGGGCTCTTGAAGGTGTTGTCCGCCCGCACGTGCTGTGCGGCGGGCACGTTGATGCTGCCGGCGATATGCCCGCGGCGGCCGTAGTGAACGCCGCCGGTTCCCGCATGCTGCTCGGCGCGCAGGGCATTGACCGTGCACACGCCTGGATTGCCCACGGCGGCCAGCACGTCGTCGCGCCGCGCCACTAGTTCGGGTCGCATTCGCGGCGTGAAGCGCGCCCCGCGGTTCGGGCGCGCAGGCCCGCTCTCGACCGGCCGTCCCTCGCTCTGCCACTTCTGGAAGCCGCCGTCGAGAACCGCGGCGCGATCGTGCCCGAAGACGCGCAGCATCCACCACATGCGGGTGGCCCACCAGTGACTGGCAGTCGAATAAGTCACGACCAGCGTGTCATCTCCCACCCCAAGTGCCGACATGGCGGCGGCGAAACGTGCGGCGTCGGGCAGCATGAAGTGCAGGCGCGGATGCGGGGTGGACACATCGTGCTCGATGTCGACGAATCCCGCACCGGGAACATGCGCCTTCTCGAAATCCGCCCGCCCGGGGACAACCTCGTAGAGCGAGAAATCGGGCAGGGGCGGGAGGTGCGTGGTGCAGTCGAGGACCCGCACGTTCTCGTCTTCCAGATGCTGCGCCAGCCAGTCCGTCGAGACGAGAAATTCCGGATGGACGAATGCGTCTGCCATGTTGAAGTCCGTTATCGCGCGCAAAGAAATGAACATCGCGCCCGGCCGGGCGCGACGAACTTCATAGTAGCACGCAGCTTCGAAATGCCGGCTCGTGAGGCACTCCGAGGGATGGGCATGGTTGCTGCTCATGGCGGCCCGCCATGTCGACGGAGGCTCGAGGGCGTGATCAAGAAGGTGACAGGTGTGTCGATCGGGCTGGTCCTCGTCATCGCGGCCATCCCCTGGCTAGTCGGACGCGCCGTCGAAAACGACTTCATCGTCCGTCTCGAGCAACTGGCGGGTGGCGCCGACGCGCTGCTGCAGATGCGCCTGGTGCAGTACGAACGCGGCTGGCTTGCGTCGGTGGCCGTGCATCGCGTGATGCTCGGCGATTCGGGGACGTTCGACATCGTGCACCGCTTCGATCATCTGCCGCGGGTCGGCGAGGGCTGGGCGCGCGTGCGCTCGGTACCGGTGTGGCGCGGACACGCGGACGACGTCGTGCGGCACTACTTCGGCTCCAGTGCGCCGGTGACGGTGGATACGGTGATCGGCTTCGACGGGACCCTGCTCATGTCGCTGCGCTCGCCGGCATTCGGCAAGGCCCTCGTGGAAGAGCCGGACGTGCGCCTCACCTGGGGTGGGGCGGAGGGTTGGATGCAGGTGGCCGCGGACGGCAGGGCGCGTGTACAGGTGAATGTTCCGGGCCTAGCGATGCACGGCCAGGGCGTGGTCGCGACCTTCGCCGATCTGCGCCTCGACGGCGACTGGCGTACCGCACGCGACCCCATGTCCTGGGCGGGGCGCACGCTGCTGCGGGTGTCGGCGATCGGCCTGTCCGGTCCGGACGGGGGCGCGCGACTGCGTCACGTCGAGACCGAACTGGAGCGGCACGACGAGGGGGACAGCGTCTCGCTGGCGGCGCGTCTGCAGGTGGGAGAGGGGGTGCCCGTGGGCGACGGCGCAAACGAGGCATTGCGCAATGCCGTGCTCGAACTGCGCCTCGACCAGCTCGGCAAGCCGGCGCTGCGCACGTATCTCGAGCGCATGGCGCATCTGCCGACGGGCCTGCCGCCCGGCCAGCAGACCCATGCGAGCGCGCACATGGCGCTGGCTCTGCTCGCCGACCTGCTCGAAGGCGCACCGCGACTGCGCATCGAGCAGTTGCGGCTCACCACGCCCAACGGCAGCTTCTCGGCCGCAGGCGTCCTCGCCATCGAACCGGATTCCTCCGCGGCGCCGGACGGGGATCTGTTCTCCCGGCTGCGGCTGGACGCTCGGGTGGACATCTCCCAGCGCCTGCTCGAGGGGTGGCTTGCGCGCGATATGCGACCTGGCGTGGAGGCTGCCCTTCTCGAGCGCAGGGGCGAGGTCGATGCGCGGCTCGCGCGCGAACTGACCGAGCGATTCGCGCGCGAACGCATCGATGCATGGACCGCCGCCGGCATTCTGGCGGCGGAGCGCGACCGTTATCAGGTACGGGTGAAGCTGGCCGAGGGCCAGTTCAGCGTCAACGGTGTGCCCAGCGAGCGGTTGCTTCCCTCCGGGTCGGGCGAAGCCGCACCGGGCGCGCAACCGGGACCCGTACGTCATGGGAACGAGGCGACGACGGTTTCCGCCGTTTCTGGTGAAATGGCGGCCGTTCATCAGCCGAGACCATGAGGAGAGCATGAGCGCCCAGGACTACGAATCGGACTACAACCCGCGTGTGGCGGTGCCTGAATACGCCTCGCACTTCGAACGCTGGACCCGGCTCTCGGAAGAGGCGCGCAGGCGCATGGACGGCTACCTCGACGTCGCCTATGGCTCGCATCCCATGGAGCGGATGGACGTGTTCCGGGCACGCCGCGCCAGCCGCGGCATGCTCATGTTCATCCATGGGGGATACTGGCGCGCGCTGGACAAGAGTCAGCACAGTTTCGTCGCCCTGCCGTTCGTGGACAACGGCGTGAGTGTGGCGATGATCAACTATGCCCTGTGTCCGGCGGTGACACTGGAGCAGATCGTGCGCCAGGTGTTGCAGGCATCGGCGTGGTTGTACCGCAACGCCGGGAACTTCGGCGCGCCGGCGGGGCGCCTGTACGTGGCGGGCCACTCCGCGGGCGGGCATCTCACGGCGATGATGCTGGCGGCGCTGTGGCCGCGTTTCGCCGCCGATCTGCCGTCCAAGCTGTTCCGCGCCGGGCTGTCGATCAGCGGCCTGTACGACCTCGATGCGGTCAGGAAAACCCCCTCGGTGAACGCCGACGTGCGCCTGGACGCACGATCGGTCCGGCGTCTCAGCCCCGCGCTGATGCCGCCTGCGACGGACGCACCCCTATATCTCGCCGTCGGCGGGAAGGAGCAGCGCGGGTTCCACGCGCAGCACGCGCTGATCAAGGCGCGCTGGGCAGAGGCGATCGCGGCCGACGTGCCGTGCCCGAAAGAGAACCACTTCACCATCCTGGAGCAGCTCGGCTCGTCGCACAGCGCCTTGTTCAGGACCGCGCTGGAGATGACCGGCAGCTAGCAGGCTTCCCGCCGCCGCTTCTGTATACTCGTACAGGAGAGCGCGGGAGTGTCGGATGGGACTCAAGACGGTGAATGGCGCGGCGGCGGCGCCGCATAAGGGGCGCGGCGCGCCGGCCAATCCGGAAGGGCGTTTCGAGCGCCTGCAGCGGCGCCCGGAAGACGACGGTTGGGAACAGCCGGCGCAGGAGGAACCCGGCCGTCCGCGCACCACGGTCGTCGAGGAGCGCGCGCGTGGAATCATCACGCACAACCGCTCGCCCGACGTTCCCTTCGACGCCTCCGTCAACCCGTATCGCGGCTGCGAGCACGGTTGCATCTACTGCTATGCGCGCCCCTCGCATGCCTACCTGGACTTGTCGCCCGGGCTCGACTTCGAGACCCGCCTGGTCGCGAAATCCAATGCTGCCGACGTGCTGCGCGAGGAACTGGCCAGGACCGGCTATCGGGTCGAGCCGATCGCCCTGGGCGTCAACACCGACGCCTATCAGCCGATCGAACGCTCGTGGCGCATCACGCGCGCCATGCTGGAGGTGCTGGCGCAGTGCGAACATCCGTGCACCCTGGTGACCAAGAGCGCACTCATCGAGCGCGACCTCGACCTGCTCGGCGACATGGCGCGCAAGAACCTGGTGCAGGTGTTCGTCAGCATCACCACGCTGGATCATTCGCTCGCACGGCGCATGGAGCCGCGTGCGGCGGCGCCGAACCGGCGTGTGGAGACGATCGCGCGCTTCGCGCAGGCCGGGGTGCCGGTGGGAGTGATGGTCGCTCCGGTCATCCCCTACCTGACCGACCCTGAACTGGAGAGGATTCTCGCGTCGGCTCGCGCCGCCGGTGCCGGCAGCGCCGGGTACGTCGTGCTGCGCCTGCCCTGGGAGGTGAACGGGTTGTTCCAGGCATGGCTGGCGCATCACTATCCGCTCAAGGCCGCGCACGTGATGAACCGCATGCGCGAGATGCGTGGCGGCAAGGACAACGATCCGAACTTCGGTTCGCGCATGCGCGGCCAAGGCTTGTTCGCACAGCTTCTCGCGCGGCGCTTCGAGGTGGCATGCACGCGGCTCGGCCTGAACCGCGAGCGGCGCCGCGCGCTCGACTGCACCCGATTCCGCCCGCCGCCACCGCCGGGGCAGATGCAGTTGTTCTGAGCGTCTCGCAGGGTCTCTGGGCTATGATCGAAGGCCGACGGACCTCCCCGCGCGATGATCATGAAACGTCTCTGCCGCGTCGCCAATCTTCCGGAAGCGCACATCCTGCGCGGTGTGCTGGAGCAGTCCGGCATCGAGACGCGCGTGTTCAACCAGCACGCACAGGGCGGCGTGGGTCAGTTGCCGGTGATGGACGCCTGGCCGGAGCTGTGGGTGGAGGAGGAAGACATCGAGCGTGCGGCTGCAGTGCTCGATGCATTCCGGCAAGCGCCGGCGGTCTCGGCGGCCCGCCGGTGTTCCGCCTGCGCAGAGGACAGCCCGGGCAACTTCCAGGTGTGCTGGAACTGCGGTGCACTGCTTTGAGCCGACCGCTCCCAGCCCCGGTCGGCGCCGGGCGCTGCGCATGCTGGCCGGAATCGCCTGCGCAGCGCCGTTTCCCGCAGCCGGGGCCGCCTTGAATCGAGGTGTGGAACTCTTCGCCGATGATGCGCTCGCCCGCTATGGCTTCCCCACGGGACATCCGTTCGGCGTAGACCGGCAGAGCGCCTTCCTGACCGCCGTCGCGGCGCAAGGACTGGACCGCGAGGTCATCTTGCGCGCCGCGCGGCCTGCGTCGCGCGCCGAGCTCGAGCGGTTCCACACTGCCGCATTCGTCGAACGGGTGACCAACGCCGAACGCGATGGCGTGGAAACGCTCGACCACGGTGACACGCCGGTATTTCCCGGCGTCTTCGCGGCGGCCGCCGCGGTGGTCGGCGCCGCACTGGAGGGGCTGGTGCGCGTCATGCACGGGGAATGCCGCGCGACCTTCCAGCCGGTGGGCGGTCTGCATCACGCGGGACGCGCTCACGCGGCCGGCTTTTGCGTGTTCAGCGATCTGGGCGTCGCGATCGAGACCCTGCGCAGCGAGTACGGCATTCGCAAAGTCGCCTACGTCGACATCGACGTGCATCATGGCGACGGGATCTACTATGCGTTCGAGGAGGATCCGGACCTGATCTTCGCCGACGTGCACCAGGACTGGCGCTCGCTCTACCCGGGCAGCGGCCGGCCGGAGGAGACGGGCCGCGAGGCGGCGCGCGGCAGTAAGCTCAACCTCAACCTGCCCGCGGGTGCAGGCGACAGCCAGTTTCTGGCGGTCTGGCCGCAGGTCATCGCGCACCTGCGCCGGCTCCGACCGCAGTTCGTTTTGTTCCAATGCGGTGCCGATGCGATGGCCGGCGACCCGCTCGGGGGACTGCGCTACAGCGCGCACGCCTATTCGCACGCCACGAGAAGCCTGCGGCACCTGGCCGACGAACTGTGTGCGGGCCGCCTCATGGCGTTCGGTGGAGGCGGCTACGATCGCCGCAATCTCGCGCACGCCTGGTGCGAGGTCGTGCGCGAACTACGCTGAGGCGCGCAGGGCTAACCCACCGAGCGATGCCGATGCAAGGACCGTTCGGCCCGGCCGTCGAAGTCGCCGGCAGGCGATTGCACCTCATGCGCTGGCGCAGTCTTCTCGCGCGGCAGGTCGACCCAGAACACACTGCCGTGGCCGACGACCGAGCGTACGCCGATGTCCCCGCCGAGGCGTCGCGCCAGCGCCCGGCAGATGGACAGCCCCAGTCCGCTTCCGGGTAGGCGTGCCCGATCCTGGTTGTTCGCTTGCCCGAAGCGCTGGAAGATCTGCTCGCGCGATTCTTCGGGAATGCCCGGTCCTTGATCGCGCACGAACAGGCGCACCTGGTCGCGCTTCGCCTCGCAGCCGAGCGTCACGCTGGCACCGGCCGACGAGAACTTCACCGCGTTGGAGATCAGGTTGGTGAGGATCTGCTGCACGCGATCCGCATCGGTCCACACTGCCGCGCGCACGCGCGGCTGGTCGAGCGCGAGCGACACGTCGAGCTTCATGGCGTAGGGCGCGTTTGCCTCCAGCGCGCGGGCGAGCAGGTCGGCGACATCGACGTTGCGCGGTTCGAATTCGTGCAGTCCGATCTCGATGCGCTCGAGATCGAGCACGCTGTTGATCAACCCCGACAGATGGGTGCCGTTGCGTAGCGCCATGTCGAGGAAGCGCCGGGCCTCCTCCGGGATGTGATCGCGGTATTCGTCGCGCAGCACCTCGAGGGCGCCCAGCACGCTTGCCAGCGGTGTGCGCAGTTCGTGGCTGACGGTGGCCATGAACTCGCTCTGCCGCGCCTCGATGTCCTTGCGCTCGGTAATGTCGGCGACGGTGCCGGCCACGCGCAGTGCCTGTCCCGAGGCGCCGCGCTCCATCACGCGCGCATGCAGCTCCACCCAACGCCAGCCCGCGGTGCGGGTCTGCACGCGCGCCTGCGCGCGCAGGAATGGCCGCATGCCCAGCAGCGTCTCCTGGGTCGCGCGCTCGAACGCCTCCAGGTCGTCGGCATGCACCAGGGCGAGCAGGTCGCGCACCGTGGTGACCGCGGCGCCCTGGGCACTCCCCATCATGCGTCCCCACTGCTCACCGAGATAGACGTCTCCGCTGACCACATCCCAGTCGACGAGCGCGTGGCCCGACCCTTCGAGTGCCAGCGTCAGCCGCTCCTGGCTCTCGCGCAACGCCTCTGCGGCGCGGCGCTGCGCGGTGATGTCCTCGACCACGTGCACCGTGCCCAGGTAGCTCGCTCCATCCAGGATGGGCGCCGCATGCGTACGGCACCAGGTCTCGACTCGGTCGCGGTGCACGAAGCGGTGCTCGAGCCGGTAGGGGGTGTGCGCCAGGCGTGCGGCCTCGCCCGTGTCGCGCACGTGCTCGGCGTCGTCGGGATGCACCGTGCTCAGGTACCCGCGGCGCCGCATCCGCTCGGCGCGCACGCCGGAGATCCGTTGATAATTGGAGTTGGCGAAGATGCAATCGCCGTTGGCGTCGGTGACGGTGACGCCGAGCGGCGAGGCCTCGCAGATCGCGCGAAAGCGTGCCTCGCTCTCGCGCAGGGCGCGCATGCCCTTGCGGCGGTTGCTGATGTCCACCATCGTACCGCGTACGCCCGGCGCGCCGGCGTCCGCCGCGCCGCTTGGGTGGCCGTGTATTTCCACCCAGCAATGCATGCCGTCCCGACGCAGGCAGCGTGCGGGAATCCGGCAGGAGTACATCTCTGCGCGCAGGAGCGAGTGCAGGGCTTCGACAACCGCGCGCCGGTCGGCCGCATGGATGAAGTCAGGAAAAGGCTTGGCCGCCATCTCCTCCAGCGACCACCCGGTCAGCGCCGTCCACCCCTTTCCCAGCTCGGAGATGTTGCAGAAGCGGTCGATGGCGAAGGCGATCTCGCTGTCGTCGGCAGCCTGCCAAGGGACGTGTTCGGCCGTGTTCATGCCTGCGCGTGGTCATGGTTGCGTCGTCGGCGCCGGCACCCGCCCCCTAGGAACGACGCACGACGCGGAGTGTAATGTGAAATGCAAAACAGTTGTTCAGCACCGTCACAACCTCTCATGTCTGTCGTTCCGGAGCGTCGGAGGCGTTTCCGCGCATCGCGCCGGGGCAACGGCTGGTCTCCTAGGATTGCGCAGGGGCGATGTGAGGATGCGCAGCCGCTTGATGGGCGAGATCTCGGTGATGCTGGATCTCGGCACGCAGTTCCGCAGCGCCCCGCCGCTCTCTCAGCCCGCCGCCGGTCATCAGCCGGAAGAACAGCGGGATGAAGAAGATGGCTAGGAACGTGGCAGCGATCATTCCGCCCATCACGCCGGTGCCGACCGAGTGGCGGGCGCCGGCGCCCGCGCCGCTGGAAAGCGCCAGCGGGACGACCCCCAAGATGAACGCGAGCGAGGTCATCAGGATCGGCCGGAAGCGCAGGCGGGCTGCCTCGAGCGCCGCCGCGGCGGGAGAGAGCCCTTCCTGGAACTTCAGCAGCGCGTACTCGACGATCAGGATGGCATTCTTCGCCGCGAGTCCCAGCAGCGTGACCAGCCCGATCTGGAAATACACGTCGTTGGTCAGCGGACTGCCACCCAGGAACGGGATCTTGAGGTTGTTCACCCAGATCGCCGCCAGCGCCCCGAAGGTCCCGAACGGCAGCGCCATCAGGACAGACAGTGGCAGCGACCAGCGCTCGTACTGTGCGGAGAGGATCAGGAACACCATGATCACCGCCATGCCGAGCGCGAGGATGGACGTGCCGCCCGAGCGCTTCTCCTGGTAAGAGGCCCCGCCCCAGTCGTAGCTGAACTCCGCCGGCAGCACCTGGTCGGCAATTTCCTCGATCGCGGCAATCGCCTGTCCAGAACTGATGCCCGGCGCACCCTGGCCGAGGATCTTGACCGCCGGCAGGTTATTGAAGCGATCGAGCGAATCGGGACCCGCGGAATAGCTGACCCTCGCCAGCGACTTGAGGGGAATCATCTCCCCGCGCTCGGAGCGCACGAACAGATCGCCGATCGCATCGGGCTGCTGCCGGTAGCCCGGCTCCGCCGACATCAGCACCTGCCAGGTGCGGCCATACTTGTTGAAGTCGTTCACGTAGTAGGTGCCGACCGTCGCCGCGAGCGTGCCATACAGGGAACCGATCGGCACTCCGAGCGCCTTGGCCTTCTCGCGGTCGACATCGACATAAAGCTGCGGCACGTTCGGCCGCCACAGCGTCTGCACGTACATGAAGCGCGGATCCTTGCCCGCGCGTTCCAGGAACTGTCCCATCACCTCGGCCAGCCGTTTCGGACCCCCTTCGCCACGGTTCTGGATGTAGAACTCGAAGCCGCCGGCGTTGCCTAGGCCGAGAATGGGCGGAGGCGGAAAGGCCAGCACCAGACCTTCCTTGATGCCTGCGGTCTTGCCGAAGAACTCGCCCACGAGCTGCTGGGTGTAGACGCCCGGGCGTTCGTCCCAGTGAATCTGGGAGGAGAAAATGGTCGCGGCACTGTTGCGGAAACCTCCGCCGAGAAAGTCGAGGCCGGTGAAGGCGACGGCGAACTCGTTTGCCGGATTCGACAACATGGCCTGGGTGACCTTCTGCACCACCGCATCGGTACGCTGAAGGGTTGCGCCATCGGGCAGGAACACTGCGCCGATGTAGTAGCCGGTGTCCTCGTCGGGGACCAGGCTGGTCGGCGTGATGCGCCACAGCCAGACGGTGGCGATCACCATGCCGACGAACAGGACGAGGCCGATGGAGGCGCGGCGCAGCATCCACGCGACGCCGTCGGCATAGCGCACGGTGAGCCGGGCGAACCACGCGTTGAACCAGCGAAAGAAGCCGCGCGCTTCGCGGTGGTGCGCGCCGCCCTTGAACAGGACCACGCACAGCGACGGCGTCAGGGTGAGGGCGACGAAGCCGGAGATCACCACCGCGATCGTGATGGTGACGGCGAACTGCCGGTACAGCTCGCCCGTGAGGCCGCCGAGAAAGGCGACCGGCACGAACACCGAACACAGCACGAGCACGATGGCGATCACCGGGCCGGTCACCTCGCCCATGGCCTTGATCGCCGCCTCGCGGGAAGACAGGTTCTCCTCGCGCATGATGCGCTCGACATTCTCCAGCACAACGATCGCGTCGTCGACCACGATGCCGATCGACAGGACCATGCCGAACAGGGTCAGCGTGTTGATCGAATAGCCGAGCAGGTGCAGGCCGGCGAATGTGCCGATCAGCGACACCGGAACGGCGGCGAAGGGGATGAGCGTCGCGCGCCAGTTCTGCAGGAACAGGAACACGACGAGGAACACCAGCGCCATCGCCTCGGCTAGCGTCTTGACGACCTCGCGGATCGATACCTTCACGAAGCGGGTGGTGTCGTACACATTCGAGTAGGTGAGCCCTTGCGGGAAGCGCTTCGCCAGGTCTGCCATCACGGCGTTGCAGTGGTCTGCCACGTCCAGCGCATTGGCGCCCGGCTGCAGAAACACCCCGACCAGGGTCGCCGGCTTGCCGTTGACCCGGCCGATGAACTCGTAGTCTTTCGATCCCAGCTCCACGCGGGCGACGTCACGCACGCGGATGGCGGAGCCCCCCGGCTGGGCGCGCACGATGACATTCTCGAATTCCTCGGGAGCCGTCAGGCGACCCTGCGTGGTGATGGTGTAGACCAGCTGCTGGTTCTGTCCCGAGGGGCTCTGGCCGACCTTTCCGGCGGCGAACTGCGCGTTCTGTTCGGTGATCGCCCGGGCCACGTCGTCGGGGGTGAGCCCGAGCTGGGTGAGGCGGTCCGGACGCAGCCAGATCCTCATGGCGTAGTCCTTCGCCCCGAAGATCTGCACGTTGGTTGTCCCCGGTACGCGCTTGAGCGCGTCGAGCACGTTGAGGGTGACGTAGTTGCTGGTGTAGACGTCGTCAAAGCGGCCGTCGGGGGAGTAGAAGCCGTAGACGAACAGGAACGAGGACGAGCCCTTCTCGACCGTCACGCCCTGACGGCGGACTTCCTCGGGCAGCCGTGCCTCCGCCTGCTTGACGCGGTTGTTGACGTTGAGCGCGGCCTTGTCCGCATCGGCGCCGATGTCGAAGGTGACCTGGATCTCGAGCAGTCCGTTCGAGCCGGAGTTCGAGGACATGAAAATCATGTCCTCGCCCCCGGTGTGCTGGTTCTCGAGGGGGGCGGCCACGGTCTGCTCAAGCGTCTGGGCCGAGGCGCCCGGATAGACTGCCCGAACCGTCACCACCGGCGGCGCGATCTCCGGGTACTGCGCGATGGGCAGCACGCGAATCGCGGCCAGCCCGGCCAGGATGATGAAGGCGGACAACACCGCCGCGAAGATCGGCCGGTCGATGAAGAAGCGCGAGAACATGTGGCTACTTCTTCGCCTGGTGGGCGGAGGCGGGCACGGCGGCTGTGTCCTGGGGCGCGAGCGGGACCGCCTTGACCGTGGTGCCCGGTGGGGCCTTCACCACGCCGTCGACGATCACACGATCGCCGGGCTTCAATCCGTTTTCGACGATCCACTCGTCGCCGGACCACTGTCCCACTTGCACGGGGCGCGGCTCGACCACGTTTGCGCCGTTCACCACCAGCACGAGCTTGCCCTGCGGGCCCTCCAGGATGGCGCGCTGCGGCACCGACAGCGCGCCGGGGACGCTCGCCCCGTCGAGGCGCACGCGCACGAACTGACCGGGTCGCAGGCTCTGGTCCGGGTTGGGCAGTACCGCCCGCATCTCGCTGGCCCCGGTTGCCGGATTGATGCGTACGTCGGCGAAGTCCACCCTGCCGCTGCGCGAGTAGGTGGTGCCGTCGGAGAGACGGACGCTGGCCTGGAAGTGTCCGGCGGCGGGCAGCACCAAGCGTCCGCTGCCGGTCTGCGCCGCCACCCGCAGGCTGTCGCTCTCCGAGACGCTGAACACCACGTGGATCGGATCGACTTGGGAGATGGTCGTGAGCAGCGTCTGCTGCGCCTCCACCAGGCTGCCGACCGACTTCAGCGCCCGGCTCGTGACCCCGCTCAACGGTGCCGCCACCCGGGTGTAGTCCAGATCCAGACGCGTCTGTTCGAGTGCGGCCTGCGCAGCCATGACGTCCGCGGCCGCGACCTCTTCCGCTGCGACCGCGTCGTCGAAGGCCTTGCGAGCCACCATGCCTTTCTCGAGCAGCGGGGTCAGGCGCTCGATCTCGCGCTTGGCCTGATTGCGCCGCGCCTGTGCCCCGGCAAGCGCGGCGTCCGCACGGTCGAGCGCGGCGCGGAACGGGGCAGGATCGATGGTGAACAGGCTCTGACCCTTGCGCACCGACTTGCCTTCCTCGTAGTTCCAGCTCATCAGGATGCCGGAGACGCGCGAGCGCACCTCGACCTCCTGTGCGCCCGCGGTCTGCCCGACATACTCGAACGTGACCGGAAGTGTGCGCGGCTGGACCGTGACCACGGCGACTTCGGGGGGCTGCGGCGGGGGCGCGGCCTGTTGTGGCTTACCGCATGCGGCGAACAGGATCGGCAGAAGCGTGACGCACGCGGCGCAACGCAAGGCATGAAACGGCATGAGGGGTTCTCTGTGCACGATGGAGGAGCGGCGTGACGTCGATCGCGCGTTGCGCCGATGCGCTGCGCAGACTGCTGGAATGACTAGGGGATAGGGTGCAACGACGAACTCGGATCCCTTATAGCGCGAGTGCGCTATGCGGGCAACCCTCCCGGGGCTTCCGTGCCTCAGAAGCGCAGGCGCAGGCCGAACCGAAGTTCCGGCTTGAGTTCGCCGTCGCCGTAGTCCTCGACCAGTGCATCGTAGTTGAGGGCCCACCGCGGCGTCAGCCAGTGTTCGCCGGTGACACCCATGTTGCGCGACTCGCTGTCTTCGATCAGGCGAGGGCCCAGTCCCAGCGTCGGGCCGACCGTGTAACTGAGGCCCACGGAATTGCTGTCGCCGTAGAAGTAGTGAAGCTGGAAACGGTGTCCGCTTGCGCTCGTCCCGTCGTCGGAGCGCCCCGCGTAGTAGGTGTAGGAGCCGCGGTACCCTTTCCACGAGCGTTCGACCGACAGCATGCCGAGGTCGGCAGAGCCGGCCAGGGCGTGCGGCATGCCGCCCCAGGGCTGCTGCAAACCCAGTTCGCTGTGGCGCAAGCCGGCACTCATGCCCCACCCATCGCCGAAGCTCGCACCCAGCTGCCCCAGCATCGACCACTCGCTGGTCAGTCCGACGCCTAGCGTGTGCGTCGACTCGAGCAGACTCGTGAGCCGCTCCGAGATGGGGTGGTACACGCCTGCGGAGACCTCGCCGCGAATGGGATCGGTGATCGTCGCGTATCCGAAGCTCTCGTCGCCGGCGGTGCTGCGTGCGTCCAGGACCTGTGCGCCCGGGCGCAGCGTTTCGAACCGCAACTCGGCCGGACGCACTCCACCCTCCTGCGCATGGACTCCATGGCAGCTGAACACGGCTGCCAGTGCGACACGCGTCAGGTGGCTGTTCATGCGACCTCCCTCGTCAAGGGTGCCGGAGAATGCAACGGGTCAATCTTAGACCCTCGAGACGGTCCTGACGAGTCGTCCCCGCCACCGTGTTGCAGGTCTGGCACACCCGGTCGTGCACCAACTCGAAGCAGCGACCTGCTCCGGCGCACCGCGACATGGCGCTGCCGCGCCGGACGAGAACGCCGAAGGGCCCGCGCGGCGGGCCCGCGGAGGCGTTCGAGGAGGTGGCATGTGCGTTGCAGTTGCCCTCCGCGGCGGGGGACCGGTGATGGCAGCGATGCAATTCCTACAGATCATGAAGCGCCTGGGGCAGACCTCGGGCGAAACCGAAGCGCTCAGCGAGGAGGAGGCCTACCAGCTCTACGCCGCCATGCTCGACGGTGGCCTGCCCGACCTCGAGCTCGGGGCCGCCGTCACCACGTTGACGCTGCGCGTCGCGTCGCCGATGGCACTGATGGGGCTGCACCGCGCGGTGCGCGAGCGGCTCTATGGTCTGCCCGCGCCCGACGGCCGTCTCCACCCGCTCGTCATTCCGGCTTACGGCGGGGCCCGGCAGGAACCGAACCTTCTCCCGCTTCTGGGACTGCTGCTGCGACGCCTCGGCGTGCCGGTACTGTTTCACGGCACATTGGAGGGCAGCGGCCGCGCCGCGAGCGTGTACATTCTGCGAGAGTTCGACGTACTGCCGAGTGCCACGCTGACACAGGCGCAGGCGGCGCTGAGCGAGGACAGGATCGCCTACGTTCCGATCGGTGCGCTGTGCCCGGGACTGGCAGGATTGCTCGCGTTACGCAATCGGCTGGGCATGCGCAACAGCGCACATCTCGCTGCCAGGCTGATCGACCCGTTCGAGGGTGACGGCGTTGTCATGACGGGCGCATCGACGCCGGCGGGGGTGGAACGGCTCGCATCGTTCTTCCTGGCTACCGGCGGCCGGGCGCTGCTGCTCGAGAGCACAGAGGGCGAGCCCTTCGCCAATCCCCGCAGGCGCCCGCGCATCGAGTTCTTCGAAGAAGGCGAGCGCCGCGTCCTGTTCGAGGAGGAGGCGGGGCCGGTGAAGCCGGTCGCGGGTCTGCCCTCGACGGTGGACACCGCGGCGACGGCAGCCTGGATGCGCGCTGCGCTGTCGGGGGAGTTGCCGATTCCGCATCCGCTCGTCAATCAACTTGCCTGCTGCCTCTTCGCAATCGGCTATACCGAGGACATGAACCAGGCCAAGGCCATCGCTGCGGTCGAGGCGGGCAGTCTCGGTCCGCGTGGACGGCGGCGCACCGGTGGCGCACGGGTCGCTCGCGCCGCCGCTCCCTGATGGTCGGGTCGATGCAACCTGCTCGCGAAGCGGCGAGCGAGACCCTGCAGGTCTGGGCACCGGCGGGACACGCGCCCTTGCGCCTGCGGATCGGTTGTGCGAGCGGGGCCGTGCCGGGCAAGCAGAATGAGGATTACTTCGGCGTGGCGCGTGCGGTCGAAGCCCTGGAGCGGGGTATCGTCGTTGCCGTGGCCGACGGCATCAGTCCGGACGCGGGTGGCCGGCAGGCCTCCGAAATGGTGGTGAGGTCGCTGCTGCACGACTTCTACGCGGTGCCCGGCGACTGGAGCACCGCGCGCGCCCTGGACCGCCTGCTCGAGGCCACCAACGAATGGCTGGCCGCCGAGAACCGGCGCCGTCCCGCGCTTGCGGGCATCGTCGTGGCGCTCAGCGTCCTGGTGCTGCGCGCGAATCGCTACTATCTGGCGCATGTAGGGGATACGCGCGTCTACCGGCGGCGGCAGGGCGCTCTGCGGCAACTCACGATCGATCACACCTGGCCGCGGCGCGACCTGCGCCATGTGCTCAAGCGGGCGGTGGGCCTCGATTCGCACCTCGTCGCCGATTTCGCCGAGGGCGCGTTGCACCCTGGCGATACCTTCCTGCTGGTCAGCGACGGGGTATGGGATGTGCTGGGCGATCGGGCGCAGCACGACATCCTCGAGAGCCACTCCGATCCGGCGCAGGCGGCGCCGCGGCTGGTGCAGGATGCACTCCGGTATCAGGCCGGCTACATGGGCCGCAACGACGCCACCGCGCTCGTGGTGGCCGTCGACGGTGCATGACCGCATCGACGGAACGGTTTGTTGGCTGCTGGGGGTTTGGCTAGAATCATCGATTCCCTACCTTGGAGACCGCACGATGCAGCACCAACTTCCTGCACTCCCTTACGCGATGGATGCGCTCCAGCCGCATCTGTCCAAGGAAACCCTGGAGTTCCACTACGGCAAGCATCATCAGGCCTATGTCACCAACCTGAACAACCTCATCAAGGGCACCGAATTCGAGAACATGAGCCTCGAGGACATCATCAGGAAGTCCTCCGGCGGCGTCTTCAACAATGCGGCACAGGTGTGGAACCACACTTTCTTCTGGCACTGCATGAAGCCGGGCGGCGGTGGACAGCCTGCCGGCAAGCTGGCCGACGGGATCGCGAAGAAGTGGGGATCGATCGATGCGTTCAAGGAGGCGTTCACCAAGTCCGCCGTCGGCAACTTCGGCTCTGGCTGGACGTGGCTGGTGAAGAAGCCCGACGGCTCGCTCGACCTCGTCAATACCTCGAACGCCGGCACGCCGCTCACCACGACGGACACGGCGCTGCTGACGATCGACGTGTGGGAGCACGCCTACTACATCGACTACCGCAACGCGCGCCCCAAGTTCGTCGAAACCTTCCTCAGCAGTCTCGTGAACTGGGACTTCGCAGCCAAGAACCTGGGCTGACCGCCAGCCATCCGACCGCACGGCCGGGATCCGCCGATCGGAATCCCGGCTTGCGCCGGACACCCGTTTCGCCACCGCGCTGACGGGTCTACTTTCGTCCACGCCGTCGACGACGGTACGGTGTCATGCGCCGGCGTCGTCGCACGATGGAACTGCCCGGTGTCTCGGCACGGCACCGTGCCACGGGTCGTTGACAGCATCCCGGCTGCGCTCCACATGAGGCCCGGGTGTCGTATGCGGCCCTCTTCGCAGGGCCTGTTCAATGCTTGGGCAGCTTGCCGAGGCCCTCGACGCGGTCGCCGGGTCCGATGCCTCGCTTCGCGAACCACCCCTGGTTGACTTCCAGCGCGTAGCTGGCGGGTGCCGCCGCCTGATGCGTGTCCTCGGTGAGCGGTTCCATGTCCTCGATGTTGAGGATCGTGCCGTCCCGTGCCAGGAAGGCGACGGATAGGGGGATGTAGGTGTTCTTCATCCACATCGCCCAGATCCCCTCGCGTTCGTACACGAACAGCATTCCGGCGTTTTCGCCCAGCCGCCTGCGCGCCATGAGACCCGTGCGCTTTTCCTCCTCGGTGCGTGCCAGCTCGGCCCGCAGGACGTGGCCCTTGATTCTGAGCGGATACGTCAGCAGGGGATCGGCATGGGTCACGACGGTGTGCAGCAGCAGGGTGGGCAGCAGCAGGATCAGCAGAAACCGCTTTGCTCTCGAGACGTTCTTCACTTACCGGGGACCTCCTCCGAATAAAGTATCACAGGGTGGCGTCGATAAGCCTCCAGGCGGCTTCCCCGCTCCATCGTGATGACGCCGGTCCCCGATTACTCTCAACGGCACTGCGCCGCAACTGGCTGGGCCGACTACGTTGCGCGGCACCCTCTGCGCGAGCGTTTCCAGGAACTTCCCGCGTTCGGGTTCGGGCCTCGACCTCGCCGGGGTCGGCCTGCATGAAGCTGCCGAGCCTGCCGATAGCAAGGGCGGCCGCACCTTGCTGTTGCGCGTGGCTGGCGGTGGAGAAGATGGCGTCGGGGGCGTCAGACCGGGGCGCCGAACGGCGCGTTGACCATGGCGGAGCCTCGGCGGAGGAGGTCTGAGATGCGTGCGAGATTGCTGGTCGTGGACGATGAGGAACTCAACCGCGAAATCATCCGCGAATATCTGGAAGAAGAGGACTGCGACCTGTTCGAGGCCGGCTCCGGCGAGCAGGCGCTCGAGATGCTCGAATCGGGCGACTATGACGCCGTGCTGCTCGATCGGATGATGCCGGGAATCGACGGGATCGAGGTCCTGCAGCGCATGAAGCAGAATCCGCGGCTGTCGGAGCTGCCGGTCGTGTTCCAGACCGCGGCCGCCGCCGCAGACCAGCTTGCCGAGGGCCTGCGTCTGGGGGCGCACTACTACCTGACCAAGCCCTATCATCGGGACGCACTGGCGGCCGTCGTGCAGTCGGCGCTGGATCTCGGCAGGCAGCGGCGCGACCTGCGCGCGAAGGTGGCCGCCTGCAGCGGCGTGATGCGGCTGGTGGAACAGGCCCACTATCGCTTCCGCACTCTGGACGAGGGCCAGGCGCTGGCGGCGGCACTCGCGACCGTGTGCGCGGAGCCCGAGCGCGCCGCGATGGGACTGGTGGAACTGTTCGTGAATGCCGTCGAGCACGGCAACCTGGGCATCGATTTCGAGCACAAAGCCAGGTTGCTGGCCGCGGGACAGTGGCTGGTCGAGACCCAGCGCCGCCTGGACCTGCCCGAGAACGCAGGCAAGTTCGTCGACGTGCGCGCAGCGAGGATGGGGGGTGAGGTCGTGGTCGTGATTCGCGACCGCGGCGAAGGCTTCGACTGGCGCCAGTTCCTGACGCTCGACGAGAGCCGTGCGTTCTATCCCAACGGGCGCGGGATCGCGCTCGCGCGGCAGATCGCGTTCACCACGGTGGAGTACCGCGGCGCCGGCAACGAAGTGGAGGTGCGGATTCCGGCCGCTGCCGGACAGGGGGTGCCGGCAGCGGCATCCACCGTCGTCGGGCACGCCCAGACCGGCGGGGTGCCCGCTTGACGCCAAGCGCGGTCGTTCGGTCCGAGCTGGCGCCGGCAACGCCGGTCCCCGCGAACGCGTCGCTGCAGGTCCTGCTCGTCGATGACGCCGAGGCCGATCGCCGCCTGCTCCACGCCTTCCTCGTCGCCCAGGGCCACCGCGTGCAGTGCGCGGCCGATGGTGAGGAGGCGCTCGCCCGGTTCGACGAGACGAACACGGACATCGTACTGATGGCAGTGCCCGTGTCCGGCACGGACGGGCCCGAGGTGTCGCGCCGCATCCAGGCGCGCTGCCGCGATCGCTGGGTGCCGGTGGTGCTGATGTCCGCGCCGGCGCGGAGTGCGGATGCGCTGCGTGCACTCGAGGGTGGGGCCGACGATTACCTGACCAAGCCGGTACACCTGCGGTTACTGGCGATGAAGCTGCGCGCGTTCCAGCGCATCGCGCAGACCGCGCGCGCGCTCGCCCGGCGGCGCGACGAGGCCGACGCGGAGACCGCCATGGCCATCGCCCTGATGGAGGGCATGGTCCAGCGCCAGCAGGGGCTGCGCGATCCGGCCCTGCACTGGGCAGTGCAGCCGTCCTCGCGCTTCAGCGGCGACCTCGTCGCCGCGGCCCGCACACCGTCGCAGCGCCTGGTGGCGATGCTGGCCGATGCCACTGGACATGGCCTGCCCGCAGCGATCAGTCTGCTGCCGATGGTGCAGGTGTTCTACGGCATGCTGCGCAAGGACCTGGGGGTGGGCGAGGTGGCCGGAGAGATGAACCGGCGACTGAAGGAATACGCGCCCCCGGGCGTATACATGGCGGCGGTGCTCGCCGCCTTCGATCCCCAACGGCGGCAGGTCGAGGTCTGGAACGGCGGCATCCCTGCGGGAGTGTGGCTGTGCGCGGGTACGGCCCAGGCGACCGACGCGCTCGACCCGCGCCACGTGCCGCTGGGCATCCTGCCCGACCGCGAGTTCGATGCCAGCTGCACCGTGCTCGACGTGAGCCGGGGCGGACATCTCGTGTTCGTCTCGGACGGACTGCTCGAGGCGGTCGACGACCGGGAGCAGCCGTTCGGCGTGGAGCGCCTGCGCACGCAGCTCGCGGCCGGCCCGGCGGCCGACGCCATCGCACGCACCTGGCAAGCGATCCATGCACATCTGGGTGCTTCTCCGGCACACGATGACATTTCCATGATGCTGCTCGACCTCGCGTGAGGCGAATTTCGAGTCGTTCGCGCCTTGATGTTGCATCGCAATATCAACGTCCTACCGCCCGGAAACCCGCATGGAAACTTGTTGACAAGGGTATGCCGCTTCTTTATCGTTGCCCACGCTGTGACTAGCAGCAGGTCCATCGGATTTTTCCGACGTACTTCAGAAGGCAATAATCAACAACCGGTGTCGAGCGTGAGATGTCTTACGCACGCGAGACGCCATACCGGGAGGTGCTCCTCAATGGTGAAGCTGTCGCTCAAGAATGCGGCGTTGACCGTCGCCGCCGCAGCGGCGTTCGGCGCTTCAGCACAGGTGTTCGCTCAGGGTGTGGATACGCTTGAGTCCAAGCTGCATCCGCGCTACGTGACGGACGACATGCTGCTGAATGCCGACAAGGACACGCAGAACTGGCTGCATTACGGCAAGGACTATGAGTCCACCCGTTACAGTGCTGCCAAGCAGATCAACAAGGACAACGTCAAGGACCTGAAGCCCGTCTGGAACCTTTCCTTCGGCGTGCTCGAAGGCCAGGACAGCCAGGCCGTCGTGGTCAACGGCATGATCTACGTCACCACCTCGTTCAACCGCGTCATCGCGGTCGACGCGGCGAGCGGCAAGATCGCGTGGAAGTACGAGCGCGAACTGCCCGGCGACGTGTTCCCGAAACTGTGCTGCGACGTGGTGAACCGCGGCGTTGCCGTGTACAAGAACAAGGTCTACCTCGCGACCCTCGACGCCCACGTGGTGGCGCTCGACAACGCGACCGGCCAGGTGGTGTGGGACAAGAAGCATGGCGACTACACCTACGCCGAGACCTTCACGGTCATGCCGATGGCCTTGCAGAACAAGATCATCATCGGGACGGCCGGTGCCGAATACGGCGTGCGCGGCTGGATCAAGGCGATCAACGCCGACACCGGCGAACTGGTGTGGCACACCTACACCATCCCCGGACCGGGCGAGCCCGGCAACGAGACCTGGGCCGGCGAGTCCTGGAAGTACGGTGGCGGTTCGGCCTGGGTCACGGGTTCGTACGACAAGGGCACCGATACCATTTTCTGGGGCATCGGCAACCCTGGTCCGGACTTCGATCGCCACGTGCGGCTGGGTGACAACCTGTTCACGAACAGCATCATCGCCCTCGAGCCCTCGACCGGCAAGATCAAGAGCTACTTCAACCTCACGCCGAACGATCCGTACGATTACGACGGCGTGAACGAGAACGTTCTGGTCGACATCGGTGGCAAGAAGCTGTTCATCCACGCCTCGCGTAACGGTCACATCTACGGTATCGACCGCGTCAATACCAAGAAGACCAAGTACGGCATGGAGCACAACTGCGTGTGGGTGACCGCGATGCAGCGTGTGAACTGGACCAAGCCCATCACCCCGGCCAACAACTGCAAGCCGATCTACAACTGGCCCGAGAAGGACGTGGTGTATGACAAGGTGACCACCGACATCGCTCCGTCCCTGGACGGCGGTAAGGAATGGCACCCGGTCGCGTACAGCCACCGCACGAAGATGGTCTATGTGCCGGTCTACGACTTCGCGATGGACCTCCAGGCCAAGAAGATGGAGTGGAAGCGCGGTGAGTGGTACCTCGGTGCGAAGGTCATCACCTTCAACGCCGGCGCAGGCGCCATCAAGGCCTTCGACGCAGCCACCGGCAAGCTGGTGTGGATGAAGTCGCAGTCCTACCCGGCCACCAGCGGCATGCTGGCCACCGGCGGCGGCTTGGTGTTCTACGGCGATCCGGAGGGCTACTTCAACGCCGTCGACGACGAGACCGGCGAACACCTCTGGTCCTTCCAGACCGGCTCGGGCGTCCACGGCAACCCGACGACCTTCACGGCGAACGGCAAGCAGTACGTTGCCATCGTGTACGGTGCGGGCGGCGGCGGTATCTGGCCCCTGTACTTCGCCGACTGGCTCAAGACCAACACCAAGGGCGGTGGCCTGATGGTGTTCGCGGTCGACTGATCGGCGGACGCAGTACGTAAGACGATCTTCTGATCGGGAGGGGAGGGCTTCGGCCCTCCCTTCGTTTTTTCAGGGAGTCCGTTTCGGTCGGTGCAAAAAATCGGGTACCATCTTCGGCGCGAAAAGGGGACCCGACAGACACATCGACAGGCAAGGAGCAGCAAGTAATGAAGCTGTGGAAATCATCAGTTCTCGCGCTCGCACTCGGTGTCGCCGCCCTCGGCGCCCACGCGCAGAGCACCGAGGAGATCACCGATACGCTGGAGCGGGCCAAGTCCAAGGGTCTGATCTTCGGCTGCGCATATCCCTACACGTACCCGTCGGCGGAAGTGAACGCAAATCCTCCCGGGTACGACGTGGAAATCTTCCGCGAGCTCGCCAAGCGCGGCGGAATGCAGGTCCAGATGCACTGGGTGACCACGCGCTCGCGCGCGAGCGTGCAGCGCGCCTATCGCGAGTCGATCCTGGCCAAGCGCTGCGACGTGTTCCTGAATCTCGGCGAGAGCGGCGACGAGGACGACGCCACCGGCATGGCCGAGATGGCCTTCACCAAACCGCACATGAGCCAGGCCTACGTGCTGGCCGTGCAGGGCAAGGCGGAAGGCATGAAGAGCATCGAGGAAGTTCACAAGGCGGGCATCAAGATCGGCGTCAACATGTCCACGCCCGCGGACGGCTGGCTGTTCGACGAAGGCATTCCGCGCTCGCTCTACTTCGGCGAGGCACGCATGATCAAGGCGATGGCCGATGGCGAGGTCGACGCAGCCCTTATGTGGTCTCCGACCATCGGCGCGGCCAAGCGGGAGTTTCCGAAGGCCGCGTTCCATCTGGTCGAGGGCTA
>JAEZCG010000042.1 GCA_023430065.1 Pseudomonadota bacterium | reverse complement strand
TCCGCGAGAAGCTCAACGTGGCGTCCGACAAGACCGGCGCCGCGGAAGCCTGAGACGGGCATTGTCGACGCACTCCGAGAAAGAGCGGCCCAACGGGCCGCTTTTTTTTCGCCCGCCTCGCCGGTATTCGGACGACGAGTCGGGTCGCGATCGGTTGCACGAACGGCGCCGCGTCGTGCACGCAAGCGCGTTCCGATGCGCTTGATGCTGCGCCGGCCTGCGCTGCCCCGGTCGTGACGGTGCGCCCGGCTCCCACTGCGCTCGATCCCGGTTCGGATCAGGCGCAGCTCGACGCATTCATCGACGCCTTGTGGCTCGAGGATGGGCTGTCGCGCAATACGCTCGAGAGCTATCGGCGCGATCTGCGGCAATGCGACCTGTGGCTCAGGCGACAGCGCGGGCAGGGCCTGGCCGAGGCCGACAAGGGTATGCTCAATGCCTACCTGGGCACGCGCTTCGAGGCGCGCGCCAAGGCCACCTCCACCGCGCGTTTGCTGTCCAGTCTGCGGCGCTATTTCGCCTACCTGATGCGCGAGGGCAGGCGCTCCGACGATCCGACGCAGGACATCGAGTCACCCAGGCGCCCGGCGCGGCTGCCCCGTTCGTTGACCGAGTCCGACGTCGAATCGCTCCTCGGCGCACCCGACGTGAACGACCCGCTCGGGCTGCGTGACCGCGCGATGCTCGAACTGCTGTATGCGAGCGGGCTGCGGGTATCGGAACTGGTGCCCTTGAGCGTGGTGCAGCTGTCCCAGGACATGGGTGTGGTGCGGGTGCTGGGAAAGGGAGCGAAGGAGCGGCTGGTGCCGGTCGGCGAAGAGGCCCTGCGCTGGGTGCGCCGCTACCTGCGCGAGGCGCGCCCGATCCTGCTCGCGGGGCGTGGTTGCGACGCGCTATTCGTCACCGCACGGGCCCAAGCCATGACGCGACAGGCATTCTGGTATCTCATCAAGCGTTACGCGGCGCGCGCAGGCATCGCCGCACCGATCTCGCCGCATACTCTGCGCCATGCGTTCGCCACCCATCTGCTGAATCATGGCGCCGATCTGCGCGTGGTGCAGTTGCTCCTCGGCCATGCCGACATCTCCACCACGCAGATCTACACGCATGTGGCGCGCGAACGTCTCAAGCAACTGCATGCGAAGCATCATCCGCGCGGCTGAGCGGAATCCATCGTCAACTTCGCCGACTGCGTTCGATGCTCACGCCCAGGCGGCGCACCCCACGCATGAGCCCGATCTTGGCTGCGCTCACCCTCACCCAGGGCGATCCGAACTCCTGCAGCAGGATGTCGGAGACATGCTCGCACAGGCTCTCGAGTAGCGTGAAGCGCGACTGCGCAAGGGCGTTGCGCACGCGATCGACCACGGCGCCGTAGTCGATCGTGTCGCGGATGCGATCGCTGCGTCCGGCCTGGCGGTCGGGAATGCCGAAGTCGATGTTGAGTTCGATGGTCTGAGGGATCTGCCGTTCCCACTCGTAGTAGCCGACGGTGGTTTCGACGCGGAAGTCCTGGATGGAGATGGTGTCCATGAGACGGAGCGTGGGTGCGAGGGCGAATTGTAGAATAGCGCGATGAGCCTCCTTCTCGGCGCTGTCTTCGCCTACCTGCTCGGATCGGTGTCCTTTGCCGTGGTGTTCAGCCGGATCTTCGGTCTTCCCGATCCGCGTACGTACGGTTCGGGCAATCCGGGTGCCACCAACGTCCTGCGCTCGGGGCGGAAGGCCGCCGCCGTTCTCACGCTGCTGGGGGATGCCGCGAAGGGGGCCCTGGCTGTCATCGTGGTGCGCGCGCTGGGACTCGGCGAGGCAGCGGTGGCCCTTGCAGCCGTGTCGGCTTTCGCGGGCCATCTTTATCCGGTCTACTTCGCCTTCAAGGGCGGCAAGGGCGTGGCGACCGCGTTCGGCATTCTGGTGGCGCTCAGCCCCCTCTTGGCGCTCGGCGTGCTGACCGTGTTCGGCGCGGTGATCTTCGCGAGCCGCTACGTGTCGCTCGCCAGCGTGCTCAGCGCCGCCGCCGCGTCCGTCATCAGTCCCTTCCTGTTCGGCTGGGGCGCGGTCACGGGCGCCGTGCTGGCCATGGCGGTCCTGATCGTGGTCCGGCATCGCGCCAACATTCAAAGGCTGATCGCCGGTGAGGAGGCGACCATCCGGCTGCGCAAACCCAAGCGGGCGGTGATCACGGAGCCGTCAGCGACGCGAGATCCCAGCGGGGCCGAACGCTGAACGCATAATCGGCCGCGGGCGCACTCACGAGCCGCAGTGCGCCGGCGAAAGCGATCATGGCGCCGTTGTCGGTGCACAGGGCTGCCTCCGGATAGTGAACGCTCACGCCGACGGCATCCGCGGCGGTGCTGAGGCGTTCGCGTAAACGGCGGTTGGCACCCACTCCACCCGCCACGACCAGCGTCCCCAGTCCGCTTTCCTCGCACGCAGCCAGCGATTTCGTCACCAGCACGTCCACCACCGATTCCTGGAATTCCGCGGCAATGTCCGCGTGTGCCAGCGTGCCTGCTTGCCGGATGGCGAGTCCGACCGCCGTCTTGAGCCCGCTGAAGCTGAAGTCCAGCCCAGCGGCGTTGAGCAAGGGCCGGGGCAGGCGTAGTCGGCCCGGCCTGCCGTCCGCTGCCAGCGCCGCGAGCGCGGGTCCACCCGGATAGCCGAGTCCCAACAGTTGGGCCGTCTTGTCGAACGCTTCGCCGGCGGCGTCGTCCATGGTCTCTCCCAGTAGCGCATACTGGCCAAGTCCGCTTACGCGCATGAGTTGCGTGTGGCCGCCCGAAACCAGCAGGGCGACGAAGGGAAATTCCGGCGGATCGGCCGCAAGCAGGGGCGAGAGCAGGTGCCCTTCGAGGTGGTGCACGCCGACGGTCGGGATGCCCTGCGCGAATCCCAGGGCGCTCGCAACGCTGGCGCCTACGAGCAGCGCTCCGGCCAGTCCGGGACCCTGGGTGTAGGCGATGCCGCCGAGTTCGTCGAGTGATCGCTCCGCCCTCGCCAGCACCTGGCGCGCAAGGGGAAGGATGCGTCGGACGTGGTCCCGGGAAGCCAATTCCGGCACTACGCCGCCGTAGTCGGCGTGCATCCTGACCTGGGAATGCAGCGCCTGGGCGAGAAGCCCCGCCCGGTAGTCGCGCCGTCCGGTCACGTGCTCGTACAGAGCGACGCCGGTTTCGTCGCAGGAACTTTCGATGCCCAGAACCAGCATGGTCGGTAGGGTGGGAGTGCCCGAGGGCTTGCCGGGAGTGGTGGAGAGCGTTATAGTATGCGGCTCGGCCGCAATCGGCCCAGGTTCTCCGTCGATCCGCCGACGGCTACAAGGAATATCTGGAGAGACGCAGGTTTATGCCAACTGTTCGGGTCAAGGAAAACGAACCCTTCGAAGTCGCCATGCGCCGGTTCAAGCGCACGGTGGAAAAGACCGGTCTGCTGACCGAACTGCGCGCGCGCGAATTCTACGAGAAGCCCACTGCCGAGCGCAAACGCAAGCACGCCGCCGCTGTGAAGCGGCACTTCAAACGCATTCGCAGCCAGCAGCTGCCGCCGCGCATGTATTGAACCGGCTTCGCGCACCGGTCCCGGTTGCCGAGGCGGCAGGTCCATCCTGCCGCCTCGTTGCTTTTGAGCGCAGATACGCGGAGAGTGCCATGTTGCTCAAGGAACGCATCAACGAGGACATGAAAAGCGCCATGCGCAGCAAGGACACCGCCCGGCTGTCCGCGCTGCGGCTGCTGCTCGCCGCCATCAAGCAGCGCGAGGTGGACGAGCGTGTCGCGCTCGGCGACCCCGAGGTGGTGGCCGTGATCGAGAAGATGCTCAAGCAGCGTCGTGACTCGATTGCGCAGTACGAGCAGGCGGGCCGCCAGGACCTGGCCGACGTGGAGAAATTCGAGGTCGGGGTCCTGCAGGCCTATATGCCCCAGCAGATGGCCGAGGCGGAGATCGACGCCGCAGTGGCCGACGCCATCGCGAAGACCGGGGCATCCGGTCCGCAGGACATGGGCAAGGTCATGGGGATGCTCAAGCCGGCGCTGGCAGGCCGCGCGGATATGGGGCAAGTCTCCGCGCGGGTGAAGGCACGGCTGGCGACATAGCCAGGACGCCGGCCGCCGTTCTGCTGCGCCCTGCCGGTCACGCTTCTATAATCGGACGCTTGCGGAGATCGGGCGTCGGCCGTGTCGCGCTTCTTTGGCGGCGCGAGGCCGTCCCGGCGCGTCCTCTACCCACCCGTCGAGCGAATGATTCCGAAGTCCTTCGTGCAGGATCTATTGGGGCGCGTGGACATCGTCGACGTGATCGAGAGCTACGTCCCGCTCAAGCGCGCTGGCTCCAACCTTGCGGCGTGCTGCCCCTTTCACAACGAGAAGTCTCCGTCGTTCACGGTGAGCCCGACCAAGCAGTTCTACCACTGCTTCGGCTGCGGGGCGCATGGATCGGCCATCGGCTTTCTGATGGAGTACAGCGGGCTGAGCTTCGTCGAGGCCGTCAAGGAGTTGGCCCAGCGCGTGGGCATGACCGTGCCGGAAGCGCGTGGCGACATCGGACAGGCGCGTGCCGAGGCCACCGTCGCACTGGAGGAGGTCATGCACCGCGCGGCACGGTTCTACAAGGCCGAACTGAAGCGCTCCGAGCGCGCCATCCGCTACCTCAAGGGGCGAGGGCTGACCGGCGAGATCGCTGCAAAATTCGGATTGGGCTATGCCCCGGCGGGCTGGCAGGGGCTGGAAGGGGCATTTGCCGACTATCACGCGCAGATACTGGTGGACGCTGGCCTGGTTATTCACTCCGAGGACGGCAAGCGCTACGACCGCTTTCGGGATCGGGTGATGTTTCCAATCGTCAGTCAGCGCGGCCAGGTGATCGGATTCGGTGGACGCATCCTCGATGCCGGCGAGCCGAAGTATCTGAACTCGCCCGAGACGCCGCTGTTCGAGAAGGGGCGCGAGTTGTACGGCTTGTTCCAGGCGCGGCAGGGCATCCGGGCTGCGGGACGCGTCCTGGTGGTCGAGGGCTACATGGACGTGGTGGCGCTGGCGCAGTTCGGCATCGGTTACGCCGTGGCGACCCTCGGAACGGCGACGACGCCGATGCAGGTGCAGAAGCTGTTCCGTCAGACCGATGAGGTGGTGTTCTGCTTCGACGGGGACGCGGCGGGTCGCCGGGCGGCATGGCGTGCGCTGGAGAACAGCCTGGAGCAGCTGCAGGACGGCAAGCAGGTTCGCTTCCTGTTCCTCCCGCCCGAGCACGACCCGGACAGCTTCGTGCGTGAGCACGGACGCGAGCGCTTCGAGGGGCTCGTGGCCGAGGCTGTACCTTTATCCACCTTTGCCCTGCGTGAACTGTCCGCGCGCGTCGACATGAATTCACCGGAGGGTGTGACGCGCTTTCTGCAGGATGCCAAACCGCTTGTGAACCGGATCGCCGCGCCCATCTTGGGAGCAATGATCCGCAAGCGCGTGGCCGAACTCGCCGGCATCGAGCAGGGGGAGCTCGAGCAAAGCCTGGGACTGACGCGGATGCGGCGCAAGTCCGACGCGCCCGCGCGCCAGCTTCCCCGCGGGGTGGATCCATATCTGCGCTTGCTCGAGCGTGTGCTGACCGCCCCGGCACTGCTCAGGGAAGTGCGGGAGGCCGAACTGTCCGCCCCGCCCCGGCCCAGCGCCGAGGCACGCGCGCTGTTCGCGCTGGTCGCCGCGGCCGCGGAACTGGACGGCGAGATCGGTGTGGGGACGGCCATCGAGCTGTTGCGCAGCGTGGATCCTGACCTGGCGCTGCAGCCGGTCCTCAAGGCGGTTAACGACCTGCAGCGCTGGGACGTGAAGGAACTGCGTGCGGAGGTGAGCGACCTGCTCGCGCAGATGCAGGCCCAGCAGGCGAGCGAGGACGCACGGCGCCGGCTCGCAGACGTGCGTTCGCCGATCGACCTGGACGACGCGGAGCGCGAGCGCTTGACCCGGGCACTTGCGCAGGGAAAGTCGGTCAAAACGGACTAAGTACAGAATTGTTACGGTACAATGCCGAGTTTTTTCTCGGCGCGGATCTTCGGGGGATAGCAGGCGCACATGGCAAAGGAACCGAAAAGCAGGCAGGCGGAAGCGTCCAAGGTCGACGCCCAGCCCATCGACGCAGAGGCCCGTCGCGTTCGCCTCAAGAATCTGATCGTCCTGGGCAAGGAGCGGGGCTACCTGACCTATGCCGAGATCAACGATCACCTGCCCGATGACATGCTCGATGCCGAACAGATCGAGAACATCATCAGCATGATCAACGACATGGGTATCCAGGTGTACGACGAGGCACCGGATACCGAGTCGCTGCTCATGACCGAAAACGCCACGCCCGTCCCCGACGAGGACGCCGCAGAGGAAGCGGAAGCCGCGCTGTCCACCGTGGACTCCGAGTTCGGCCGCACCACCGACCCGGTGCGCATGTACATGCGGGAAATGGGCTCCGTCGAACTGCTCACGCGCGAGGGCGAAATCGAGATCGCCAAGCGCATCGAAGATGGCCTCCGGCACATGATCCAGGCCATTTCCGCCTGTCCCACCACCATCGCCGAGATTCTCGCGCTCGCCGAGCGGGTTCAGAAGGACGAGATGCGCATCGACGAATTCGTCGACGGCCTGCTCGATCCCAATGCCGAGGAGATCATCGGAGAGGAAGTCTCCGAGGAGACGATGGAAGAGGAACTGGACGCCGAGGACGAGGAGACCGACGCCGACAACGCCGGTGTGCCGAGCGCGCAGTTGCTGCTGCTCAAGGCGTCGGCGCTCGAGCGCTTCTCCACGATCGAGCAGCAGTTCACGAAGATGATGAAGGCGCTGCAGCGCAACGGTTCGCGCAGCAAGCCGTACGTGAAGGCGCAGGAGGACATCTCGCGCGAGTTGATGATGATCCGCTTCTCCGCCAAGCAGATCGAATCCCTGTGCGACAGCGTGCGCAAGCAGGTCGACGAGGTGCGCTCGTTCGAGCGCGCAGTGATGGAGTTGTGCATCGAGAAGGCCGGCATGCCGCGCAGCCACTTCATCAAGGTCTTCCCGGGCAATGAGGAGGATCTCGACTGGGTTCGCCGCGAGGTGCAGTCGCGCAAACCCTACAGCGAGGCACTGTCGCGATTCGCGCCGGCGATCATGGAGCAGCAGCAGCGACTGATCGACCTGCAGAAGCGCGTCGGTATCCCCATCAAGGATCTGAAGGACATCGCCAAGCAGATGTCGACCGGCGAGGCCAAGGCGCGCCGGGCCAAGCGGGAGATGACCGAAGCCAACCTGCGCCTGGTGATCTCGATCGCCAAGAAGTACACGAACCGCGGCCTGCAGTTCCTGGATCTCATTCAGGAGGGCAATATCGGCCTGATGAAAGCGGTGGACAAGTTCGAATACCGGCGCGGCTACAAATTCTCGACCTACGCCACATGGTGGATTCGTCAGGCCATCACGCGTACGATCGCCGATCAGGCGCGTACCATCCGGATTCCGGTACACATGATCGAGACGATCAACAAGATGAACCGAATCTCGCGCCAGATCCTGCAGGAGACGGGCCTCGAGCCCGATCCGGCGCTGCTCGCGCAGAAGATGGAGATGCCCGAGGAGAAGATCCGCAAGATCCTGAAGATCTCCAAGGAGCCGATTTCCATGGAGACGCCGATCGGGGACGACGACGATTCGCACCTGGGCGATTTCATCGAGGATGTGAGCACGATGGCGCCGGTGGAGGCAGCGGTGTACACCAGCCTGCGCGATGCCACCAAGGAAGTCCTGGATACGCTCACGCCGCGCGAGGCGAAGGTGCTGCGCATGCGCTTCGGCATCGAGATGAACACCGACCACACCCTGGAGGAGGTCGGCAAGCAGTTCGACGTCACGCGCGAGCGCATCCGCCAGATCGAGGCGAAGGCGCTGCGCAAGTTGCGCCATCCGTCTCGCTCGGAGCGGCTGCGCAGTTTCCTCGACGGCGAATAGGCGGCAACAAAAGGCGGCGACCTCCCCGGTCGCCGTTTCGTTTTCCGGAGGCGCATCTGCGTCGCCGCGCAGTGCGGGCCTGTAGCTCAGTCGGTTAGAGCAGAGGACTCATAATCCTTTGGTCCTGGGTTCGAGTCCCAGCGGGCCCACCAACGCAGGAGCGAGCATGAGGCATCGTTCGTCGTACTGCGCTCCCCTGACGGTCGCGCTCGCCGCCACCTTGCTGTTCCTCGCTGGACCGGGGCGGTGTGCCGATGCGCGCGTCCGCGCTCCGCTGGTGTTCGTGCATCCCGTGCCTTATCTCGACCTCTGGTACGGCGGCTGGCCGTGCTACATCGGCCCGTGCATGTCCTACGAGGAATTCCGGATGTGGGAGCGGCGTCTCGAACGCGAGCGCGAGCGTGCGCGTGTCCCGGAGCGGCCGGCGCCGATGGGCATCGAGGCGTGGCATGCATGGCCCGGCAACGCCCTGCGGCGCATGCCGGAAGGTGATCCCGCGAACGCAACGGCCGAGTACGGCGACTCGGGGCGAGTGAAGGAGGAGTACGAGGACAGCGGCGAGTTCCTGCCCGAGTTCCTCGAGGGTCGCGCGCGTCCGCGTTGACGTCGCCGCCTATAATCCTTCCAGCATCCTACGGACCTCGCCATGCCCCGCTTTGCCGCGAATCTGCATTACCTGTTCACCGAAGTCCCCTTTCTCGACCGGTTCGCGGCTGCCGCACAGGCAGGTTTCCGAGCGGTCGAATTCCAGGTCCCCTACGATTACGAAGCCGCCCAGTTGCGCGAACGGCTCGACCGCCACGGTCTGCGCATGGTGCTGTTCGACGCCCCGATGGGGGACTGGGCGGCGGGCGATCGTGGACTGGCTGCCGTGCCCGGGCGCGAGAAAGAATTTCGCGCGAGCCTGCCCCATGCCGCGCGCTATGCGGAAGCGCTGGATTGCGACCTCGTGCACGTGATGGCCGGGGCGGTCGGACCCGGAGTGGACTATGCGCTGGCCGAGCGCACCTACGTTGACAACTTGCGCCACGCCGCCGCGTTCTTCGAGCCGCTCGGCGTCCGAGTCGTGATCGAACCCATCAACCGCCGCCTGGGCATCGTGCAGGGCGGGCCGTCCTACACGACCGAAGGCATGCACGGATATTTCCTCAATCACACCGATCACGCGCGCCGCGTAATCGAGCAGGTGGGCAGCAACAATCTGTTCCTGCACCTGGACGTCTATCACATGCAGATGCTGGAGGGGAACCTCTCCGAGACGCTGCGTGCGAACCTGGATCGGCTTCGACATGTCCAGATTGCCGGGGTACCGGGTCGCCACGAACCGAGTGTGGGTGAAATCAACTACCCTTACCTGTTCGATCTCCTGGACGAGGCAGGCTACGACGGATGGGTGGGCTGCGAGTATCGGCCGCGCGGGGAAACCGTCGGGGGCCTCGCCTGGGCATCGCCATACGGCATCGGGGGCGTCGCACCGCGTGCAGTCGTGAACGGGTCGAAGGTGCCGTAATGATTCCCAGGGCGCCGTAATGGTTCAGGTTATCATTTAGCTTCGGCGTCGCCGGCTCGCGCTCGGCGACGCTGCACATCACACGACATTCGTACATCGGAGGAGCTCAATGCGAGCGCGCATCACCCTGGCCATGCTGCTCGTCGGCATCTGCGGCAGCGCATGGGCCGATTTCGAGAAAGGTCTGCAGGCCTGGGAGAGCGGCGACTATCGCGCTGCCTTCGACCAGTTCAAGCCGGCTGCCGAGCAGGGCGATGCCCGCGCTCAGTTCTATCTTGCGGAAGCTTACGGGTTGGGGCGGGGTACGGTGCAGGACTACCAGGAATCCCTGAACTGGTATCGCAAGGCGGCCGACCAGGCGCACCCAGAGGCCATGGAGAAGCTGTGCACGGCGTACTTCTTCGGGGAAAACATCATCCGCAAGGACGAGGCGCAGGCGGTGAAGTTCTGCGCCGGTGCGGCGGAGAAGGGCAAGGTATACCCGGCGTTTCTCGCAGCCTACGCGTACGATTTCGGCAAGGGCGTGACCGCCGACCCGGCCAAGGCGGCCACGTATTACCAGATCGCCGCCGAGGGCGGCAACGTCGATGCGCAGGAAGCGCTGGGACGCATGTATTTCTTCGGTCAGGGCGTGGCGCAAGACTATGCCGAGGCTGCCAAGTGGAACCGAAAAGTGGCCGAGACCGGCAAGGCCTATCCGCAGTACCTGATGGGCTACGCCTATGACTATGGTCGCGGGGTAGAGGCGAACGCTGCGGAGGCAGCCAAGTGGTACCGGATGGCGGCTGACCAGGGAGATGCACGTGCCATGAGTGCGCTGGGCTACCTGTACTCGCAGGGGAAAGGCGTCGAGAAGAACGAGGCGGAGGCGCTCAAGCTGTACCTGGCTGCTGCGGAGAAACAGGAAACGTCCGTGTTTCCGATGCTCGGCTACGCCTATTTCCAGGGATCGGGTACCGCCAAGAACGACGCGGAAGCGCTCAAGTGGTTCAAGCTTGCGGCCGAGCAGAATGATGCGCAGAGTCAGTACATGCTCGCCTACCTGCTCGAGCAGCAGAAGAACTACAGCGAGGCCGCCACCTGGTATCAGAAGGCGGCCGAGCAGGGCGTGGTGGGCGCGCAGGAAAGCCTCGGGGGGCTGTACTTCAGCGGTCAAGGCGTACCCAAGGACTACGCCCAGGCGGCCAAGTGGTACCTGCAGCCGGCGGAACAAGGCAGCACCTATGCGCAGTACCTGCTGGGTTACATTTACGAGGGCCGGGAGAACGTGCCGGCCGATCCGGACCAGGCGATCAAGTGGTATACGATGGCGGCCGAAAAGGGCGATGCGCGCGCGCAACTGGCACTCGGCTACCTGCTTTCGGATGACAAGCTCGGCAGGACCGACTTCCTCGCGGCCCACATGTGGAGCAACCTGGCGGCTGCGCAGCTGTCCGGGGAGGAGCGTACGGCGGCCGAGCGCCAGCGCGAGTTCATCGGTAGCAAACTATCCCCGGATCAGCTGATCAAGGCGCAGCAGCTCGCGCGCGACTGGAAGCCCAAGTCTTGATCGAAGTCGCCTGCGGGCAACGCTCGCAGCGCGAGTCCTTCCGAGCGCCGCCCTTCAGGGCCTGGCTCTTATACACATCACCGAGCCCACGAGACCGTACTAGAT
>JAEZCG010000025.1 GCA_023430065.1 Pseudomonadota bacterium | reverse complement strand
CACCGGTGCTGGCGCCGCACCTTGCCCCCGCGGCGGTCTTCGCGCCCAATCTGGTGCTGGAGGGGCTGGTGGAGATCGCGCGGGAATGAGACTGCTGCTCTCGGTGCTGATCGTGGCGAATCTGGCGCTGGCGGGTTACGGCCTGCTGCGCATGAGCGCGGCGCCGGCCACGCACCGGCCGGAACTGGTCAACGCCGAGCAGATCCGCATCGTTCCGGCGCCGCCTCCCGCGCAATCGCGACCGGCGGCATGCCTGACCTGGGGAAGCTTCGCACAGGCCGAACTCGATGCCGTGCGCATCGACCTCGGCCGCACGCTGCAACCGGGCCGCTGGAGCGAGGCGCGGGTGCAGGTGGTGGCGGGCTGGTGGGTGTTCATCCCGGGTACCCGCGACGAGCAGGAACTCGCGCGCCGCGTGCGCGAGCTGCGCGAGGCGGGCATCGCCGACTATTACGTGATTCCGGTCAACGGCGAACTGCGCAATACGATCTCGCTGGGCATCTTCAAGTCCGAAGAGGCGGCGATCGCGTTCCTGGGCGGCCTGCGCACGCGCGGTATCGGCACGGCCCGCGTGGGCGCGCGTGACCACCGCATCACCCAGACGGTATTCGCCGTGCGCGACCCCGACGTGGGCATCTCGTCGCGTCTGGCGGAACTGGCGTTGCGCTATCCCGGCACCGAGCTGAAGTCCGGCGCCTGCCCCCAGTGAGCGCTCAGCCGGCTGCGCGGTCGCTGCGCAGCGCGCCGCGCCCGCTCTGATCGAGCGCGAGTTCGATGGTGCGGTCGTGGAACTGCGCCACGCCCGGACGGTGGGCGATGCTGACGATGGTCGTGTGCGTGAGCCGTCGTGCGAGCAGATCGTGCAGGTGCGCCTGCGCATCCTCGTCCAGCGCGGAGGTCGCCTCGTCCAGGAACAGCCAGCGCGGCTGCAACAACAGCGCTCGTGCGAACGCCACCCGCTGCTGCTCGCCGCCGGAGAGCTGCATCGACCAGTTGGCCTCCTCGTCCAGGCGTTCCCCCAGATGGGCCAGCCCGACGTCGGCCAGTGCCTCCTTGATCTGCGTGTCCGAAAACTCGCCGGTCAGCGCCGGGTAGCACACCGCCGTGCGCAGGCTGCCGAGGGGGAAGTACGGGCGCTGCGGCAGGAACAGCGCGCGGAACTCGCGCGGCAGGCGAACGTGCCCCGTGCCGAACGGCCAGATGCCGGCGATGGCGCGGAACAGGGTGCTCTTGCCGGTGCCGGATGCCCCGCGCACGAGAACGCGTGAGCCCGGCTCGACCGTGACGGTGGCATCGGCGAGCAGCGTGCGGCCATTGGGCAACAGCAGGTCGACATGCTCGAGGGTCAGCGACTCTGCGTCGCCGGCGACGGTTGCGACCCCCGGACTTGCCAACCGGTCCTCCTGTGCACGTACCACCGAGCGGTGAAAGCCGGTGAGCCGGTCGACCGTCGCCTTCCAGCTGGCGAACAGCAGATAGACGTTGATGAACCAGCTCAGCGAGCCCTGCACCTGGCCGAAGGCACCGGCGGTCTGGGTGAGGTCTCCCAGGGTGAACTTCCCGGAGAAGTAGCGTGGCGCCGTGACCAGGTAGGGGAAGACGATTGCCGCCTGGTTGTAGCCGTAGCGGAAGGTGTTGAGCAGCTTGATGCGCTTCATGATCGCCCACCAGTTGTCGGCGACCTGCTTGAAGCGCGAGCGGAAACCCTCCAGTTCGCCGTGCTCGCCGCGATAGAGCGCCACGCCCTCCATGTTCTCCCGGAAGCGCACCAGGTTGTAGCGGAAGTCGGCCTCGTAGCGCTGCTGGTCGTACTGCAGGGGAATGAGGCGTTTGCCCACCTTGTGCGTGAGCCAGGTGCCAATCAGGGCGTAGGCGAGCGCTACCCACACCATGTACCCGTAGATCTCGTAGGTCTGCCCCTGCCAGGTGAACTGCAGCGCGCCGGACAGTCCCCACAGGATGGCGAGGAAGGCGAACAGGGTGACCACGGCGTTGAGACCGCCGAGGACGAGGTCCAGCGTGCTCTCGACGAACAGCTTGAGGTCCTCGGCGATCCGCTGGTCCGGGTTGTCGGTGCTGCTGCCCGTCAGCTGCATGCGATAGTAGGTGCGCTCGTGCAGCCACTCGCGCATGTATCGGTCGGTGAGCCAGCGGCGCCAGCGAATCTGCAGCCACTGGTTGACGTACACGCTGTAGATGTAGAGCACGATGTAGATGGCCGCCAGCACGGCGAATCGGCCCATCAGCTGGAAGAACGCGGCCTGGTCCTTGTTCTGCAGCGAGTTGAAGAAGGCGTTGTTCCACCGGTTGAACTGCACCTCCATGTAGACGATGGCGAGCGTGAGGGCGATCACGCCGAGCAGCAGCGCCCAGGCGCGTCCCTTCTCCTCGGAAGCCCAGTAGGGGTGGATCAGCGCCCAGAGGTCGCGCCAGAAGCCGGGTCGGGTATTGAGCATGGGGATGCGCGCACTGCGCGGAGGCAGAGTCAGTGGCCCCGGATGCGGGCCAGGGTTGCGGTGGTGGAGCGCTCGTGCAGGAACGGGATGGCGTGCACCTGTCCGCCCCACGCCATCACCTCCGGCGCGCCGACGATGTGCTCGACGGGCCAGTCCCCGCCCTTGACCAGCACGTCGGGATGCAGCGCGAGGATCATCTGCAACGGAGTGTCCTCGTCGAACCACGTCACCAGGTCGACCGCCTCGAGGGCCGCGATGAGCGCGGCGCGATCCGCCAGCGGATTGATGGGGCGATCGGGTGCCTTGCGCAGCCGCTTCACCGAGGCGTCGGTATTCAATGCGACGACCAGGGACGCGCCCAGTGCGCGGGCCTGCGCCAGGTAGGTGGCGTGGCCGCGGTGCAGGATGTCGAACACGCCATTGGTGAACACCAGCGGTCGCGCGAGCGCGGCTGCCGCAGCGGTCGCGGCCGTGGGCGGAACGATCTTGCGCTCGAACTCGGGTGGATGCATGGGCTCGGGACGATCATAACCCGTCCACGGCCCGACGCGATGCGCCCTCAGGCCACAGTGCTGGAGGGAGCGGCGCGCACGGCCAACTCCTTGCGGTAGCGGTTGAGTTCCTGTACCGATCGCAGCTCGCGCTCGAACAGTTGCGACAGGTTCTGCAGGATCATCCTCACCACCCGCGATTCCCATTCGCGGTCGAAGGCGATCTGGCCGTCGAGCCAGCGCTCCAGCCACTGTGGATCGGGCAGGCGGCTCTGCACCGTGTCCTGCGGATACAGTGTCTGGTTCACGTGCAGATTGGTCGGGTGAAGCGCCTTGGCGCTGCGCTGGCTGTTCGCCATGAGCATGCCGATGCGGCAGAACGCTGCGCGCGCGCGCTCGCCGTGCTGTCGCAAGGCGCGCTTCATGTACTGGCGGTACGCCCCGGCATGGCGGGCCTCGTCGCGCGCAATCAGCTCGTAGATGTGCCGGATGACCGGCTCCGTGTGCCATTGGGCGGCGCACCGATACCAGTGGTTGAGGCGGATCTCGCCGCAGAAGTGCAGCATCAGCGTCTCGAGCGGCGGCGCCGGGTCGAACTCGAAGCGCACCGCGTGCAATTCCTCCTCGGTCGGCAGCAGGTCCGGCCGGAAGCGCCGCAGGTATTCCATCAGCACCAGCGAATGCTTCTGCTCCTCGAAGAACCACACGGACATGAAGGCGGAGAAATCGCTGTCGTGCCGGTTATCGCGCAGGAACATCTCGGTCGCCGGCAGCGCCGCCCACTCGGTGATGGCGTTCATCTTCACCGTCAGCGCCTGTTCCTCGCTCAGACGGCCGGGGTCGAAGTCGTCCCAGGGGATATCGCGCGCCATGTTCCAGCGCAACGCCTCGAGCGATTTGAACAGTTCCGGATACAACATCTCGCTCATGCTCGTGGGCCTGGAGTGCAAGGGGGGTGGGGTCGCAATGATGTGTGGAGATCGGGCGCGCCGCAGGACCGACCGCCGAGCGATCAGTCGGCGGCCTGGGCTGAGAGCCGGGAAGGCCGCCGGCAGTTCCCTGAGAAACCGGCGGCACATCGCGCCGGCCTCTGCAAAGGGCCGCGCAGTATATCAGCCGCGTGTGAGAGCGTGCGCCGTGCCGCTCCCGTGTGATTCGCTGGTACCGTGGGCGCTCGTCGTCTCGCCGCCGGCGGTCCGAGCCGAATTTGGCGTCGTGCCGGGTGAACACCCACTTGCGCGACCACGTCGCTCGGCCGCACGCCACCAGGCACGCCTTGCGCGGCCGATTTCTATGTTCGGTTCAAGGGGTGCCATCATCGACGCGTTGGGATGCGTTCAGGGCCCGCCACGCCTTGACGCGATCGCCCAACTCGTCGAGATCGAGGATGATTTCCACTCCCGCGAGCGGACGCCGCAGGCGCGCCAGTCCTGCACCGCCCGCCCATATGGCCGTGCCGGCTGGCAGCAGCTCGCGCAGTTCGCTTAATCCTTGCGCCGCCTGCTTCTCGTTGAAGGCGCCGCTGAAGGACAGGGCCACCACGTCGGCGTGGTGGGCCTGTGCCGCGCGTGCGATTTCCTGAAGAGGCATCTCGGTCCCGAGGGGAATGCAGGATGCACCTTCGAGCGCGAGCAGTGCCTCGACCATCAACAGCCCGAGTCCGTGGGGCTCCTGCGGGAACGAGGTGAGCAGCACGCGCGGCGCGCGGCCCTGCTGCGGCTGGATGGAGCTCACGGCATTGCGCAGCAGGTTCTGGATCCGCTCGGTGTAGAGATGCTCCTCGAACACGGCGAACTCGCCGCGCATCCACGCCTCGCCCACCGCCTCGTTCAATGGCGCGACGGTTTCCATGACGAACGCGTGCAGCCCCTGGCGCATCAGGGTTTGCGACAAGTGCCGGTGCAGCTCTGCCAGCTGATGGGTGCGTATCAACCCGAGAACGATCTCGAGTTCCTGGCGCAACGCGGCCGGCCGCGGCCGCACGCTGGCCAGCACCATGAGCTCCGCAGCCGGTCGCCCGATGATCTTGCCGGGTCGGTGGCCCTGATCCATGAGCCGCTTCACCAGGCGCAGCTTGTCCACCTGCTCGAGCGGGTAGATCCGTTCGCCGTGGGCGTCGCGGCGGGGGTCGGGAAACCCGTAGCGCCGCTCCCACATGCGCAGGATGTCCTTCGATAGCCCCGTTTCGCGTTCGACCGCCCCGATGGTCAGGTCAAGCGTTTGTAGGGTCGGTTGCATGCTTCGGCAGTAATTGTCCAGGACACAATTTGACAACCAGTCGTGATGGTGACTATTCTAGCCTTCGGCAATCAAGTTGCCTAGGACAAACATGAAGACGTTGCGGAAGACCCTCATTACCGCGGCCGTACTCGCCTGCGTGCCGGCCGGGCCCGTCTGGGCCGGACCCGAACCGGATGTCATGGCACGCGAGGTCGGGCGACTGGCTGCCGTCGACATGGACGTCGTCACGGACGTCCGCTTGGGTCGCGCGAGCGGACCGATGCCGCACGCCGTGGCGGCACAGGAGCACCGCGTGCAGGAGTACCTCGCACTGCATGCGCGGGCGGTCGACGACGGAGGAATGCTGCTGCGCTGGTCCGTTCCAGGCGTGCGACCGCGCGTGCACTGAGCAGAAGATGCTCGACTGCGCGCTCGTCTGGTTTCGGCGCGACCTGCGGGTGGACGACCATGCCGCGCTATCGCAGGCGCTGAGCCGGGCGCGGCGCGTTCACTGCGTGTTCGTGTTCGACACGGAAATTCTCGACGCACTCCCGGATCGCGCCGACCGCCGCGTGGAATTCATCCTGGAAAGCGTGATCGAGCTGCGCGAGGCGCTGCAGCGCCTGGGCGGCGGCATCATCGTCGAGCATGGACTGGCGCGCGCGCGCATTCCCGCGCTGGCGCACGCGCTCGGCGCGCAAGCCGTGTTTGCCAATCGCGATTACGAGCCGCTCGCCCTCGCCCGCGACCTCGACGTCGCGCGCAGGCTGGCCGACGACGGAATCGCCTTCGAGACGTTCAAGGACCAGGTGGTGTTCGAACGCGACGAGGTGATGACGCGCGCCGGCACGCCGTTCAGCGTGTTCACGCCATACCGGAACGCGTGGCTGGCACGACTGGAAGCCGATGCCCTCCGGGCGCATCCGGTGCGCGAGCGCTGCGGCCCGCTGGCACCGGCCACCGATGCGCAGGTGCCATCGCTCGAGGACATCGGTTTTCAGCGCACCGACCTGCGCGAGCTGCGCATTCCCGTCGGAACGAGCGGCGCCCGTCGGCTGTTCGACGACTTCCTGCAGCGCATCGATGCCTACCGCGAACGCCGCGACTATCCTGCCGTGAAAGGTCCCTCGTACCTCTCGGTCCACCTGCGCTTCGGTACCCTGTCCATCCGCGAGCTGGCGCGCGCGGCGCACGCGCATGGGGGCGAGGGCGCCGCCACCTGGCTCTCGGAGCTGATCTGGCGGGACTTCTACTTCATGATCCTCTACCACCATCCGCGTGTGGTCGACCGCGCCTTTCGCCCCGAGTACGACGCGCTGCGCTATCCGGGCAGCGAGGAACACTTCCTTGCATGGTGCGAGGGGCGCACGGGCTATCCGCTGGTGGATGCGGGCATGCGCCAGCTCCAGCGGACCGGGTACATGCACAACCGCCTGCGCATGATCGCCGCGTCCTTCCTGGTGAAGGATCTGCTGGTGGATTGGCGCAAGGGCGAGCGCTGGTTTGCGCGCAAGCTCAACGACTTCGATCTGGCCGCCAACAACGGCGGCTGGCAGTGGGCGGCATCGACCGGGTGCGACGCGCAGCCCTACTTCCGAATCTTCAATCCGGTCACGCAGTCGCGGCGCTTCGACCCGGATGGATCCTTCATCCGCATGTACGTGCCCGAACTGGCCGGCGTATCCGACCGCCACATCCACGCGCCGTGGGAGATGGATGCAAGCGCGCAGCGCGCAGCGGGGGTGCGCGTCGGCACGGATTATCCCGCCCCCCTGGTCGACCATGCCCAGGCGCGCGCGAAAGCGCTCGCCCTCTACGCGCGCGTTCCGCGCTGATGCCGCGCGAAGGCTACTGCTGTTGCGTCTGCTCGATCTCGAACACGCGCACGACCTTCTCCACGCCGCCCGTGGTGCGGGCGATCTCGGTCGCCGTGTCGGCCTCCTCGGGTGAAACCAGTCCCATCAGGTAGACCACGTTGTCGCGCGTGACTACCTTCACATGGTTGGTCTGAACGTCGCGCGCGCGCAGGAGGCCAGTCTTGACTTTCGAGGTGGTGGCGGAATCGGCCGCCTTCTGCCGGGTGGTGGTGGGCGGTCCGACCTGGATCTCGTTCTGCACGTTGCGCACGTTTTCCACCGCACTGGCGATGGCGGCGATGTCGTTGCGGATCTCCTCGTTGGGCACCTCGCCATTGAGCAGGACGAAGCGGTTGAAGCTGGTGCCCCGGACGTCCACGCCATTGGTCTTGCCGTACTTCTTGCCGACCTCGTGGGCAACCTTCAGTTCGATGTTCTGGTCCTCGACGAACACGCCCGTGGTGCGGCGGTCGTCGGCGACGACGGCGGTCGTGCCCACGCCCGCCACCAACACGGCAGGACATCCCTGCAGCAGGGGGACGACGGCCGCGGCGCAGAGGAGGATGGCAGCGCTCTTCCTGGAAATCATGTCTACTCCACTCCTAACAAGATGCAATCGATGGCGTCGCACAGGCAGTGAAGGCACAGGATGTGGACTTCCTGGATGCGCGCCGTGCTGTTGTGGGGCACGCATAGATGGATGTCATCGGGCGCAAGGAGTTCCGCGATCATCCCGCCGTTGCGGCCCGTGAGCGCGATCACGTTCATCTGTCGGTCATGTGCCGCCTGGATCGCCTCGATGACGTTGCGCGAGTTGCCGCTGGTCGAGATCGCCAACAGCAGATCCTGTGGCTGTCCCAATGCGCGCACCTGCTTCGAGAACACCTGCTCGAAATCGAAGTCGTTCGCGATCGAGGTGATGGTGGACGCGTCGGTGGTCAGGGCCATCGCCGCCAGGCCGGGTCGATCCGCCTCGAAGCGGTTGAGCAGTTCCGCGGCGAAGTGCTGCGCGTCGGCGGCCGAACCGCCGTTGCCGCATGCCAGGATCTTGCCTTCGTTCATCAGGCACTGCACCATGCGCTCGGCCGCGCGCGCGATCGGCACGGCCATGCTCCGGCCGACTTCCGACTTGAGCTTCGCGCTCTCCGCGAAGTGCTTCTGCACGCGCGACACCAGATCCATGCTTGCGTCGATTCCCTCAGATCGCGCGGATTATTGCACAAAGGCCGCGGCGCTCCGTCCGCGTGTGTGCTGCCCTCATTCGCCGAACGCGTTCTGGATCCACTCGACCTCGCCGTCGGGGCCGACCAGTACGGCATCGAACCGGCACGCGGGCAGCGAACCCAGGCGCGCGAGGTAGTGGCGGGCGGTGGCGAGCAGCCGGCTGCGCTTGCGTGCATCGATGCTTTCCGCTGCTCCGCCGTGGGACAGGCTGCGCCGCTGGCGGACCTCGACGAACACGAGCGTTTCGCCGTGCCCCATCACCAGGTCGATCTCTCCCAACCGGCATCGGTAATTGCGCGCCCGCAGGCACAGGCCGCGCTCCAACAGGTGGCGCAGCGCCATCTCCTCGGCTGCCGCGCCGCGTCCGTTCAGGGGCGTACGGCCTCGAACACGCGCGTGTCGCCCTGCACGAACTGGGCGGCGACCGGCTCGCGCACCAGCCGCCGGTCGCGGTCCATGCTGATGCGCCCGGTCACGCCGTCGATCCCGGTCAGGTTCGCGTCCGTGCGGATCAGATCGAGCGCGATCCGGAAAGCGTCGATCCCCAGCGCATAGAAGCGCTGCATTTCCATCGGCAGCTGTGCGGTGTCCGGGTGGGCGTAGCTGAGCACGGCAGGGTGGTCGGGCAGCAGCAGCCACGGCATGTCGACGAAGGTCACGCCGTTGAGGTCGATGCGCGCCAGCGGCTCGAACCCGGCGTGGAGCAGCGAAGTGCCGTAGATCGGCACGCTCTGGCCGAGGTAGGCGCGCGCCAGGCGGCCCAGCTGGGCATCGAGGGCGAGGAATACCACCTCGGGTGCGGCAGAAGCGGCTGCGTCGCGCAGTGTTGCCAGCAGCGCCGGGTCCGACGAGATCTCCTCCTCGCGCACGATCTCACCGCCACCGGCGCTCCACTCCTGCGCGAACGATTGGGCGAGACGCTGCGACAGCGAGCTCGGGGCGCGCACCACCATCGCGCGCCGGAAGCCGCGCTGGTGCGCAAGGGCGGCCACCTGACGGGCTTCATGCTCGACTTGCATGCCGAACACGAACATGCCATCGGGAAGCACTGTGTCGGCTTCGGGGGCGTTCAGCGCCAGCGTGGGAACCGGCAACGCGAGCGAATTGGCCAGCGCCGACACGGCGCTGCGGGTGAGGGGACCGATCACGAAGCGCGCCTGGCCGGCGACCGCCTCGCGGTAGACCTTGACGACGTCGAACGGATCGTCGGTGGTCTCGTACACCACGAGCGGCAGGTCGGGTTCGTTCTGCACGCGCTGCGCCTCCAGTACGCCGCGGCGAACGGCATCGGCGGCGCGGGTGAAGGGTCCGGACTTCGTCGGCAGCAACACCGCGATGTGCGGAACGCTCTCCTGCGGTGTGGAGGAAGGCTCGTCCTGCGTCGTCGCGTTGGCCGGAGTCAACGCGGCCAAGTATAGTAGCGACAGAAGCAGCGACACGAGAGCCGGAACACGTTGCATAGCGAGACCAGCGCGCCGAGGGAGGGGGCATTATATGTCGTGGCCACTCCCCTCGGTAACATGCAGGACATCACACTGCGGGCGGTCGCGTTGCTCGGATCGGTGGATCTGATTGCCGCCGAAGACACGCGCGTGTCGCGGCGCCTGCTCGCGCACCACGGCATCGACACACCGCTGACCGCAGTGCACGGACACAACGAGGCGTCCGCGGCGGCGCGCGTGATCGAGACCCTGCGAGCCGGCCGGTCGGTGGCGCTGGTGAGCGATGCGGGCACGCCTGCCGTCAGCGATCCCGGAGCGGTGCTCGTGCGCCGGGTGCGCGAAGCGGGCCTGCGCGTCGTGCCCGTTCCCGGCCCCAGCGCGCTGACCGCGGCGCTGTCGGTGGCCGGACTGACTTGCCAAGGCGTGTTGTTTCTCGGCTTCCTCCCGTCGCAGCCGGCGGCGCGGCGGCGGGCGCTGGAGTCGGTTCGCAGCCTTCCCTACGCCCTCGTCCTGTACGAGGCGCCGCATCGCGTGCGCGAGTGCGTGGACGATCTCGCGCAAGTGCTCGGGGGCGGCCGCGAGCTGCTGATCGCGCGCGAGCTGACCAAGCTGTTCGAGCAGGTGCACGCGGGTAAGCTGGCCGACGCGGCTGCCTGGCTCGACGCGGACGACAACCGCGTGCGGGGCGAGTTCGTGCTGGTGGTGGGGCCGCCGGCAGCCGCCGCTCAGGAGGCGACCCTGGACGAGGCGATGCGGGTGCTCGGCCTGCTGCTGGCGGAATTGCCGCTCAAGCAGGCGGTGAAGCTCTGCGCCGGAATCACCGGCGTGAACCGCAATCTTCTCTACGAGCGCGCGCTGCAACAGAAGGCGGCCGGCGCGTCCCCGGCCTGAACGCACATTCCCGAGGACATGGACACCATCGAGATCATTCAGCCGGACGACTGGCACCTGCACCTGCGCGACGGGGAATACATGCGCGCGGTCCTTCCGCACACCGCGGCCCGTTTCCGCCGTGCCGTCGTGATGCCGAACCTCAGGCCGCCGGTCACCACGACGCGGGCGGCCGCCGCCTACCGGGAGCGCATCGTGCAGGCGTTGCCGCCGGGCACGCAATTCGAGCCGTTGATGACACTGTACCTGACCGACAACACGCGGCCGGAGGAGATCCTGCGCGCACGCGACAGCGGGGTCGTGCATGCGGTGAAGTACTACCCAGCGGGTGCGACCACCAATTCCGATTCGGGGGTGACCGACATCGCGCGCGTGTTCGACACGCTCGAGGCGATGGCCCAGGCCGGGATGCCGCTGCTCATCCACGGTGAAGTCACCGATGCACAGGTGGACGTGTTCGACCGAGAACGGGTCTTCGTCGAGAGCACCCTGTCCCTGCTGGTGCAGCGTCTGCCGCGTCTGCGCATCGTGCTCGAACACATCACGACGGCCGAAGCGGCCGACTTCGTGCGGGCCGCGCCCGACAACATCGCCGCGACCATCACCGCGCACCACCTGCTGCTCAACCGCAACGCGATCTTCCAGGGCGGTGTGCGCCCGCACCATTATTGTCTTCCCGTGCTCAAGCGCGAGCGTCACCGGCAGGCGCTGGTGGCGGCGGCCGTTTCCGGCAACCCGAAGTTCTTCCTCGGCACCGACAGCGCACCGCACGCCCGCCACACGAAGGAGAACGACTGCGGCTGCGCCGGTGTGTACACGGCGCACGCGGGCATCGAGTTCTATGCCGAGGCATTCGACGCCGTCGGCGCGCTGGACAAGCTGGAGGGATTCGCCAGTGTGCACGGTGCGGATTTCTACGGCTTGCCGCGCAACGCCGCACGCACCGTACTGCAGCGTCGCGCGTGGCGTGTGCCGTCGGACTACACGTACGCGGCGCATCGCCTGGTGCCGTTGCGCGCAGACGGCCAGGTCGGGTGGACGATCGTCTGACGTCTTCGTCGAAAGGTGTGTTCGCGACGCTGACTGGCTTCGCCTGGCTGTCGGTCGCCACCGCCTTGGTCACCATCGCGCTCAAGGCGGGTGCCTGGTGGTTGACCGGATCGGTCGGCCTGCTATCCGATGCCCTCGAGTCGGTGGTGAACCTCGCGGCGGCGGTGATGGCGCTCACGATGATCCGTGTGGCGGCGCGTCCGCCCGACGAGGACCACGCGTACGGCTACAGCAAGGCCGAGTACTTCGCCAGCGGCTTCGAAGGGGCGCTCATCGTCGTCGCGGCCGGCCTCATCGCGGTGGCGGCGGCGCAGCGGCTGCTGAACCCCATGCCGCTCGAGCAACTCGGCATCGGGCTGCTGATCACGCTGGCGGCCTCGCTGCTCAATCTGGCCGTGGGGCTCTCGCTGGTGCGCGCCGGGCAGCGGCACGACTCGATCGCGCTGGAGGCCGATGGCCGGCATTTGCTCACCGACGTGTGGACGTCCGCCGGCGTCATCGTCGGTCTGGTGGCGGTCATGGTCACCGGATGGCTTTGGCTGGATCCACTCATCGCGCTGGCCGTGGCGTTGAACATCGTGTGGACCGGTTACCGGTTGCTCGAGCGGTCCGCGCTCGGCCTGCTCGACCGGGCGCTGCCGGTGCCGCAGCGCGAGCGCATCGCCGAGGTGCTGCGTCGTTTCGAATCGCGCGGGGTGCAGTTCCACGCCTTGCGCACGCGCCAGGCGGCGGGCCGTTCATTCGTCTCGGTGCACGTGCTGGTTCCGGGCGAGTGGAGCGTGCAGCGGGGGCACGAACTGCTCGAGGAGATCGAGGCGTCGGTGCGGCAGGCGGTGCGCGGCGCTTCGGTGATCACGCATCTCGAGCCCGTCGAGGATCCGGCCTCGCACGCCGATCGCGACCTCTAGCGAGTGCCGGCTGCCGCACCGAGGACTGTGCATGCATTCAGGCCGGCATCGCCCCGACCCGGGAGAAATGCTAGGATGGCGCCGTGAAGTCGGTCGGGCAGTCGCTGCTACCTTCGGGGTAGGAGAGGAAAGTCCGGGCTCCGCAGAGCAGGATGCCGGCTAACGGCCGGGCGTCGAGAGGCGACGGAAAGTGCAACAGAAAGTACACCGCCGATGGCCTGCCTCGCGCAGGATCAGGCAAGGGTGAAACGGTGCGGTAAGAGCGCACCACCTCCGCGGCAACGCCGGGGGTCGGCAAACCCCATCCGGAGCAAGACCAAATAGGGGAGCGACAGCGTGGCTCGCGCTGCTCCCGGGTAGGTTGCTGGAGCGTGCGGGTAACCGCGCGCCTAGAGGAATGACTGCCGCGGGTCCTCCCGCACAGAACCCGGCTTATAGACCGGCTTCACCCTCCCTTTCGCGTTACTGCGCCTGGCCGGCGCAGGACATTCTTTACAAAACACCTTCATTGGCGTGTGTAATTACCTGTTTTGACGTTTCAAAAATCTTCCTAACTACTTGCGGAGGTAGGCTTAAGTCTCTGTCCTGTCGGAAAAAAACACGAATTTCTCTTGACCCCCTAAAACCGGTTCAATATAGTGGCGCACGGTGGGGGAGAGTGGTGCGCGGTGGATGAAACTGCCGTGAGGGGGAGAAAAAGGTGTTTCGCGGGGTCACCAATCTGACGGTCGACAGCAAGGGTCGCCTTGCCATGCCCGCTCGCTATCGCGAAGCGCTGCTGAGCCGTGCCGAAGGGAAGTTAGTAATCACTACTGACTCGCCGGCCTGTCTCCTCGTCTACGCCGCCCCGGACTGGATTCCCATCGAGGACAAGCTGATGAGCCTGTCCGCATTCGATCCGCGCATCCGCGATCTCCAGCGCCTGCTCGTCGGCTATGCGTCCGACGTGGAGATGGACGGCGCCGGGCGCATCCTGATCCCCGGACCGCTGCGCAAGTTCGCGGGCCTCGACAAGGACGTGGCACTGGTAGGGCAGGGGCACCGGTTCGAGTTGTGGGACGTGGCGAAGTGGGACGCGCAGATCGGCCGCGCGGTGGAAGCCGTAGGCAACGGTATGCCGGCCGAACTCGAAGGGTTCTCGCTCTGAACGCGCCGGTACATGTCCCCGTGATGCGGGCCGAGGCGGTCGAGGCACTCGCCGTCAAGCCGGACGGGTTGTACGTCGACTGCACGTTCGGCCGAGGCGGTCACAGCCTGGCCGTGCTCGAGCGCATCGGTCCGCGTGGCGCGCTGCTCGCGCTCGATCGCGATCCTCTGGCGGTAGCAGCCGCCGCGCACATCGTCGACGCGCGCTTTCACATCGTCCACGCGCGTTTCGGGCAGTTGCGCGAGTGCGTGGCCGCACGCGGCTGGGCGCACGTCGACGGCATCCTGCTCGACCTCGGCGTGTCCTCTCCCCAGATCGACACTCCCGAACGCGGCTTCAGCTTCCGCCTCGACGGTCCGCTCGACATGCGCATGGACACCACCGGCGGGCAGAGCGCCCAACAGTGGCTGGCCCAGGCTTCGGAAGACGAAATCAAAGAGGTGATCAAGACCTATGGCGAAGAACGGTTTGCTGGGCCGATTGCAAGAGCGATTGTTGCGGCTCGATCGCGGGGCGCTGTGCACACCACCGGGCAACTTGCCAAGATCGTGGGTCAGGCCGTCCGTACGCGCGAGCCTGGGCAGGACCCGGCGACGCGGACATTCCAGGCTATACGGATTTTCGTCAATCAAGAGCTTGAGGAACTGTCGCTAGCGCTGGAGCAGGCACTCGCTCTGCTCGCCCCGCGAGGGCGGCTGGTGGTGATCACCTTCCACTCGCTCGAGGATCGCCTGGTCAAGCGCTTCATGCGCACGCACTCGCAGCCCCCGCCGATTCCCCGCGGCATGGCGGTGCGTGAAGCCGACCGGCCGCAACCGCTGCTGCGCCTCGTCGGCAAAGCGCAGGCGCCGTCACCGCAGGAAGTCGCTGCCAATCCGCGCAGCCGCAGCGCGATGCTGCGCGTGGCCGAGAGGCTGGCGGCATGATGCGCCTCAACCTGATCCTGTTCGGGCTGCTGGTCGCGTGCGCACTCGGGCTCGTCACCGCGCAGCATCAGGCTCGCAAGCTGTTCATCGCGCTCGAGAAGGAGCAGGAAACCGCGAAGCAGCTCGATGTGGACTGGGATCAGCTCCAGCTCGACCAGAGCACCTGGGCGATGCATTCGCGTGTCGAGCGCATCGCCAGCAGCGAGCTGGCGATGAAGGTCCTGCCGCAAGAGCGCGTGCGGATGATCGCCGTCACGCCGGTGCCCGTGCCGGAGGGGACGCGGTGAGGCCGGTCCATCCCGCACTGTCGCTGCGCCTGCCCATCGGGCGCGCGCGCGTGCTCCTGTGGCTGCTGCTGGCCGGGTTCGTCGTGCTGGTCGGCCGTGCGCTGTACCTGCAGGTGCTCGACAGCGAATTCCTGCAGCACGAGGGCGCCATGCGCTACGCGCGCTCGCTCGAGTTGAGCGCGCATCGCGGCCGCATCACCGATCGCAACGGCGAGCTGCTCGCCATCTCCACGCCGGTCGAGTCGGTCTTCGCCAGTCCACAGGACGTGCGCATGAGCGCGGCGCAGCGACGTCAGCTCGCCGCGCTGCTGGGAATGTCCGATGCCCAGCTGCGCCAGCGCCTCGCCGCCAAGACGCGCGGCTTCGTCTACCTCAAGCGGCATCTGCCTCCCGATGTCGCGGCGCGAGTGGTCCAGCTTCGTCTGTCTGGGATCGGGCTGCGTCGCGAATACAAGCGCTACTATCCCGCCGGCGCCGTCGCGAGCCATCTGATCGGCTTCACCGACATCGACGACCACGGCCAGGAAGGCATCGAACTCGCGTACGAGGATTGGCTCGCGGGCAAGCCCGGAAGCCGCAGCGTGATCAAGGATCGCCTGGGCCGCGTGATCGAGGCGGGCGAGAACGTGCGTCCGCCGCTGGAGGGGCGGGACCTCGTGCTGTGGGTCGGCAGCACGGGGCAATACCTCGCGGTTGGCGGAAGGAAGGGAGCGGTGG
>JAEZCG010000228.1 GCA_023430065.1 Pseudomonadota bacterium | reverse complement strand
ACAGGCAGCTAGCTGCCGGCCCGCATCCGTTCGATGGTCGTGTCGATCAGCCGGCGCGCAATGCTGATCGGATTCGGCAGGATCGGCAGCGCGTCGAGGGTGAACCACCCCGCCGCCTCGATCTCGTCGGGCTGCAGCGTGAGGTCGCCGCCGGCGTAATCGCAGTTGAAGGCGATCATGAGCGAGTGCGGGAACGGCCACGGCTGGCTCGAGAAGTAGCGCAGGTTGGTGACGTCCACGCCCACCTCTTCCTTCACCTCGCGCTGCAGGCATTGCTCGAGGCTCTCGCCGGGCTCGACGAAGCCCGCGAGCGCGCTGTGCATGCCGGGTGGAAAGTGCGCAGAGCGCGCGAGCAGCAGTTCGTTGCCCCGTCGCACCAGAGCCATCACCGCGGGCGCCAGGCGTGGATAGTGGATCAGGCCGCACGCCGGGCAGAGGCGTGCCCGCTCGCCTGGCTTGACTGCGGTAGGTGTGCCGCAGCGCCCGCAGTACTGATGCGAGCGGTCCCAGTCGACGATCTGCATCGCGCGCCCTGCGAGCGCGAACATGGCATCGTCCACCAGTCCGAACAATCCGCGCAGGCCGCTCCAGCTCCAGCCCTCCGGCGGCGTGGCCTCCTTGTCGACCTCGCAGGCGAAGCAGTGCATCTCGCCCAGCGTGCCCAGGTACTGCTCGCGCAGTGGCGTCAAGCCCAGTTCCACGGGATGCAGCAGCTGCGGCATCGAGGCACGCCCGCCCTCGCGCCGTACCAGGATCTGAACCCCCTGGAACGTGAACCAGAGCGCAGGTCGCTCGACGGCGTGCGGCGGGGTGAGGAGCGGGGTGAAGGTCATGCGTTCATCGCACGCTACTTCTTCGGCATGTACAGGTCGGTGATGCTGCCCTCGGCGATCTCTGCGGCGAAGAACACGGTTTCCGACAACGTCGGGTGCGGGTGGATGGTCAGGCCGATGTCCTGCGCATCGGCGCCCATCTCCAGCGCCAGCACCGTCTCGGCGATCAGTTCTCCGGCATTCGGGCCGACGACGGCGGCGCCGAGGAGGCGGCGCGTGCTCTTGTCGAACAACAGCTTGGTCATGCCTTCGTCACGTCCGATGGCGCGTGCCCTGCCGCTGGCAGCCCATGGGAATACCGCCTTCTCGACGTCGATGCCTTGCGCCTTTGCGGCCGTTTCCGTCAGACCCATCCAGGCGATCTCGGGATCGGTGTAAGCGACGGAGGGGATCGTGCGTGCGTCGAAGGCGGCCTTGTGGCCGGCGATCACCTCGGCAGCCAGCTTGCCCTCGTGCGACGCCTTGTGGGCCAGCATCGGTTCGCCAACGATGTCGCCGATGGCGTGGATGTGCGGCACGTTGGTCCGCATCTGGTTGTCCACACGGATGAAGCCGCGCTCGTCCACCTGGACACCCGCCGCCTCTGCACCGATGACCTTGCCGTTCGGGCGGCGACCGACCGACAGCAGCACGCGGTCGTACACCTGGGGTGCGGGTGCGCCATCGCCCTCGAACGTCGCACGGATGCCTTCCTTCACGGCATCCAGCTTCGCCACCTTGGTCTTGAGCAGGATCGCCTCGTAGCGCTTCTCGATGCGCTTGTGCAGCGGTTTCACGACGTCGCGATCGGCGCCGGGAATGAGGCCGTCCATCAGCTCGACCACGCTCACCTTCGACCCGAGGGCATCGTACACCGTGGCCATCTCCAGCCCGATGATGCCGCCGCCGATCACGAGCAGGCGCTTGGGCGCGTCCCTGAGCGCCAGCGCGCCGGTGGAATCCATCAGGCGCGGATCGTCGTAGGGAAATCCAGGTATGCGCGCGGGCTGGGAACCGGCGGCGATGATGCAGTGGTCGAAGGACACCTTCTTGGTGCCGTCGCTACCCTTCACCTCCAGCATGTGCGGCGAGGTGAACGTCGCCGTTCCCGTCACCACCTGCACCTTGCGCTGCTTGGCGAGCCCCGAGAGCCCGCGATTCGAGCGGGCGACGATGCCCTCCTTCCACCCTCGCAGCTTGTCCAGATCCACTTTGGCCGGGCCGAAACCCACACCGAAGTGCGACATCTCCTCTGCCTCGGCGATCACACGCGCCGCATGCAGCAGCGCCTTGGACGGGATGCAGCCGACGTTCGTGCACACGCCTCCCAATCCTTCGTAGCGCTCGACCAGCACCACCTGCTTGCCCAGATCCGCTGCACGGAATGCCGCGGTATATCCGCCGGGGCCGGAGCCGATGACGACCACCTGCGCATGGATGTCCCCCTTCACCGCGGCACCCGGAGTAGGGGCGGGCGTTGCAGCGGCCGGAGCCGGCCGGGACTCTGATTCCTTCGCGGCCGGTGCCGCGGGCGCCGCAGCGGGCGCGCTCGCCTGTGCCGTGGTGCCGGCAACCTCCAGTGTCAGGATGACCACGCCCTCGGACACCTTGTCGCCGACCTTCACCCGCAGGTCCTTGACGGTGCCTGCCTCGGGTGCCGGCACTTCCATCGTCGCCTTGTCGGATTCGAGGGTGATCAGCGACGCCTCGGCCGCGACAGTGTCGCCCGCCTTCACCAGCACTTCGATGACGGGCACGTCCTTGAAGTCCCCGATGTCGGGAACCTTGACCTCGATAACGTTGCTCATGGGCGGTTCAAGGCTTCTCGTTGTTGCGCCCTTCGGCGAGGGCAGGAAATTCAGGTGCGGATGTGGCCGTCGCCGAGTACGACGTACTTCTGCGAGGTCAGTCCTTCGAGTCCGACCGGACCCCGTGCGTGCAGCTTGTCGGTGGAGATGCCGATCTCGGCCCCGAGGCCGTACTCGAACCCATCGGCGAAGCGAGTGGAGGCATTCACCATCACCGAGCTGGAATCGACCTCGCGCAGGAAGCGGCGCGCGCGAGTGTAGTCTTCCGTGACGATGGCATCGGTGTGCTGCGAACCGTAGGCCGCGATGTGTTCCATCGCCTGGTCGAGATCGTCCACCACGCGCACGCTCAGGATCGGCGCGAGGTACTCGGTGTACCAGTCCTGGTCCGTCGCGGGCAGCATCGCGTCCACGATCGCGCGCGCGCGCTCGCAGCCGCGCAACTCGACCCCCTTCTCGGCATAGACTTTCGCCAGCGGCGGCAGCGCGCGCCCGGCGATGTCCCGGTGCACGAGCAGCGTCTCCATGGTGTTGCAGGTGCCGTAGCGCTGGGTCTTGGCGTTGTCGGCGATGCGCAGCGCCTTGTCCAGATCCGCCCGATCGTCGATGTAGACGTGGCAGATGCCGTCGAGGTGCTTGAGTACGGGAATGCGCGACTCGTTGGAGACGCGCTCGATCAGCCCCTTGCCCCCTCGTGGCACGATGATGTCGACGAACTCCCTCATCGTAATCAGTTCACCGACTGCCGCGCGGTCCGTCGTCTCCACCACTTGCACCGCTGCCTCCGGCAGGCCGGCGCTGGCGAGTCCCTCGCGCACGCAGGCGGCGATCGCCTGGTTGGAGCGGATCGCCTCGGAGCCGCCGCGCAGGATTGCCGCGTTGCCCGACTTCAGGCACAAGCCGGCGGCATCCGCCGTCACGTTCGGACGCGCTTCGTAGATGATCGCGACCACGCCCAGCGGCACGCGCATGCGGCCCACCTGGATCCCGCTGGGCCGGTAGGCGAGCTCGGTGATCTCGCCGATCGGATCGCGCAGCGCCGCGATTTCCCGCAGCCCCTGTGCCATGGCCGCCACGCTTTTCGTGCTCAACCTGAGCCGATCCACCATCGCTGGGTCCAGGCCCTTGGACCGGGCTGCGTCCACGTCCTCGGCATTGGCTGCGAGCAGCCGTGCGCTGTCGCGCTCGATGGCTTCCGCGATCGCCAGCAGTGCGCCATCCTTCGCGCGCGTCTCGGCGCGCGCCATGGCGCGGGCGGCACGGCGCGCCTCGCGACCCACGCCGTGCATGTAGGAATGAATGTCCATCGGGATCACGACCTGCATTGCGCAGGGTCGGATCACCCTGCGATCACGCCCGGATTCTACCCCGATTGTCCTGGCCCGGCCGCTGCGGTGTCCCGGCCACCAGGATTCCCAGCCGCAGCAGTTCGTCCCACGGAGCGCCCGAGCCGATCCCCTTGATGGCTCGGTCCGTTTCGGCCGCCTGCAGCAGCGCGCGTTCGAGCCGCGCCGGGGAGGTCCGGCGTAGTGCCTGCGGCAGCAGCTCGGCGCGCGGACCCCAGACGCGTGCCTCGCGCAGGGCCGCCTGCAGCGGCCGCCCCGATCGGGTCAGCATCGACACGCGCCACAGCGCGTGGATCTCCTCGGTGATCGCCCACAGGACGAGCGGTGCGGCGGCGCCTTCGGCCTGGAGGCCATTCAGGATCCGCATGAAGCGCGCATGGTCGCCGGCGAGCAGCGGTTCGCCGATCTTGAACACGTCATAGCGCGCGACATCCGAAACCGCGGCTCGCACCGCGTCCGATGCCAGCTTGCCGGGCGCAAACAGCAGGCCGAGTTTCTGTACCTCCTGCCGGGCGGCGAGGAGATTGCCCTCGACCATGTCGGCAAGGAACTGCAGCGTTGCGCGGTCGGCCTCCTGCTTCTGCTGCGCCAGGCGTCCGGCCAGCCACTGCGGCAGCCGGGCGGCCGGGACGGCGTTGGCCGCAACCACGATGCCGGCGGCGTCGAGCGCCTCGAACCAGCCGCTGGTGAGCACCGCGCGGTCGAGCCTCGGAAGCGTGATCAGGGTGAGCGTGTCGGGCGGCAGGCCGGAGGTGTAGCGCTTGAGGACCTCGGCGCCCTCCGTACCCGGCTTTCCGGACGGCACCCGCAGATCGAGCAGGCGCCGGGTGCCGAACAGCGACAGGCTGCTTGCGCTCGCGCCGACCTGGGCCCAGTCGCCGGCCGATTCGACGATGACGAGTTCCCGCTCGAGGTAACCCTCGGCCCGCGCCCGGCTGCGGATGCGGTCGGCGGCCTCCAGCGCGAGCAGGGGCTCGTCACCGTAGACGGTATACAGCCGCTGCAGGCCGCGCTCGAGGTGCTGGACGAGTTGCTCCGAGTCGATTCGCATCGAGCAGCTAGACGTTGATGCGCTCGAGCAGCGAGAGCAGGCGTTCGGGATCGTCCGACTTGAGCATCTTGCCGGCGATCTGTGTCGCCTCGCTCAGGTCGGTGCGCAGCACCTGCTGCTTGATGCTGAGCAGCTGGGCCGGGTGCATGGAGAACTGGCGCAGCCCGAATCCGAGCAGGATGCGAGTCAGGCGCACGTCTCCGGCCATCTCGCCGCACACCGCCACCGGCTTGCCGGCCTTGTGGCCGCCGCGGATGATCTGCGCCACCAGCTGCAGCACGGCCGGATGCAGGGGATCGTACAGATGTGCCACGCTGTCGTCGGTGCGATCGATGGCAAGCGTGTACTGAATCAGGTCGTTGGTCCCGATCGACAGGAAATCGAGCTTGCGCATGAACGTGGACAGCGATAGCGCCGCGGCCGGCACCTCGATCATGCCCCCGACGACGATGCTCCGATCATAGGCGATTCCATCTGCATCGAGGCTGCGCTTGGCCTCGTCGAGCAGGTGCAGCGTCTGGTTCAGCTCGTGCGAGGTGGACAGCATCGGCACGAGGATCTTGAGCTTGCCGTAGTGCGAGGCGCGCAGGATCGCGCGCAGCTGCGCGTGGAACATGCGCGGCTCGGCCAGGCACAGGCGGATCGCGCGTAGACCCAGCGCCGGATTGGGCGAGACCCGGTCGGTGGCTCCCTTCCAGGTCTTGTCCGCACCCATGTCGAGCGTGCGTATCGTCACCGGCAGGGGTGACATCGCCATCGCCACCTTGCGATAGGCCTCGAACTGCTCGTCCTCGCTCGGGATCTCGCCCCGATTGAGGAACAGGAACTCGCTGCGGAACAGGCCGATCCCGGCGGCGGAATTGGCACGGGCCTGGTCCACGTCCTCAGGAAGCTCGATGTTCGCGTGCAGCTCGATGCGGGTGCCGTCCAGGGTGGCGGCGCGCGTGGTCTTCAGCCGCTTGAGCTTCTCGCGCTCGAGCTGCCACTGCTCCTGACGCAGGTGGAATTCGGCCAGCACGTTGGCGTCGGGGTTGACGATGACCACGCCGTTGGTGCCGTCGACGATCAGCAGCTCGTTCTCGTGGATGAGCTGGCGCGCGTGGTGCAAGGCCACGATCGACGGGATGCCGAGGCTGCGCGCGAGGATGGCGGTGTGCGAGGTGACGCCTCCCACATCGGTGACGAAGCTCGCGAAGCGGTGCTGCTTGAACAGGATTACGTCCGCGGGCGAGAGATCGTGCGCCACGAGGATGCTGTCCTCCTCGGGATGACGCGGTGCAGGGATGCTGCGCGGCTTGCCGAGCAATGCCTTGAGCACCCGCTCGACCACCTGCACGACGTCGGCCTTGCGTTCGCGCAGATACGCGTCTTCCATCCGATCGAACTGCGCGAGCAGTTCCTCGGTCTGCTGCGTCAGCGCCCACTCCGCGTTGCAGCGTTGCGTCTCGATCAGCGTCTTCGGCGTCTCCGACAGCGTGCTGTCGCCCAGGATCATCAAATGCAGATTGAGGAAGCCCTCGAACTCCGGCGGCGCGTTCTCGGGAATGTGCTCGACCAGTGCGGCGAGTTCGCCACGTGCGGTGAGGATGGCCTGGTCGAAGCGCTCTTTCTCCTGTTCGACTTCGGCCTCGTCGATGTCGTAGTGCTCCACCTCCAGCTGCGTGTGCGTGAGCAGGTGCGCACGCCCGATCGCGATGCCGCTCGAGACACCGATGCCGTGGATGGTGAAGGACATGTGCGTCTAGCCCCCGATCCCGGGCCGCATCACTCGCTTTCCCCGAACTTCTGCTCGATCAGCTGCACCAGCGCGGCCAGCGCCTCTTCCTCGTCGTCGCCGCTGGTCTCGACGACGATCTTGGAACCCTTGGCGGCCGCCAGCATCATGACGCCCATGATGCTCTTGGCGTTCACCCTGCGGCCGTTGCGGGCGAGCCAGACTTCGCTCTGGAAACTGCCGGCGAGCTGCGTGAGCTTGGCCGAGGCGCGCGCATGCAGGCCGAGCTTGTTGACGATTTCAACTTCCCGTTGCTGCATTGCTCTGGCTCGCTGGTGGCATGTGGAAGACGCCCTCGACGCCGCCGGACACGGCCTTGCTGATCACCGCGTCGAGATGTTCGTTGCGGTAGGTGAGCGCGCGCACGAGCATCGGCAGGCTCGCGCCCGCGACACCTTCCACGCGCCCGGGGATGAGCAGGGCGGCGGCGATGTTGGCCGGGGTGGCGCCATAGACGTCGGTGAGCACGAGGACGCCGTCGCCCTGGTCGAGCTGCCGGACCAGCTCGCGCGCCTGCGGCAATACGTACTGCGGATCGTCTTGCAGGCTGATGCCGAGCTGGAGAAGACGCGGCGGGCGGACGCCGAGCACGTGCGTGGCGGAGTGAATCAGGCTCTCGCCGAACGTGCCGTGCGCGATGATGAGGATCCCTACCATGGAGTCAAACAGCTGGGTTTCGGCCGCGCCGGCTGCGCGACCCCGCGGATTCTACTACCGGCACTGTGGCACGTTGCCGCTTGCATCCGGCGCACCGGATGCCGCACCCCGGTTCACGCGACCGCGCGCTCGAGCGCGTCGATCATCATCGCCGCGACACTGAAACCGGTCTGATCGTGGATCTCGCGCATGCCGGTGGGACTGGTGACGTTGATTTCCGTCAGGTGGTCGCCGATCACGTCCAGGCCAACCAGCAGCAGGCCGTCTTCGCGCAGGGCCGTGCCCACCGTCTGCGCGATCTCGCGGTCGCGCTCGGTCAGCGGCTGCGCCACGCCGCGGCCCCCGGCGGCCAGGTTGCCGCGCGTCTCCCCGGGCTTCGGGATGCGCGCCAGCGCATACGGCGCCGGCTTGCCGTCGATCAGCAGGATGCGCTTGTCTCCATGCACGATCTCCGGGATGTAGCGCTGCGCCATGATCGTACGGCGGCCGTAGTGGGTGAGCGTCTCGATGATGACCCCGACGTTCGGGTCGCCTTCGCGTACGCGGAACACCGACGCGCCGCCCATGCCGTCGAGGGGCTTGAGCACGATGTCGCGTTGCTCGGCCAGGAAGGCGCGCAGCTGGGTCTCCAGGCGCGTCACGAGGCTGGGAACGGTGAACTGCGTGAAGCTGGTGATGGAGAACTTCTCGTTGTAGTCCCGCAGCGCAGCCGGGCGGTTGATCACCCGCGCCCCCTGGCGCTGCGCCAGTTCGAGGAGGTAGGTGCTGTACACGTACTCCATGTCGAACGGGGGATCCTTGCGCATGAGGACCGCGTCGAAGTCGGACAGCGGCCGCTCGGACGCCTCGCCCAGCCGATACCAGGCGTGCTTGTCTGCGGTCAGCTCGACCGGCCATGCAGTCGCGCGCACCTGGCCGTCGCGGCTCAGCAGTCCTTCCTGATGAATCGCGAACAGTGCGTGGCCGCGGCGAGCCGCCTCCTCCATCATGGCGTAGGAGGAGTCCTTGTAGGACTTGATGCTGTCCAGCGGATCGAGGATGAAGGCGAGTTGCATCAGGCCAACTTGCGGATCGCCTGCTCCCCGGCTTCCAACTCGGCTGCCATCTCCTCGAGTTCCCGGGCTGCGGCGACCAACGCCAGTCGCGCCACCACGCCGTACGCGTAGAACCGGTTGGGCGCGCAATCGTGCGTGAATTCGGCCTCGGGAACCAGACAGCTCTCCTCGAACGGCATCGGCTCGAAGTGCATGCCCGGTGCATTGAGATTCTCGTCCTGGCCGCGGTCGGTGTGCACCCGATAAAAGCCTCCGACCACGAACTGGTCGATCATGTAGATGACCGGCTCGGCGACCGCATCGTTCACCGTCTCGAACGTGTACACGCCCTCCTGCACCATGACGTCGCTGACCTCGAGTCCCTCCTTCACCACCGCCATCTTGTTGCGCTGCTTGCGGTTCAGGTCGCGCACGTCGTCCGGGCTCTTCACGGTCATGATGCCCATTCCGTACGTGCCGGCGTCTGCCTTGACGATGACGAAGGCCTCCCGATCGATGCCGTACTCCTGATACTTCGCGCGTACGCGCTCGAGGATCTCCGAGACGTGCTGGGCCAGGCATTCCTCGCCCGTGCGCTCGCGGAAGTCGATCTGCCCGCAGGTGGCGAAGTACGGGTCGAGCAGCCAGGGGTCGAGGCCGAGCATGCGCGCCAGCTCGGCGGCGACGCGGCTGTACGCGGCGAAGTGGCGCGACTTGCGCCGCGTAGACCAGCCGGCGAACGTGGGCGGGATGACCTGCTGCTCGATGTCGTGCAGCAGCGGCGGAACGCCGGCGGACAGGTCGTTGTTGAGGAGTACGACGCAAGGGTCGAAACCTTCGAGGCCGAGGCGATTGCCGCGGCGGACGATCGGTTCGAGGGTGAGCTTGCCGCCGCCCGGCAGTTCCAGCGGTGTCGGCGCGGTGATGTCGGGGATCAGCGTGCCGACACGCGCCCGCACGCCGGCCATGCGCAGGATCGCTTGAAGGCGAGCGACGTTCTGGAGGTAGAACTGGTTGCGGGTATGGCTCTCCGGCACGATCAGCACGCCCTTCGCGTCCGGACAGCGCTTCTGGATGGCAACCATCGACGCCTGCACGCACAGCGGAAGGAACTCTTCCTTCAGATTGTTGAATCCGCCGGGGAACAGATTCGTGTCGACCGGAGCGAGCTTGAAGCCGCTGTTGCGCAAATCGACGGACGCATAGAACGGCGTCTCGAGTTCCTGCCACTGCGAGCGGAACCAGTGCTCGATTGCCTGGTGATTCTGGATGATTTGTTGTTCCAGCTGGAGCAACGGCCCGCTCAGGGCAGGGGTCAGATCAGCTGCATGCATGGCCGTGTCGGATCCACGTTTGGATACCCATTGTAGCCACTTTGCCCTCGCGGCCCATCGTGCGAGGCTGTTTCACCGCCCACACGCTGATCCGCTCCGATCGGGGCAACCGGGGCGCATGCCACCGCGGCGCCCGCGCTGCCCGTCGCGGACGTGCACCGGCGGGCGCATGCCGCGGGCAGCGGCGGGCGACCGGAATCCATCCAAGCGGAACAACCAGACCGCCGCCGAAGTTTCTTCTCGGGAAACAATGTTGCACATTGTTCTTGACAGGCGCGTGTGGGCAAATCGAGAATAGCCCCGGTATCCACTCCATCGAAGCGGTCATCGTGGCACTAGGCTTGTTGCGGTTCGGCTTGAGCGCGAAGTATCCCGAGCCGCGCATGTTTCGCACGCCACCGCGGCTCAAGCCGGCCTACGACGTCGTGATCATCGGCGGCGGGGGGCACGGTCTGGCCGCTGCCTACTATCTGGCACGCGACTTCGGCATCACCGACGTGGCGGTGCTCGAGCGCGGGTACATCGGCGGCGGCAACACGGGGCGCAATACAACCATCATTCGCTCCAACTACCTCACGCCCGAAGGCGTCGCCTTCTACGACAAAAGCATCGAGTTGTGGCAGGACCTGTCGCAGGATTTCGATCTCAATCTGTTCTACTCCACGCGCGGTCACTTCACCCTGGCCCACACCGACTCGGCGGTGCGCACGATGCGCTGGCGCGCGGAGGTGAACAAGCACCTGGGCGTCAAGAGCGAACTGGTCGGTCCGGAGGACGTTCGCGCTGCCTGTCCGCAGATTGACCTGAGCTGCGGCGGGCACACTCCGGTGCAGGGTGCGCTGTATCACGCACCGGGTGCGATCGCCCGGCACGACGCGGTCGCCTGGGGCTATGGGCGCGGCGCCGACAGGCGCGGCGTGGAGATCCACCAGCGCACCGAGGTCACCGGCATCGACGTCGTGGACGGGCAGGTGGTGGGCGTGCGTACCCGCAGCGGCAACGTCGCCACGCGCAAGGTGCTCTCGGCGGTGGCCGGCTTCACGCCGCGCGTCACGCACATGGTCGGACTGCGCACGCCGCTCGTCATCCATCCGCTTCAGGCCATGGTGACGGAGCCGATGAAACCGTGGCTCGACCCGATCATCGTGTCCGGCAGCCTGCACGTGTACGTCAGCCAGTCGGCACGGGGTGAGCTGGTGATGGGCGCCTCGCTCGACCCCTACGAACTGCACTCGACGCGCTCCACCTTCGATTTCGCCGAATCGCTGTCGGCCCACATGCTCGAACTGTTTCCGTTCCTGGCCAGTGCAAAGGCCAACCGGCAGTGGGCCGGCATGGCCGACATGACCCCCGACTTCGCGCCGATCATGGGGACGACGCCGGTGAAAGGGTTCTATCTGGATGCCGGATGGGGCACGTGGGGCTTCAAGGCCACCCCGGTCTGCGGCAAGACCATGGCGCACACCGTGGCGAACGACCAGGATCACAGCCTGATCCGCGCCTTCAACCTGTCGCGCTTCGCCAACTATCGGCTGACGGGCGAGAAGGGCGCGGCCTCGGTGGGACATTGATTACACCTGCGTGGACATGACAAGAAGCTCTCGACGCAACGGGCGCAACGACCGCAAAGGAATGCAACGCATGGGCGGTGCGGAAACGGTCTTTGCTCTGCTTTCTTTGCGCCCTTTGCGGACTTTGCGGTTGGCGCTGTACTCCCTCGCGCTCATGGGTGGCGCGTGAAGCTCATGCCTTGCCCGATCAACGGCCCGCGGCCCATCGCGGAGTTCGTCTACGGCGGCGAGGTGCGCGACATGCCGGATCCGCAAACCTGCACCGATGCGCAGTGGGCCGACTACGTGTTCAACCGCAGCGGCATCCCCGACGTGAAGAAGGAGTGGTGGTATCACACGCCCAGCGGCACGTGGTTCGTTGCCGAGCGTGACGTCTCGCAGGACCGCGTGTTGCGCACCTACCTGTGGGGAGAGGCATGAGCACCCGGCTGCCTCCCCGCGCTGGCGAATGGATCCGTCGCGACCAGCCTGTGCGCTTCACCTTCGAGGGGCGAAGCTACATCGGCTATGCGGGCGATACGGTCACCAGTGCCTTGCTCGCCTCGGGTGTGCGCGTGCTCGGCCGCAGCTTCAAGTACCACCGTCCGCGCGGCACGCTGAGCCTGGCCAATCACGACGTCAACGCCGTCGTATCCGATGGCGTGTCGCTCAACCTGCGGGCCGACGTGCTGCCGCTGCGCGACGGCATGGTTCTCGAGCCCGTCAACACCTTCGGCGGCCTGGAGTCCGATCGCGCCTCCGTCATCGACCGGTTGTCGCGTTTCCTGCCGGTGGGCTTCTACTACAAGGCCTTCTACAAGCCGAAGTGGGCGTTTGCGCATTGGGAACGCCTGATCCGTCGCCTCAGCGGACTGGGCGCGCTCAACTTCGCCGCCCCGCGGCCGGTCTCGGCGAAGCGCTACGACTTCGCCGACGTGCTGGTGATTGGCGCGGGTCCCGCCGGCCTCTCGACGGCACTGACTACAGCGCGCGCCGGTGCACGCGTGATCCTTGCCGACGAGAACGCCCGGCTGGGCGGCAGCCTGACCTACGCGCGCCCCGGCGGACACCACGAAGCGGATCTATGCACCGAGCTGCTCGACGCCGTGGTTGCACAGCCGAGCATCGAGGTGCGTACCGACACCTTCGCGGCAGGCTGGTATGCCGACAACTGGGTGCCGCTGGTGGACGCGCAGCGCATCACCAAGGTCAGGGCCGGAGCAGTGGTGGTCGCGACCGGCGTGTACGAGCAACCGGCCGTGTTCCGCAACAACGATTTGCCGGGCGTGATGACGGCGAGCGCCGCGCAGCGCCTGCTGCACCGCTACGCCGTGCAGCCGATGCGCGCAGCCGTGGTGCTGACTGCCAATGAGGAAGGGTACGTCGCCGCGCTCGACCTGCTCGACGCCGGTGTGCAGGTGAAGGCGGTGGTCGATCTGACGCGGCTCGGCGAAACTCACCCGCTGGCACGAAAGCTGAGCGAACACGGGGTGCAGGTCCTGCTCGAGCACTGCATCGTGGAAGCCTATGCGACGGCGGACGGCGGCGGCGTGCACTCGGTCGGGATCGCGCCGTGGGACGACAGCGGCGCCGTGCCGGAGGAGATGCAGATGATCTCGTGCGACGGCGTGCTGATGAGCGTGGGCTTCGCTCCGGCCGCGGCGCTGCTGGCCCAGGCGGGCGCCACGATGGTCTTCGAGGAACCGCTGGGCCAGTTCGTTCCCGCCGACCTGCCGGCCGGGGTGTTTGCGGCGGGCCGTGTCAACGGCGTGTACGCGCTGGCCGAACGGTGCCGCGACGGCGAACGGGCCGGCCTGCTCGCGCTGAAGCATCTGGGTCGCGGGGCCGGGGAAGCGGCGGGCGTCGCGCGTGAACGGCGCGCCGTGTCCCATCCATTCCCTTTCGTGCCGCATCCCCAGGGCAAGAACTTCGTCGACTTCGACGAGGATCTCCAGCTCAAGGATTTCTTCCATGCGGCGCAGGAGGGCTTCGACAACATCGAGCTGCTCAAGCGCTACACGACGGTCGGCATGGGTCCGAGCCAGGGCAAGCACTCGAACATGAACGCGGTGCGTCTGCTGGCGCACGCGCTGAAGCAGCCCATCGACACCGTCGGCACCACCACCGCGCGTCCGTTCTTCCATCCCGTGCCGCTGGGGCATCTGGCCGGCCGCGGTTTTCACCCCGTGCGACGCACCGCGCTTCACGCGCGCCACGAGAAGCTCGATGCGGTTTTCATGGAGGCCGGAGTATGGCTGCGCCCCGAATACTACCGGCGCGCCGGGGCGGAGAAAGCGGCGCTCGTGCGCGAGGAGGTGAGGGCGGTGCGTACCGGCGCGGGCATGATGGACGTCGGCACGCTGGGCAAGATCGAGCTGTCCGGTCCCGATGCCGGCGAACTGCTGGAGCGCGTCTATACCGGGCGCTTCAAAAACATGCAGCCCGGCACGACGCGCTACGGAATCATGCTGGATGAAGCGGGCGTGGTGATCGACGACGGCGTGATCGGCCGATTGGCCGACGACCGGTTCTATTTCACCACCACCACGACGGGATCTGCGGCCGTCTACCGGGAGCTGCAGCGCCTCATTGCGATGTGGGGCCTCCAGGCCGGCATCGTGAACGTGACGGGATCCTGCTGCGGCGTGAATCTCGCCGGGCCCGCTGCGCGCACGATCCTGGCAAAGATCGCGGAATTCGACGTCTCGGAAGCAGCCTTTCCCTATCTCGCGCTGCGCGAGGGCGCAATCGCCGGCATTCCGGTACGCACGATGCGCGTGGGCTTCGTCGGCGAACTGGGCTACGAGATCCATGCGCCGTCGGAACATGCCGCCATGCTGTGGGATCTGCTGATGGACGCGGGCGCCGCCTGCGGCATGCGGCCGTTCGGCGTCGAGGCGCAGCGCGTCTTGCGCCTCGAAAAGGGGCACCTCATCATCGGGCAGGACACCGACGGGCTGACCACGCCGTTGGAGGCGGGCCTGGATTGGGCGGTGAAGATGGACAAGTCCTTCTTCGTCGGGCAGCGCAGCCTGCGCATCCTGCAGCAACAGCCCCTTCGCCAGAAGCTGTGCGGATTCATGCTGGACGAGGGCTACGACGGCGTTGCGCCGAAGGAATGCCACCTCGTCATTCGCGACGGACAGATCGCCGGTCGCGTCACCAGCATCACCTTCAGCGAGACGCTCGGCCGGCACCTCGGCCTGGCCTTTCTCGCCCCGGACCTTGCCGTGCAGGGCACGCGTTTCACCGTCCGCGCGGATGGCGGCACGATGGTGGAGGCCCAGGTCGTCGCGATCCCCTTCTACGATCGGAACGGCGAGCGGCAAAAGTCGTCCGGTGGCGCATTGCTGCGTCAGGAGGCGTTGTCCGCATGACAGCCTCGCGTTCCAGTCCGCTGCATGCGATACACGCCGACAGAGCCGCCGCATGGTGCCAGCTCCATGGCATGCCGATTCCATTGCGCATGTCCGCAGCGACAAGACCTGACCCCGCGGTCGCGGACGTCAGTGCGCTGCTGCGCTGTGGGCTCAAAGGGCCCGCAGCGGCGGACTGGCTCGCGGCGCGCGGCCTGCCCGTTCCGGACGCTCCGAACCGATGGTGCGCGACAGCGCGCGCGGGCCTGGTGGCACGACTGGGTCGCAGCGAGTTCCTGATCGAGAGCGCCTGGAACGACACGCAGGCGCAGGACCTCGTGCTCGCCCTACGCGAGCCGGCGCCGGGCGTCTACCCGGTGTTGCGGCAGGACTGCGCGCTCCTGCTGCGCGGGGACAACTTGCGCGAGCTGTGGCTGCAGACGTGCAACGTGAACATCCACGACATTCCGGCGCAGAACCGGGAGGTCACGTTGACCAGCATGGTGGGGGTCGGCGTGACGATACTGAAGCAACCCCTGGGCAATGACCTCTGCTATCGCATCTGGTGCGACGGCACGTTTGGCGCGTATCTGTGGGAGACGCTGCTGGAAGTGGCCGGCGACCTGGGCGGCGGCGCAGCCGGGATCGCGGATGTGATCCCGGAGGCGGCGTCGCTGCCGACGATGGCGGTGTAGACGAACGGATCAGAAACGTTGCGGAGGGTCGCATGACTCCATCGGAAGCCAAGCAGTTCCTCGACCAGCAGGACGTCAAGTACATCCTCGCCCAGTTCGTGGACATCCACGGCGCGGCGAAGGCCAAGGCCGTTCCTGCCAGACATCTGGACATGATCCTCGGGGAAGGCGCCGGGTTCGCCGGCTTCGCGCTCTGGGGCTTGGGCATGGGACCGCACGGCCCCGACTACATGGCCAAGGGCGACCTGTCCACCCTCGACCTCGTGCCCTGGATGCCCGGCTTCGCGCGCATCGCGTGCGACGGCTACGTGAACGGCGCACCCTACGAGTACTGTTCGCGGATCGTGCTCAAGCGCCAGCTGGCTGCGCTTGCCGAGCAGGGGTATACGCTCTACACCGGCATCGAGCCGGAGTTCATGCTGTTCAGGAAGCATGCGGACGGCAGCATCGCGCCGGCGGACGAAAGTGATACGCTGGACAAGCCCTGCTACGACTACAAGGGGCTGGCCCGTTCGGCCGAGTTCCTCGACAAGCTCGTGGCCTCCCTGCAGAGCGTGGGTGTCGACGTCTACCAGATCGATCACGAAGACGCGAATGGGCAGTTCGAGGTGAACTTCACCTACGGCGATGCGCTGACCTCGGCCGATCGTCTCATCATGGTCAAGATGGCAGCCTCAGAAATCGCCAGGTCGATGGGGCTGATCGCCAGCTTCATGCCAAAGCCGTTCTCGGATCGCACCGGCACCGGCGCCCACTTCCACATGTCGATGGGCAGCAAGTCGGTGAAGAATCTGTTCCACGACGACCGTGACAGGAACGGGCTGGGCCTGTCGCCGATGGCCTACCACTTCCTTGGCGGCGTCCTGGCGCACGCGCGTGCCCTGGCCGCCGTCGTCGCGCCCACGGTCAACTCGTACAAGCGGCTGGTGGTCGGCCGGTCCCTGTCCGGGGCGACCTGGGCGCCTGCGTACATCGCCTACGGCAACAACAATCGCACCGCATGCGTGCGCATCCCCTACGGGCGCCTCGAGATGCGCCTGCCAGACGGTGCCTGCAACCCCTACCTCGCCACCGCGGCAATTCTGGCGGCCGGCATGGACGGCGTGGCGCGCAAGCTCGATCCCGGCAAGCCGATCAACGAGAACCTCTACACCTGGTCGCAGGCGCAACTGGACGAGGCGGGCGTCAAGTTGCTGCCGCAGAGCCTGAAGGAGGCGCTGGACGAGTTCGAGAAGGACGACCTGCTGCGTGGGGCCCTCGGCGAGGCGCTCTCTGCGGAGTTCCTCGCCGTCAAGCGCATGGAGTGGGTGGAGTACTCGCGTCACGTCTCCGAGTGGGAGCGTCAGCGCTTCCTGGAGTTCTTCTGATCATTGCGGCGCCGCGGTCTGCGGCGCGCGTCTAGGATGAGTCGACAACATGTGCGGAATCGTAGGACTGCTGGTGAAGAAACCCGAGTTGCATGAGCGGCTCGGCGAGTTGATGATGCCGATGCTGCTCGGCATGACCGAGCGCGGACCGGATTCAGCCGGTCTCGCGGTGTTCACGGCACCGGTGGCCGAGGCATGGCTCAAGTTCAGCGTGTACTGCGCGAGGGCCGACTTCGACTGGATCGCCTTCGAGGACGCCGTGCGCCACGCGCTCGGCAAGGACACGCGCGTGTCCGTCCAGGTGAACCACGCCATCCTCGAGAGCATGGCCCCGGCCGAGAAGGTGAAGGACTGGCTCAAGCAGGCGTTCCCGCAGGTGCACCTGCTCTCGGTCGGGCAGCGCATCGATCTGTACAAGGACACGGGAACGCCCGGCGAGGTCGCGGCCCGCTACGACTTCGCGCACTTGAAGGGCACGCACCTGGTCGGGCACACGCGCATGGCCACGGAGTCCGCCGTCACGCCCGCGCACGCACATCCGTTCACCGCCGGCAAGGATTGGTGTCTGGTGCACAACGGTTCGCTCTCGAACCCGTTTTCGATCCGCCGAAAGCTCGAGCCTTTGGGCATCGAGTTCGAGACCGACAACGACACCGAGGCAGCCTGCCGTTACTTCGAGTGGCGCATGCGCGAGGGCGACGACCTGCCCGCCGCGATTCACAAGGGCTTCGAAGAACTGGACGGCTTCTTCACCTTCCTGATGGGCACGCGCGACGAACTGGCCCTGGTGCGCGACGCCTTCGCCTGCAAGCCGGCGGTGGTTGCGGAGAACGACCAGTACGTGGCAATCGCCTCGGAGTTCCGCTCCCTGGCGAAGCTTCCGGACATCAAGAACGCGAAGATTTTCGAGCCCGCACCCGAGGAGATGCACGTATGGCGAGCGTGATGGAACGCGACCGCCGGCTGCGCGAGGGGGAAGTGGTGTTCGATCTCGAGAAGCAGCCGTTGCGCGAGTTGAATCAGTTCCTGCACGGCGATGTCGCCGGCGTGAAGCGGGTGCGCGTGCTCAATCCCGACGGCGCGCACAGCATTGCCGTGGGTCTGAACGCGAACGTGCACGTGGACATCGAGGGGCATGCGGGCTACTACGCGGCTGGCATGAACCAGCTCGCCAGCGTCACGGTGCATGGCAATGCCGGGCCAGGGGTCGCGGAGGGCATGACCTCCGGCGAGGTGCGCGTGAAAGGTTATGCGTCGGTGTCGGCCGGCGCCGCTGCGCACGGCGGCCTGTTGGTCATCGACGCAGATGCGAGCCTGCGCTGCGGGATCTCGATGAAGGGCATCGACATCGTGGTGGGCGGCAGCGTCGGAGACTTCTCCGCCTTCATGGCGCAGGCCGGGACACTGGTCGTGTGCGGCGATGCCGGGGATGCGCTCGGCGATTCCCTGTACGAAGCGGTGATCTACGTGCGCGGAAAGATCGCCTCGCTCGGCGCCGACGCCAAGATCGAGGAGATGACGCAGGACGATGTGGAACGGCTGGGTTCGTTGCTGAACAAGGCCGGCTTCGCCTACGACCCCAAGCAGTTCAAGCGCGTGAGCTCGGCACGCATGCTCTATCACTGGAACGCGGACGCGAACCAGGAGTATTGATCGCGGACTCAAGAAGATGACGCATCCCAACGAACTGCCTAAACACCTCTCCCTCGAGGAGAGCCGAAGCTTCGATCGCAAGACGATCGACTACATCCAGCATGCCGCCGCAACCGGGCTGTACGAGATTCGCGGCCTGGGCGCCAAGCGGCACGTGCCGCACTTCGACGACCTCGTGTTCCTCGCCGCCTCCAACTCGCGCTACCCGCTGGAAGGCTACCGGGAGAAGTGCGTGACGACGACCCTGCTGGGCACGCGTTTCGCGAAGAGGCCGATCGAGCTTGCCATGCCGATCACCATGGCGGGCATGAGCTTCGGATCGCTCTCGGCCAACGTCAAGGAGGCACTTGGGCGCGCAGCGAGCGAGCTGGGTACGTCGACCACCACCGGCGATGGCGGCATGACCCCGGAAGAGCGCCTCTCGTCCAAGACGCTGGTCTACCAGTGCCTGCCGTCCCGGTATGGCTTCAAGCCGGACGACGTGCGCAAGGCCGATGCGATCGAGGTGGTGATCGGCCAGGGCGCCAAGCCGGGGGGCGGGGGAATGCTGCTGGGCCAGAAGGTCAGTGCGCGGGTGGCCGGCATGCGCACGCTGCCGGCCGGCATCGATCAGCGCTCGGCCTGCCGCCATCCGGACTGGACCGGGCCGGACGATCTCGCGATCAAGATCAAGGAACTGCGCGAGATCACCGACTGGAACGTGCCGGTCTACGTCAAGGTGGGTGCGACGCGCACGTTCAACGACGTGAAGCTGGCGGTGCACTCCGGCGCGGACGTCGTGGTCGTCGACGGCATGCAGGGCGGTACCGCCGCCACGCAGACCGTGTTCATCGAGCATGTGGGCATTCCCACGCTGGCTGCCGTGCGCCAGGCGGTCGACGCGCTCGAGGACATGAACATGCGGGGAACCGTGCAACTGATCGTGTCGGGCGGCATCCGCAGCGGCGCCGACGTGGCCAAGGCCCTGGCGATGGGGGCGGATGCCGTGTCGATTGGACAGGGTGTGTTGTACGCACTGGGATGCAACAGCGAGTCCTATGTCCAGGACGGTCAGCACCGGCTCGCGATCAACGACTACGAGCGGATCGGCACGCGGCCGGGCTTCTGCCATCACTGTCACACCGGCAAGTGCCCGGTGGGCATCACGACGCAGGACGAGGTCCTGGAGCAGCGGCTGCAGCCCGAGGTCGGCGCGAAGCGCCTGCGCAATTACTTCAAGACCCTGAACATGGAGCTGACCACGATTGCGCGCGCGTGCGGGAAGTCCAACGTGCATCACCTCGAGCGCGAGGATCTGGTGGCGCTGACCGTCGAGGCGGCGGCGATGGCGCGGGTGCCGCTGGCTGGAACGAGCTGGATCCCGGGTTGGCGCGAGGGCTGAAGCCGGGGGCGAGGAGACCTGCAATAATTGCGGCCGTTTCCAATCGCCGCACGCCTGCCTGCGAGGTTCGCCGAGCGCGCACCAGTTCATACTCCTGCAGGGGCGCGGGCACGACCAAGCGGAGTTTCCCTTGCCGACCGACATCGACATCGCGCAGCGCGCGCGCATGCAGCGCATTTCCACCCTGGCGGCCGAGCGCCTGGGCATACCGGACGATGCGCTGGAACCCTACGGCCACTACAAGGCCAAGATATCGCTGGACTACCTCGAGTCCCTGAAGGATCGCAAGGACGGCAAGCTGGTCCTGGTGACTGCCATCAGTCCCACGCCGGCCGGCGAGGGCAAGACGACCACCACGGTCGGCCTCGGCGATGCGCTCAACCGCATCGGCAAGCGGACCGTGATCTGCCTGCGTGAACCGTCGCTGGGTCCCGTGTTCGGAGTCAAGGGTGGCGCGGCAGGCGGCGGCTATGCGCAGGTGGTGCCGATGGAGGACATCAACCTGCACTTCACCGGCGACTTCAGTGCCATCGCGCTCGCCAACAACCTGCTCGCCGCCATGGTGGACAACCATATCCATCACGGCAACGAACTGGGCATCGACGTGCGCCGGATCGCCTGGAAGCGGGTGGTCGACATGAACGACCGCGCGCTGCGCGACATCGTGGTCTCGCTGGGCGGTGCGGCGAACGGCTATCCGCGCGAGGACGGCTTCGACATCGTGGTGGCCTCCGAGGTGATGGCGATCTTCTGCCTCGCCACGTCGCTGCACGACCTCAGGCAGCGCCTGGGCAATATCGTGGTCGGCTACACGCGCGACCAGAAGCCGGTCCGGGCGCGTGACCTGAAGGCCGACGGCGCCATGACGGTCCTGCTGAAAGACGCGATCAAGCCCAACCTGGTGCAGACGCTGGAGAACAATCCCGCGATCCTGCACGGCGGTCCGTTCGCCAACATCGCGCACGGCTGCAACTCGGTCATCGCCACCAAGGCCAGCCTCAAGCTCGCCGATTACGTCGTCACCGAAGCGGGTTTCGGTGCGGACCTCGGTGCCGAGAAGTTCGTGGACATCAAGTGCCGCAAGAGCGGCCTGCGCCCCGACGCGGTGGTGCTGGTCGCCACCATCCGGGCCCTGAAGTTCCACGGCGGCGTCGAGTTGAAGGACCTGAACCAGGAGAATCTCGCGGCGCTGGAGAAGGGCATCGCCAATCTGGAGCGTCACGTGAACAACGTGCGCAACCACTTCGGGCTGCCCTGCGTGATCGCAATCAACCATTTCACGCACGACACCCAGGCCGAGGTCGACCTGCTCCAGCGCAAGATGGCGCATCACGAGGCGCCGGTCGTGCTCGCCCGTCACTGGGCCGAGGGCGGCAAGGGTGCGGAGGAGGTGGCACACGCCGTGGTCGACATCGTCGAGCGGACGCCGTCCGACTTTCGCTTCGTGTACGACGACAGCCAGCCGCTGTGGGACAAGATGAAAGCGGTCGCGACGAAGATCTACGGGGCCGCCGACATCTCCGCCGACGCCAAGGTGCGCGCGCAGATCCGCAAGCTCGAGGAGGACGGCTTCGGGCACTACCCGGTATGCGTGGCGAAGACCCAGTACTCGTTCTCGACCGATCCGTCGCTCAAAGGGGCGCCGTCGGGACACGTGGTCAACGTGCGCGAAGTGCGTCTGGCCGCCGGCGCAGAGTTCGTCGTGATGATCTGCGGGGATATCATGACGATGCCCGGACTGCCGAAATCGCCGTCGGCCGAGAGAATCGACATGAGCGAGGACGGCAAGGTAGTGGGCTTGTTCTGACGCGCATGGTCTCGCATCGGAAAACCGCAGTCCCGGAGGTGGGAGACAGCGACCCGGATGGCCAGTTGGAGCGCCATCTGGGCCATACCATCCGGGAGTTGCGGCAACGACAGCGTTTGACCATTGCGGACGTGGCGGCCCAGGCACGGATCAGCCGCGGAATGCTCTCGAAGATCGAGAATGGCCAGGCGACCAGCAGTCTCGACACCCTGCTCAGGCTGGCGCGCGTGCTCGGTGTTTCCATCGCGCAGCTGTTCCGCGATTTCGACTCGGGCGGCGGGGGCGCGCAGCTCGTGAAGCAAGGGACGGGAATGGAGGTCGTCAGACGCGGCACCAGACGCGGACACACCTATCATCTCCTGGCCTACGACAAGGGGCCGCGACGCAGCTTCGAACCCTTTCTCGTGACCATGGACGACGCGAGCGAGGTGTTTCCGCGGTTCGAACATCCTGGCACCGAGTTCATCTACCTCCTGCAGGGCAAGATCGAGTACCGGCACGGCAAGGAAACGCACGTGCTCGAGCCGGGAGATGCATTGACTTTCAGGGGCGACATCCCTCACGGCCCGGAGCGCTTGATCGAGGTACCGATCAAGATGCTCTCGGTCATCATCTACGGTGACGACGCCACAGCAGCCTGAGGAACCGGAACCATGCCCGCCAGGAAGACCTCCGTGCATCCCCCGCTCGCGCAGTTGGGGCGAGCTGTCGTTCCACCCGAATCGCCGGAAACGGCGCGACTCGAGCGCGTACCCAATCCGCATCCGGCCGAGCGCTATCTGGTGCGCTTCAGCGCACCGGAGTTCACCTCGCTGTGTCCGATCACCGGACAGCCGGACTTCGCACACCTCGTGATCGACTACGTGCCCGGGCGCTGGCTGGTCGAGAGCAAGTCGCTCAAGCTCTACCTCGGCAGCTATCGCAACCACGGTGCGTTCCACGAAGACTGCACGATCGCCATCGGCAAACGTCTGGTCGCCCTGCTCTCGCCGCGGTGGCTGCGCATCGGCGGCTACTGGTATCCGCGCGGCGGCATGCCGATCGACGTGTTCTGGCAAACCGGTGCGGCGCCGCGGGCGGTCTGGATACCCGAGCAGGGCGTGCCGGGCTATCGCGGGCGCGGTTGATCCGGCGGCGGCTCGTCGGTCGTCTGTGCGACGCCGGTCTCGATCGCCGGCGCGGCCGGTACGGGTACCGCATCGACCCACTCGCGCAGCATCACGTACGCCACACCGAGCAGCACGGCGCCGATGAAGATGCCGAGCACGCCCATCGTCAGCAGTCCACCGAGGACCCCCGTGAGCACGATGGCCAGCGGAAGCCTGCTGCCCCGGCTGATGAGCAACGGGCGCAGGAAGTTGTCCACGCCGCCGACCACGAACACCGCCCACAACGTCAGGAATATGCCCCAGGCGGGCCTGCCCTCGAGAAACAGCCAGACGCAGGCGGGCAGCATGATCACGCCGGTGAGGCCGATGGGTATCAGCGCGAGCATGCCGGTGAACAGCCCCAAGAGCAGCGGCGCCGGCACGCTCGCGATGGCCAGCCCGATCGCCGCCAGGGCACCCTGCGTGGCTGCGGTGCCCACGATCCCGTAGACCACGGAGCGGGTGGTGGCGCCTGCCACCTCGAGCAGCTTCAACCCGCGCAGCGCATCGATGCGGATGGCAGCGCGCTCCAACGTGGAACCGATGCGCGCGCCGTCGCGAAACAGGAAGAAGGCGAACACCGCGGCGAGCAGAAGCAGGATCACCGATTGGCCCAGCCCTCGTCCGATGCGCAGCAGGAGTTCGCGCAGCTGCGGTTCGTACTGGCGCAGGGACGCGACGAAGGTGGGCAAGTCGGCCACCGCCTCATTCCAGCGGCGGGCGATGGTCTGGCCGATCCACGGCAGTCCGGCGATGAACGCCGGTGCGCCGGGCAATTCACGCGTGCGGCTGTACTCGAGGGCGGAGTTGCCCAGATCCACCAGTGAGGTCGCCATCAGCGCGATGGGCACGGCGAACATCACCAGCAGCGCAAGGGCGCCCAGCGTCGCGGCCACGTTCGCGTTGCGCACCCGGCGTTGCAGCCGCACGTACAGCGGCCAGGTGGAGATGACGAAGATCGCCGCCCAGACGATGGGCGCGAGCAGTGGCATCAGGACGTACAGGCTTCCGCCCAGTAGCGCGCCCGCGACCAGCAGCCGTATCAGCTGCTCGACGTGTGGCGAGGGCCTGATGTTCAAGGGAGGCATGCGGCACGGGCGCGCTGGATCAGGCGAACTGGTCCGGACCCCGCGCGTGCGCGCTGCCCGATGTCCCCGAGCGTTCCCACCCTCAGCACGGACTTCTCCTTCGACCCGATTCGTCGGCCGGCGTGCCGCCGCCCCTGCCTGGCGGGTGCGGCCCGGTTCCTTGCGAGCACACTGTGCCACGCGCGCGCGCAGAAGACAAAAAAGGGGCGCCCCGAAGGGCGCCCCTGAACCGGTGATGAGCGACCGGAGGAGGAGATAAGCGGTTACATGTGGTAGGCGCGCTCGCCGTGCTGGGTCTCGTCCAGGCCTTCGCGCTCCTGCTCTTCGCTGACCCGCAGACCGACGACCATGTCGACGATCTTGAAGGCGACGAAGGAGACCACAGCCGACCAGACCACCGTGGTGATCACGCCGGTGAGTTGCACCATGAACTGGCTGGCGATCGAGTAGTCGCCGCTGGCGGCATTGGCGACATAGTCGTAGATGCCGGAGCCGCCCAGCGAGGGCGCGGCGAAGATGCCGGTGCCCAGGGCGCCGACGATACCGCCCACGCAGTGCACGCCGAACACGTCGAGCGAATCGTCGTAGCCGAGCTTGTGCTTGAGCCACGTGACTGCCCACAGGCACACCAGGCCGGAGACCAGACCGAGCACCAGCGCACCCACCGGACCGACGAAACCGCACGCCGGGGTGATCGCGACCAGGCCGGCGATCGCGCCGGATGCCGCACCGAGCATGGTCGGCTTGCCGCGGAAGATCCACTCGCCGAACATCCAGGCCAGGGCTGCCATGGCGGCGGCGACCTGCGTGTTCAGCATTGCCATGGACGCCAGACCGGTGGCTTCCAGGTTGGAGCCGACGTTGAAGCCGAACCAGCCGACCCACAGCATGGAGGCGCCGATCATGGTCATGGTCAGGGAGTGCGGCGGCATCGCCTCGCGGCCGTAGCCGAGGCGCTTGCCCAGCACGAGCGCACCGACCAGACCCGCGATTCCCGCGTTGATGTGCACCACGGTGCCGCCGGCGAAATCGAGCGCACCCTTGGCCCACAGCCAACCGGCCGTGGCAGTCACTTTCTCCAGGGACTCGGCGTCGGTGATGGCGTCGGGACCGGCCCAGAACCACACCATGCGCGCGATCGGGAGATAGGAGAAGGTGAACCAGAGCACCATGAACAGCAGGATGGCCGCGAAGCGCGTGCGCTCGGCAAAGGCGCCTACGATGAGCGCGGGCGTGATCGCCGCAAACGTGAGCTGGAACACGATGAACTGGAATTCCGGGATGTAGATGCCCTTGCTGAACGTGCCCGCGAGCGACTCGGTGGTCACGCCGGCGAGGAACATCTTGGACAGTCCGCCGAAGAACTGATTGCCGTCGGAGAACGCCACGGAGTATCCGTAGACCATCCACAATACCGACAGCAGGCAGAAGGTCATGAACACCTTCATCAGCATCGACAGCATGTTCTTGGTGCGCACCATGCCGCCGTAGAACAGTGCCAGGCCGGGGACGGTCATGAGGATCACCAGCACGGTGGCAGTCATCATCCACGCCACATCCCCTTTGTCCACCGTGGGCGCGACTTCGTCGGTGGCGGCCGGCGTGGCAACTGCCTCCAGGGGTGCGGTGATGTCGGTGGTGGCTGCCGGTTCCTCCGCGCCGACCGGGGCGGTCAACGCGACGGCACCCAACAGGGCGACCAGCATGAAAAGCTTCTTCATCTCAATATCTCCCTGTGTTGTCCTAGAGCGCCTCTGCCCCGGTCTCACCGGTGCGAATGCGGATGGCCTGTTCGAGGTCGAAGATGAAGATCTTCCCGTCGCCGATCTTTCCGGTGTTGGCCGACTTCTCGATCGCTTCGATGACCTGCTCGAGCAACTCCTCCCTGATGGCGACTTCGATCTTGACCTTGGGGAGGAAATCGACGACGTACTCTGCGCCCCGGTACAGTTCGGTGTGTCCCTTCTGCCTGCCGAAGCCCTTGACCTCAGTGACGGTGATGCCCTGTACGCCGATGGCGGAGAGGGCCTCCCGCACCTCGTCAAGCTTGAACGGCTTGATGATCGCGGTTACGAATTTCATTGGCGGTCTCTTGATTGAGGTGGATGATGGCGGTGGATGAAATGGGAACATGATCCATGTCGCAACACCGCCTCCTCTGCATTTCCTATGCCAGAAAATAATTGTATGATTATCAGTATGTTGTGCGAGATACGCGCGCGTCGGCCACATAAAGCGCACCGTCGTGGTGCATCGATTCCCGCGTGTGCGCGCCCGTGGTGCGGTGGGCCGGTGGGCGCGGCGACGACAACCCGGAGGGGTGGCCGATGATCGACACCGCCACGCTCGAGCAACTCCAGCAACGCATCTCCGACCTATTGGCGAAGACACCCGCAAAGGACGTCGAGGCCAACATGAAGGCGCTGCTGCAGAGCTTCTTTGCGCGGCTGGATCTGGTTACGCGCGAAGAGTTCGATGTGCAGCAGGCGGTGCTGCAGCGTGCGCTCGAGCAACTCGAACAGCTGTCCCGGCGGGTACAGGAGTTGGAGTCGGATGGGGCGCGCGAATAGATCGGAGTCGCCAGGCGTGCGCACGCGCCTTCCACGGCGCTGAACAACTCGCCGCGCAGACGTGCTCTATCGCTTGCGCTGCCCGCCCGCACCTGCTGCGATCAGTGCAGGTCATTGCACGGGAATGGGAGACGTCCATGACGAACATTCTGCTCGCGATGCTGCTCGGCACGCTGGTCATCGCTTCCGCCTCCGCCGCCGAGCGCTACACCATCGATTCCAACCACACCCTGCCGGTGTACGAGATCAACCACTTCGACTGGTCCACCCAGCGCGGCCGCTTCAACAAGGTCACCGGGAAGATCGTCCTCGACCGGGCCGCGAAGACCGGCAGCATGGACGTCACGATCGACGTCGCCTCGATCGACTCCGGCGTCGCCAAGCTCGACGAGCATCTGCTGAGCGAAGACTTCTTTCACGCGGCGAAGCACCCGACCATGCGCTTCGAGTCGGACAGCATCGTGTTCGAGGGCGACACCCCCAAGCCCGTGCCCGGTCAGTTCACCATGCTCGGCGTGACCAGGCCGCTGACCATCGCCATCCTCAGCTTCCACTGCGCAGAGAATCCGTTCGCCAAGAAGATGGCCTGCGGGGCCAATGCCGTTGCCACCATCAGGCGCAGCGAGTTCGGCATGACCACCTACACACCGGGCCTGGGCGACGAGGTCAGGCTGCTGATCAACGTGGAGGCGTTCAAGGACTGACGCGGGTTCCCCGCGGCGCCGCCGTGCATCGGCGTGGCGGCTGACGCCGTCGCGCCTCGCCGCGCCGCCTTCAGCGCAGCAGCAGGTCGCGACCGATGCGTGCCGGGTCCGGCGGGAACCGGTGCGCCACCACCCCCATCAACCGCGCGTCCATCCGTTCGCGCAGCGATTCGAGGTTCTCCTCGAAGCAGGCCATGTCCGGATCGATGCGATTGGCCACCCAGCCCTCGAGCCGAAGACCGCAGCGCGCGATCGACTCGGCGCTGAGGAGCGCGTGATTGATGCACCCCAGGCGCATGCCCACGATCAGCACGACCGGCAGTCCCAGCGCCTGCGCCAGGTCGGCGAAGCTCGTCGACCTGCCCAGCGGCACCAGCCAGCCGCCTGCCCCTTCCACCACCACCGCGTCGTAGCGCCGCGCCAGTTCGCGATGCCGGGCGGCGATCGCCGCGAGATCGATCTCCACGCCGGCACGCGCGGCGGCGATGTGGGGCGCGATCGCCGGTTCGAAGCGATACAGGCTGATCTCGTCGCGCGTGGCGGCCGGATCGCCGGCCTGCAGCAGCGCCTCGACGTCCTCGTTCAGCAGTCCCTGTGCGCGGTGCACGCAGCCGGAGGCGACCGGCTTCATGCCCACCGCCCGCATCCCGCGCGCGCGCAGCGCATGCAGCAGCGCACAGCTCACCACCGTCTTGCCCACCCCGGTGTCGGTTCCGGTCACGAACCAGCCCGCGCCCATCATGCCTCCAGGGCTGCGTCGAGCGCCTCCAGTGCCGTGCGCGCGAGCAGTGCGATCTGTCCCTCGTCGATCACGTACGGGGGCATGAAGTACACGCTGTTTCCGATCGGGCGCAGCAGGACACCACGCGCCATCGCCTCCTGTGCGTAGCGACGGGCGAACGCCGCCGGCGCATCGGCCACGTCGAAGGCCCAGATCATCCCGCACTGCCGGAAGTGCCTCGTGCGGGGGTGCACCCGGAGCGGCCCGCAGGCTTCGGTGAGCTGCGCGGCGCGCACGCGGTTGCCCTCCAGCACGCGATCCTGCTCGAAGATGTCCAGCGTGGCGAGGGCTGCACGGCATGCCAGGGCATTGCCGGTGTAGGAGTGGGAATGCAGGAAGCCGCGCGCGGTGTCGTCGCTGTAGAAGGCGGCGTACACGCGATCGGTGGTGAGCACGGCCGACAGCGGCAGATAGCCGCCGCTGATGCCCTTCGACAGACACAGGAAATCCGGCCGGATCCCGGCCTGCTCATGGGCGAAGAAGGTGCCGGTGCGCCCGAAGCCCACGGCGATCTCGTCCGCGATGAGGTGCACCTCGAAGCGGTCGCACAGCTCGCGCACGCGGCGCAGGTAGGCCGGGTGGTGCATGGCCATGCCGCTTGCACACTGGACGAGCGGCTCGACGATGAGCGCGGCGGTGCGCGCGTGGTGCTGCGCCAGATGCGCCTCGAGGGCCGCGGCCCGGCGCCACGCGAATGCTTCGGCGCTCTCGCCCGGGTCCGCGCAGCGCCAGTCCGGACTCGGCAGCGTGAGCGCGGGACGCAGCAACGGCGCATACGCATCGCGGAACAACGCGACGTCGGTGACGCCGAGCGCACCCAGCGTCTCGCCGTGATAGCCGTTCTCGATGGAGAGGAACGAGTCCTTCCGGGCGCGGCCGCAGTTGCGCCAGAAATGAAAGCTCATCTTCAGCGCGATCTCGGTCGCGGACGCCCCGTCCGAGGCGTAGAAGCAATGCCCCAGCGATCCGCCGGTGAGCGCCGCCAGGCGCTCGGACAACTGCACCACCGGTTCGTGGGTGAAGCCGGCGAGCATCAGGTGCTCGATGCGTCCGAGCTGATCCTGCAAGGCGGCGTTGATGCGCGGGTTGCAGTGACCGAACAGGTTCACCCACCAGGAACTGATCGCGTCCAGGTAGCGCCGGCCGTCGAAGTCCTCCAGCCATGCGCCCTCGCCGCGGCGGATCGGCACCAGCGGCACGGATTCGTGCGACTTCATCTGCGTGCACGGATGCCAGACCGCCGCCAGGCTGCGGCGCATGAAGTGCTCGTTGCTGTTCATGCGGGGAGGGACGATGCGGGAAGGGGACGCCGACGCAAGTATGCCGCATCGGCTGCCGACGCCCGGGCCCGCGCCTCGGGTATGCCATTCGGGTAGACTGCGAGGAACTACAGCGGATCCGCGATGTCGCTCGCCGTGCTCTACAGTCGTGCCCTGGCCGGCATGGATGCGCCGCTGGTCACCGTCGAGGTGCACCTGGGCAACGGCCTTCCCAGTTTCACCGTGGTCGGCCTGCCGGAGGCGGAGGTGCGCGAGGCACGCGATCGCGTGCGCGCGGCCCTGCAGAATGCGGGATTCGACTTCCCCGCTCGCCGCATCACGGTCAACCTCGCGCCCGCCGATCTGCCCAAGGAAGGCGGTCGCTTCGATCTTCCCATCGCGCTGGGAATCCTTGCCGCGTCCCGGCAGATCGCCCGCGATGCGCTGGCCAGCTACGAGTTTGCAGGAGAGCTCGCGCTGACCGGCGAGTTGCGCCCGATCCGCGGTGCCCTGGCGATGATGCTCCAGGCGCAACGCTGCGGACGGGCGTTCGTCCTGCCGACAGCGAGTGCCGCCGAAGCCGCGCGGGTGCGCGATGCAGGCGTCTACGCGGCCGACTCGCTGCTGGCGGTATGCGCGCACCTGTGCGGCCGCGACGGCCTGACACGCTGCGTGTACGACGATCGCGCGGGCGAGGCGCGCCATCCCGACCTGAGCGAAGTGCGCGGCCAGCCGTCGGCGCGTCGGGCGCTGGAAGTCGCCGCCGCCGGGTCGCATCACCTGCTCATGTCCGGGCCGCCCGGTACCGGGAAGACCATGCTCGCCGAGCGCCTGCCCGGCATCTTGCCGGAGATGACCTACGAGGAGGCCGTTCAGACCGCCGCCGTGCATTCGTTGTCGTCGGCCGGCTGGCGCGCCGGCGAGTGGCGCCGCCGTCCCTTCCGCGCGCCGCATCACACGGCCTCCGCGGCGGCGCTGATCGGCGGCGGCAGCCATCCGCGTCCGGGCGAGATCTCGCTCGCGCTGCATGGCGTGCTGTTCCTCGACGAGCTGCCGGAGTTCGATCGCGACGTGCTCGAAGTCCTGCGCGAGCCGCTGGAATCCGGGCGCATCACCATCTCGCGCGCGGCACGCCAGGCCGAATTCCCCGCCCGCTTCCAGCTGGTGGCAGCGATGAACCCCTGTCCCTGCGGCTATCTCGGCCATCCCTCCGGGCGGTGCCGCTGCACGCCCGACCGGATCGACCGCTACCGGCGCAGGCTGTCCGGTCCGCTGCTCGACCGCATCGACCTGCACGTGGAGGTGCCCGCCGTGCGCGAAGCGGACCTGCTGCGGCACGCCTGCGGGGAAGCGAGCGCCGCCGTGCGCGGGCGCGTGGCGCGTGCGCGCGCCCGGCAACTCGAGCGCCAGGAGCACCTCAATGCGCACCTCGGTGTGGATCAACTCGAGCAGCATGCGCGGCCGGACCGGGCAAGCCTGCAGATACTGCGCGTCTCGGCGGCCAAACTGGGATGGTCCGCGCGCGCGTTTCATCGTGTCCTGCGTGTCGCGCGCACCATTGCGGACCTTGCGGACGAGGAGTGCATTCGATCGGACCACGTGCGCGAGGCAGTGCAATATCGGCGCGCATCGCCGCTCGCGTGAGCACATCCGGCAATCTGGCGCACGCGGCGTGCCCACGCGCCGAGCCGAGGCCGCCGCGTATGATGACAGGCCACTTCGATCGCCTGACGCCCATGACCGCACCGCTCGAGAACTGGCGCGAAGAGCAGCGCGCCGCCTACCTGTATCGATTGCTCGCGCAGATCGAGACGGGCACGCCGCGCGCGCGCCTGTTCGCCGAGCTCGCACGCGAAGCCGAGGGACAGGCGGCGATCTGGGCGCGCATGGCCGCCGAGCACGGCAGGCGCGTGCCGCACGGCTATCGCCCCGATCTGCGCACCCGCGTGGTGGCCTGGCTGACGCGCCGCTCGGGTCCGCGCGCGATGCGCAGCGTGCTCTCCGCCATGAAGGTGCGCGGCATGTCGGTGTATGCGCGTGCCGATCACGGGCACCCGATGCCGGAGGGCAATCTGGCGCCCGAGCGTCGGCACCGCGCACTGAGCAGCGGCGGGAATCTGCGCGCTGCCGTCTTCGGCGTCAACGACGGCCTCGTCTCCAATGCCAGTCTCATCTTCGGCATCGCAGGTGCGAGCGGAGACCCGCGCATCGTCCTGCTCAGCGGGGTGGCCGGCCTGCTGGCCGGCGCGTTCTCGATGGCGGCGGGCGAGTACGTGTCGGTGCGTTCCCAGCGCGAGATGTTCGAGTACCAGATCGGCCTCGAACGCGAGGAACTGCAGGCCTACCCGGAGGAGGAGGCGGCCGAGCTGGCCCTGATCTACGAGGCGCGTGGGCTGACCGCGCAGCAGGCGCGGGATCTCGCCGCGAAGATGACGGCCGATCCCGAAACCGGCCTGGACGCTCTGGCGCGGGAGGAGCTGGGCCTCAATCCCGACGAGCTCGGCTCGCCATGGGGCGCCGCCACGTTCTCCTTCCTCGCGTTCGCGGCCGGCGCACTGGTGCCGCTGCTTCCCTTTCTCGTCGTCGACGGACAACACGCATTGACCGGCGCCATCGTGCTGACGTTGGTTTGCCTGTTCGCCGTCGGTGCCGTGCTGTCGCTGTTCACCGGCCGCCATGCCGGCAGAGGCGGCTTGCGCATGCTGCTCATCGGGGGCGGCGCCGGCCTGCTCACCTGGAGCATCGGCCGGCTGCTCGGCGTGGTGCTGGCCTGATCGGCCGTCCCGGCCGGGTTCCCTCTGCCGTGGTTCCCTCTGCCGTTGCGGCGCCGGGCGATACGGGCTAACATGCCCGTTCATCGCGCCGTTTTGATCGCAGCTTGCGGGCGCTTAACAAATTTCGCTAAAGCGCGGGAGCTGTCCCAGAACCCGTCCGCTTTCGCGCACGGGTTTTTTGTTTCATGCCATCCGATCGCACGCAACTTTTGCATCGCGCACTCGAGCATCGCATCCTGATCCTGGACGGTGCGATGGGCACGATGATCCAAGGCCACGGCCTCGAAGCGCGCCACTATCACGGCGACCTGTTTCACGACCACGCCTGCGACCAGAAGGGCAACAACGATCTCCTGACGTTGACGCAGCCCGGCATCATCCGGTCGATCCACGCGCGCTACCTCGATGCCGGCGCCGACATCCTCGAGACCAACACCTTCAATTCCACGCGCATCGCCATGGCGGACTACGCCATGGAGTCGCAGGTGCGCCAGCTCAATCTCGACGGCGCCCGTCTGGCACGCGAGGTGGCGGACGAATACACCGCACGCAACCCGGACAAGCCGCGCTTCGTCGCCGGCGTGCTGGGCCCGACCAATCGCACCGCTTCGATCTCGCCCGACGTCAACGATCCCGGCGCCCGCAACATCACCTTCGACGAACTGGTGGATGCCTACCTCGAAGCGGTGGGCGGGCTGGTAGAGGGCGGCGCGGACATCCTGCTGGTCGAGACGGTGTTCGATACGCTCAATGCGAAGGCGGCGATCTTCGCGATCGAGGACTGGTTCGAGCGCCATCAGCGCTGGCTGCCGGTGATGGTCTCGGGCACCATCACCGACCGCTCGGGCCGCACGCTGTCGGGACAGACCGTGGGCGCATTCTGGAATTCGGTGGCGCACGCCAAGCCGCTGGCGATCGGATTGAACTGCGCGCTGGGCGCGAAGGACCTGCGTCCGCACATCGAGGAACTGGCGCAGATTGCCGGCACGCGCACGTCGCTGCATCCCAATGCCGGTCTGCCCAACGAGATGGGCGAGTACGACGAGTCGCCCGCGTACATGGCCGACATCCTGCGCGAGTTCGCGCAGGCGGGATTTCTCAATATCGTCGGCGGCTGCTGCGGCACGACGCCCGCCCACATCGGTGCCATCGCCGCCGCCGTGGACGGACTGGCCCCGCGCGCGATTCCGGCGGTCGGGCACGCCACCCGCCTGTCCGGCCTGGAACCGCTGAACATCGGCGACGATTCGCTGTTCGTCAACGTCGGCGAGCGCACCAATGTGACGGGGTCGAAGGCGTTTGCGCGTCTGATCCTGGCCGGCAACTACGCCGAGGCACTGAGCGTCGCGCGCCAGCAGGTCGAGAACGGCGCACAGATGGTCGACGTGAACATGGACGAGGCGATGCTCGACTCGAAGGCGGCCATGACCACCTTCCTGAATCTCATCGCCACCGAGCCGGACATCTGCAAAGTGCCGGTGATGATCGATTCCAGCAAGTGGAGCGTGATCGAGGCCGGCCTGAAGTGCCTGCAGGGCAAGTGCGTGGTCAACTCGATCAGCATGAAGGAAGGCGAGGCCGAGTTCCTCCGGCAGGCCAGGCTGGTGCGCCGCTACGGCGCGGCGGCCATCGTCATGGCCTTCGACGAGCAGGGGCAGGCCGACACGCTGCAGCGTCGGGTCGAGATCTGCACCCGTGCCTATCACCTGCTGGTGAAGGAAGTGGGCTTCCCGCCCGAGGACATCATCTTCGACCCGAACATCTTCGCCATCGCCACCGGGATCGAGGAGCACAACAACTACGGCATCGACTTCATCGAGGCCACGCGCGCGGTACGCCAGGCGCTGCCGCACGCGAAGGTGAGCGGGGGCGTATCCAACATCTCCTTCTCCTTCCGCGGCAACGACCCGGTGCGCGAGGCCATCCACACCGCGTTTCTGTATCACGCAATCCGGGCCGGCATGACCATGGGCATCGTCAACGCCGGACAGCTCGGTGTGTACGAGGAGATCCCGAAGGATCTGCTCGAGCGCGTGGAGGACGTGCTGTTCAACCGCCGGCAGGACGCGACCGAACGGCTGGTGAGTTTCGCCGAGTCCTACAAGAAGGAGGGCAAGCAGCAGGTCGAGGACCTCGCCTGGCGCAAGGGCAGCGTGCAGGAGCGCCTGGCGCACGCGCTGGTCAAGGGCATCGACACCTACGTGGTCGAGGACACGGAGGAGGCGCGCCAGAAGTTCGCGCGGCCGATCGAAGTCATCGAAGGCCCGCTGATGGATGGCATGAACATCGTCGGCGACCTCTTCGGGGCCGGCAAGATGTTCCTGCCGCAGGTGGTGAAGTCGGCGCGCGTCATGAAGCAGGCGGTCGCGCACCTGGTGCCCTACATCGAGGCGGAGAAGGCGCGTTCGGGCGATGCCGGCAAGGCCAAGGGCAAGATCGTGCTGGCCACGGTGAAGGGCGACGTGCACGACATCGGCAAGAACATCGTGGCGGTCGTGCTCCAGTGCAACAACTTCGATGTGGTCAACCTCGGCGTGATGGTGCCCGCCGAGAAGATCCTCGAGACGGCGCGCGTGGAGAAGGCAGACATCATCGGGCTGTCGGGGCTGATCACGCCCTCGCTGGAGGAGATGGCCCACGTGGCGCGCGAGATGCAGCGCCAGGGCGTCGAGGTTCCCCTCCTCATCGGGGGGGCGACCACCTCGCGCGTACACACCGCCGTCAAGATCGAGCCGCACTATGCGGCGCCGGTGGTCTGGGTGCCGGATGCCTCGCGCAGCGTGGGCGTGTGTACGAGCCTGATGAGCGACGGCGCCATGAAGGAGGAGTTCGTGCGCAAGACGCGGGCGGACTACGAGCGCGTACGCCAGCAGCATCAGGGCCGACGCGGCCAGGCGCCGCATCTCACGCTGGAGGGCGCGCGGCGCAACGCCCTTAAGACCGACTGGTCGGCCTACCAGCCGCCGGTTCCGGCGCAGACGGGACTGCGCGCGTTCGAGGACTACGACCTGGCGGAGATCGTCAAGGTCATCGACTGGACGCCCTTCTTCCAGACCTGGGAACTGGCCGGCCGCTATCCGAAGATCCTGAGCGACGAGGTCGTGGGCGAGGCGGCGCGCAATCTGTTCGCCGACGCGCAGGCGATGCTCGATCGGATCGTGCGCGAGAAGTGGCTGCGCGCGAGCGGGGTGGTCGGGCTGTTCCCCGCCAACAGCGTGGGCGACGACGTGGAGGTCTACGCGGACGAATCGCGCACCGAGGTGCTCACCACCTTCCACTTCCTGCGCCAGCAGGCGGTCAAGCCCGAGGACCGCGACAATTACTGTCTGGCCGATTTCGTCGCACCCAGGAACACCGGGGTGAAGGATTACCTCGGCGGCTTTGCGGTCACCGCGGGCTTGGGCATCGATCCGCTGGTCGAGGCGTTCGAGGCGCGTCACGACGACTACGACGCGATCATGCTCAAGGCACTCGCCGACCGCCTGGCCGAAGCGTTCGCCGAGCTGATGCACGTCCGGGTGCGGCAGGAACTGTGGGGCTACGCCCCCGACGAGCGATGTAGCGTCGAGGAGTTGATCGGCGAGAAGTACCGCGGCATCCGTCCCGCGCCGGGCTATCCCGCCTGTCCCGACCACACCGAGAAGGGCCTGCTGTTCGACCTTCTCGACGCGCCCGCGCGCGCCGGCATCACCCTCACCGAGAGCTTCGCCATGCTGCCCACCGCAGCAGTGAGCGGCTTCTATTTCGCGCATCCGCAGGCGCGCTATTTCGCGGTGGGCAAGATCGACCGCGACCAGGTCGAGGACTACGCGCGCCGGCGCGGCTGGGACCTCGACACGGCCCACAAGTGGCTCGCGCCTGCGCTGGCCTACGACCCGCACGCCCCCGCCGCGAGGGTGCAGGCAGCCTGAGGCGCACGTGATGGCAGACCGTCTGACCGACACCGAGCTGACGCGCTTCCACGAAGACGGCTTCGTCGTCGTGCGCGGCCTGGCCGATGCGCATCGGTGCGAAGCGCTCTTGGCCGTCGCCCGCGAACATCTCGCCCGCGTCCTGCCGCCGGTGGAATACGAGGCCCAGCTGCATTACCCCGGTGCGCCGGCCTCGCTGGAGGCCCCGGGCGGGCGAACCGTGCGCCGCCTGCTGCAGGCCTGCGCGCGGGATGCGCTGTTCCGCGAGTGGGCGACCTCGGCGCCGGTGGCGAACCGGCTCCACCAGCTGCTCGGCGAGCAGGTCCTGCTGTCGCAGGCTCACCACAACTGCGTGATGACCAAGCAGCCGCGCTACAGCTCGCTGACCGGCTGGCACCAGGACATCCGCTACTGGTCGTTCCAGCGGCCCGAGCTGATTTCGGTGTGGCTGGCGCTCGGACGCGAGACACCGGACAACGGCTGCCTGTCGTTCATTCCCGGCACTCACCGGATGGCGTTCGCCGCCACGCGCCTGGACCCCGATCTGTTCCTGCGCGTGGACCTGGCGGAGAACCAGGCGTTGATCGCACGACGCCGGACGCCCGAACTGGAGCCGGGGGACGGTGTGTTCTTCCACAGCCGGACCTTCCACGCGGCGGCCGCCAACCGCAGCGATGCGACGAAGTTCTCGCTCGTGTTCACCTACCGTGCTGCAGACAATCCGCCGCTGCCGGGCACGCGCTCGTCCAGCCTGCCGGAGATCGCGCTCTAGGCGGCGGACGGGAACACTGCAGCATCGGGGCACCTCCAATCGGCAGGCGGCACGTGTTCGAGGTGCTGCTATCCTGCAACGATGCCGACACATCGACCACGCACATGGACCGCCCTGGCCGGGCTGCTGCTGGTGCTGCCGGCGCTGGCCGCGCAGCCCGAGCGCGTGCACCGGTACACCGTGAGCGTGGACGAGCAACTCGAGCAGGTCGGCGTGCGCGCCTGCTTCGACGGTCCTGCCCCGCACCACCTGGTGGCCGAATCGCTCGATGCCGCGCTCGCACTGGCCGATGTGCAGATCGACGGCGCGCGCACGCCCGTCGTTCCCAACGGGGCTGAACTGAAGCTCGCCGGCATGCCGGACAACGGCTGCCTGACCTATCGCGCGTCTCTGCGCACCCATGGCGGCCGCCACCAGGGCAGCAGCGGTGCGGCGCGTCGGGTCGGTCCGGATGTCGTGACCGATGTGGGCATGTGGCTGTGGCGTCCGCGTACGCTGGCCGAGGACGAGGACGTGGAGCTGCGCTTCGCGCTGCCGGAGGGGTTGTCCGCGTCGGCGCCCTGGCGCACGGTGCGCGATGCACAGGGCGCGGTCGTCGCCTACCGCCTCGGTCGAAGCCCCTATGACTGGCCGGCCGCCGTCGCCTTCGGCAGGTTTCGAGAGCGCGAGATCGAGGCCGCGGGCGGCCGGCTGCGCGTGGCCGTCCTGCACGGCGCACCGCCCGTTGAATGGGAGCCCGTACGGCAGTGGCTGACGCGTGCGGCCGAGGCGGTGACCTCGCTGTACGGGCGCTTCCCGGTGGACGAAGCGCAGGTGGTGGTCGTGCCGGGCGCACGCGGCGATGAGCCGGTGCCGTGGGCATTCGTCCTGCGTGGCGGACAGCCCGCGCTGCATTTCTTCATCAACCAGCGCGAGCCGCTGGCCGCCTTCCTGGTCGACTGGACCGCGGTGCACGAGATGGCGCACCTGTTCCTGCCTTACGTGCGCGGGGAGGATGCCTGGCTGTCGGAGGGCGTGGCGAGCTACTACCAGAACGTGCTGCGTGCCCGGGTGGGCATGCTGCCCGCAATCGAAGCCTGGCAGCGGATGCATACCGGTTTTCGGCGTGGGATGCGCAGCATGCCCGGCGTCAGTCTGGCCGATGCCACCGAGCGCATGCATCGCGACGGCGCCTACATGCGCGTGTACTGGCACGGTGCGGCGCTGACGCTGATCGCCGACCAGCGCGTGCGGGAGCTCACGCAGGGAAGGCATTCGCTGGACACCCTGCTGCGGGACCTGCGCGCCTGCTGCCTGGAGCGCGCAGAGACGTGGCAGGCCAGCCGCCTGTTCGCCAGGCTCGACGAACTGAGCGGCACCAGCGTGTTCTCGGAACTGTACGATCAGCACATCGCCTCGACGCGCTTCCCCGACCTGGCCGAGACCTACCGCCGGCTGGGGCTGGGTTTGAGCGCCAGCGGCGAGAGCGTCGAACTGTTGCCGGATGCGCCGTGCATCGCCGATCGCGAGGCGATCATGCAGTCGCGACACTAGCGCGTCCGCGACCAGCCGGCACCGGCCGCGCTTTTCTGCTATCAAGCGCGGTTTGCCGGCGCGTCCCCCGGCGCTCGATGCCACGCCTCCATGCCCGTCACCCTCCAGACGATCCTGCTCCTCGGTGCGTCCAACGTCTTCATGACCTTCGCCTGGTATGCGCACCTGAAGAACCTGAACGATCGGCCCTGGTTTGTCGCCGCGCTGGCGAGCTGGGGCATCGCGCTCTTCGAGTATCTGCTGCAGGTGCCGGCCAATCGCATCGGCTACACCGTGATGTCCCTCCCGCAATTGAAGATCCTGCAGGAAGTGATCACGCTCACCGTGTTCGTGCCGTTCGCCGTGTTCTACATGAACCAGCCGGTCAAGCTCGATTACCTCTGGGCCGGGTTGTGTATCCTGGGCGCGGTCTACTTCATCTTCCGAGCCTGAACCAATGAGCGACGCCCTCTGCTTCGAGACCGCCACCGAACTGGCGCGATTGCTGCGCGACCGGAAGTTGTCGGCGGAGGAGGTCTTGCGCGCTCATCTGCGGCAGATCGAGCGTTTCAATCCGGCGGTCAATGCCATCGTTACGCTGGATGTGGAACGAGCCATGGACGGCGCGCGCGCCGCCGACCGCGCATTGGCGGGCGGAGCGACGCCGGGGCCGCTGCACGGCCTGCCCGTCGCCCACAAGGATCTCCTGCCGACCCGCGGCATGCGCACGACGTTCGGCTCGCCGATCTATCGCGAGTTCGTCCCCGACGTCGACGCGATCCTGGCGGAACGCTTTCGCGCCGCCGGGGCGATCCTGATCGGCAAGACCAACACCCCCGAGTTCGGCGCCGGATCGCAGACCTTCAATGCCGTGTTCGGCGCCACGCGCAATCCCTGGGACACGTCGAAGACCTGCGGCGGCAGCAGCGGCGGTGCCGCCGTGGCCCTTGCCTGCGGCATGCTGCCCATTGCCGATGGCTCCGATCTGGGCGGCTCGCTGCGCAATCCGGCCAGCTTCTGCAACGTCGTCGGACTGCGCCCCTCCGCGGGCCGGGTCCCGTCGTGGCCGGCGCAGAACGCGTTCTTCTCCCTTGCCGTGCTCGGACCGATGGCGCGCACCGTCGAGGACCTTGCGCTCGTCATGCAGGCCATTGCCGGTCCGGATGCGCGCGCGCCGCTGTCGCATGCCGAACCGGGAAGCCGCTTCGCCCGGCCGCTCGCGCGCGATTTCGCCGGCGTGCGGGTGGCCTGGTCACGCGATCTGTCCGGCCTTCCCGTGGACCCGGCGGTCACCGCCGCGCTCGAGCCGGGGCGGCGCGTACTGGAGTCGCTCGGTTGTCGCGTGGAAGAAGCCGAACCCGACCTGCGCAGCGCCGACGAGGTGTTCCAGGTGCTGCGCGCGTGGCATTTCGAGGGCGCGTACGGTGAGCTCCTCGACACCCGGCGCGACCAGCTCAAGGACACGGTGGTGTGGAACATCGAAGCGGGACGCCGGTTGAGCGGCCGGGATGTGGCGCGCGCCGAGATCGGCCGCACCGAGCTGTACCATCGCATGCGCAGCTTTATGGAACAATACGAGTTCCTCGCTGCGCCGGTAGTGCAGGTGCCTCCCTTCGACGTCGACCGGCCGTGGGTGACCGAGATCGCGGGTCAGCCCATGCAGACCTATCTCGACTGGATGAAATCCTGCTACCGGATCAGTGCAACCGGCTTGCCCGCGTTGTCGATCCCCTGCGGGTTCACACCGGAAGGCCTGCCGGTGGGGCTGCAGCTGGTGGCGCGCAGCCTGGACGACTTCGGGCTGCTGCAGCTCGCCTACGCGTTCCAGGAGCAGACCCCGCTGTGGAAGCGGCGCGCGCCGCTGGTTGATCGAACATTCACATAGTCGACGGATGATGACAGACAGGACGATACTCACGCGGCTCGCGGCGGTGCTGGTACTGAGTGCAAGCATGGCGGGCGCTGCGTGGAGCCAGGACAAGCCGCCCGCACCGGCCGCCAGCGGGCAATCGGCAGCGGAAAAGGATGGCGGAAAGAAAGCTACGCGCCACAAGGACCGGGTGTTCCCGAAGGATCTCGAGGGCACCTGGATCGCCACTGCGTATCGCGACAAGCTGGCGCGCACGCGCTCGCCCCGCGCCTCCGCCAGCGCACGCATCGCGACCGCCATCAAGATTCAGTACGACAACCGCATCTACCCGATCCTGGTGACCAACTTCCAGGCCGCCATGCTGCAGTCGATCATCGACGTCCAACCCGACAAGAAGCCCGGCTCCTACCGGCTTGCGGTGGCGAAGGAAGACACCGGGGTGGTCTATGCGTCCGAGCTGAGCTACATCTACTTCCGGGGCGAACGCGATGCGGACGGTGTATTCAAGACACTGAGCATCGCCGAGCCGTATTTCGCCAAGCGCAAGTTCGTCGCGTATACGCGGCTCGAGGGCGACCTGGAACCCTACGTGAACAAGACCGTGATCGCCGGCAAGTACGTCGACGCACAGGGGCGCACTTATTCGTTCGCCGAGACCGGCGAGGCGGTTCTGCCCGATCGCACCTTCGTCTACGAGGTGAACCTCGACCCTTCCGCGGCCAAGTGTGACATGCTGGTCAGCCACAGCGAACGCGAGCCGGAGGGCAATGAGCGGATCGGGTTTGCGTGGAAGGACGCGACGCTGCAGCTGTTCGAGGTCACCGGCAGCAAGGCCCCGCTGACCTGCAAGGCCAAGCCGTTCGCGGTACTGACCAGACAATAGGCGCGGGCGCACAATCATGAGACCAAAGGAGGACAGGATGAAGACGTCGAGGACGATACGGCGGCTGGGGGTGGCGGCGGCAGCGCTGGCCGCCATGGCGGCCAGCGCCGTGCACGCACAGTCGTGCAGCGGCACGATCACGGCAGAGGAGGCGACCCGGGCGGAAGACGCGCGCTATGCAGCCCAGATGGCCAACGACTTCGATGCCATGCAGCGGCTGTTCGGCGACGACCTCGTCTACATCCATTCCAGCGCGGCGGTGGACGACAAGACCGCGTACATCGACTCCATGCGCTCGGGCACGGTCAGGTACCGGGTCATGCGCCGCAGCGACGTCACCGTGCGAACCTTCGGCTGCCTCGCCATTCTCAGCGGCCATGGCGACTACGATGTCACCGTGAAGGGCCAGGAGCTGACGGTTCCGCTGCGCTTCCATGCCATCTGGGCCAAGCGCGAGGGCGGACCGCAGTTCGTGTCCTGGCAGGCGACGCGGGTGCCGGCGAAGCCGTAGCCGTCCATTGCGCGGGGCCTCGCCTCGCCCAACGCCCTTCTCGTCGCGCGGGCCTCCAGTTGCCCGCCCGAGGGCACGGGTCGTCCCGAAAGTACATGGCGGCGCGATGTTTGCGGGCTAGAATCGGCCATTTTCAGCCACGGCCCCGGCGCCATCCACCTGACCGGTCCGCTCCACATGTCTGACGTTCGAGAATCCGCCGCACCGGAACGCGTGCAGGAGCACCTGCGCGACATCCAGGCGCTGCTCGACAAGCAGCATCTGGTCGAGAACCTCGTGCACAAGCAGGAAATGCCGCGCCACGAGCTGGTGGAGTCGCTCGTCCACAAGCAGCACGTCGCCGAACTGCAGAAAAAACTCGACGACCTGCACTCGGCAGACATCGCCTACATCCTCGAGGCCCTGCCGATCGACGAACGCCTCGCGGTGTGGGATCTGGTCAAGGCCGACCGCGACGGCGAGATTCTGCTGGAAGTGTCCGAGCCGGTGCGCGAGACGCTCATCGCGTACATGGAGCCGGCCGAGCTGGTGGCGGCGGCCGAGACCCTGGACACCGACGAACTGGCCGACCTCGCTCCCGATCTGCCGGACGAGGTCATGCAGAGCGTCTTCATGGCGCTGCCGATCGAAGAGCGCGAGCAGCTGCGCTCGGCGATGTCCTTCGACGAGGACGCGGTCGGCGCGCTGATGGACTTCGACCTGGTCACCATCCGTGACGACGTCACGCTCGAGGTGGTGCTGCGTTACCTGCGCCGGCTCGAGGAGCTGCCCGACCACACGGACCAGATCTTCGTGGTCGATCGTGCCGAGTACCTGAAAGGCGTGCTGCCGGTCAACACGCTGCTGGTGAACGATCCGGACGTGCGCGTGGCCGACGTGATGAAGACCGACGTGCTTCGGCTGACCCCGTCCGACAAGGCCGCCGAGGCCGCGCAGGCGTTCGAGCGCTATGACCTGGTGAGCGCGCCGATCGTCGACGACAACGGCAAGCTGGTGGGCCGGGTGAGCGTCGATGCGGTGCTCGACTACGTGCGCGAAGCTGCCGAGAACGAGCGGCTGAAGCTCGGCGGTCTGCGACAGGAAGAGGACATCTTCGCCTCGGTCTGGGCGAGCGCGCGTAACCGCTGGACATGGCTGGCGGTGAACCTGGTGACGGCCTTCGTCGCCTCGCGCGTGATCGGCGTGTTCGAAGGGTCGATCGAGAAGCTGGTCGCGCTGGCCGCGCTCATGCCGATCGTGGCCGGCATCGGCGGCAACTCGGGCAATCAGACGATCACCATGATCGTACGCGCCCTGGCACTGGGCCAGATCAGCCAGGCCAACGCGCGCGCACTGGTCACTAAGGAGATCGTCATCGCGCTGCTCAACGGCGTCGTGTGGGGCGGCATCATCGGCGTGTTCGCGATGCTGCTCTACCACAGCATTCCACTGGGGCTGGTGATGACGGCGGCGATGACGCTGAACCTGCTCGTGGCCGCACTGTTCGGCGTGTTCATTCCCATGCTCATGTTCAAGCTCGGGCGGGATCCCGCCGTGGGTTCGAGCGTGCTGATCACGGCGATCACCGATAGCGGCGGGTTCTTCATCTTCCTCGGCCTGGCCACGCTGTTCCTGCTCTAGGCGGATGCCTCGTCGCGGGCTCCCCTTCCCGCAGGCCGGCCGCCAGGAACGGTCGCAACGCGAGCGGGTCGAACCTGCATCCAGCCCGGCGCTGTCTTCGTATCTCAGGGACCGAACCCATTGCACTGCGAGGAACAACGATGCTGATCCGACGCCCGGCCGATATCGCGCCGTCCGAAATCACCACGCCCGATCTGTACCGAGGCAGGCGTGACTTCCTGCGCTCGGTGGGGATGCTGACCGCCGCGGCCGGTGCCGGCGTGCTGCTGCATCCCCAGCCGGGGCACGCCGCGGCGCAGAAGCTGTCCGGTCTGCGCCGGAGCCCATTCAGCACCGCCGAGGAGAAGACCCGGTACAAGGACGTCACGACCTACAACAACTATTACGAGTTCGGCACCGACAAGGACGAGCCGGCGGAGAACGCGCACACGCTGCGCACCCGGCCGTGGACGGTCGCCATCGAGGGCGAGGTGAAGAAGCCTGGCACCCTAGGCATCGAAGAGCTGCTCAAGCTGGCGCCCCTGGAAGAGCGCGTCTATCGCCTGCGCTGCGTCGAGGGCTGGTCGATGGTGGTGCCCTGGGTCGGGTACAGCCTGAGTGAACTGATCAAGCGCATCGAGCCCACCGGCAACGCGCGGTTCGTGGAATTCGTCACGCTCGCGGACCGGGAACAGATGCCCGGCCTGGCCTACCGGGTGCTGAACTGGCCCTACGTGGAAGGACTGCGCATGGACGAGGCCATGCATCCGCTGGCTTTGCTGTGTGTGGGCCTGTACGGTGAGGTCCTGCCCAACCAGAACGGTGCCCCCGTGCGCGTGATCGTACCCTGGAAGTATGGGTTCAAGAGCGGGAAGTCGATCGTGAAGATCCGCTTCACCAGAACCCAGCCGAAGACAGCCTGGAACATGGCACAGCCGAACGAGTACGGCTTCTACTCCAACGTCAACCCGGATGTCGACCATCCGCGCTGGAGCCAGGCGCGCGAACGGCGCATCGGCGAACTCGGCAAGCGGCCGACACTGATGTTCAACGGTTACGCCGATCAAGTCGCATCGCTCTACGCGGGAATGGACCTGAAGAAGAACTTCTGACCCGGTCGCGGCCCATGAAGTCGCTCCGCGGCGCTCAGGTCGAGTGGATCAAGCGCCTGACCTTCCTGCTGTGCCTGGCGCCGCTGGTCCGCCTCGCGTGGCTCGCGGGCGCGGATGGCCTGGGCGCCAACCCCATCGAGTCCATCACGCACTCCACCGGGTGGTGGACGCTCGCCTTGTTGATGATCACCCTGACGGTGACGCCGCTGCGCCGCCTGACCGGGATGAACTGGCTGCTGCGCCTGCGCCGCATGCTGGGTCTGTTCGCGTTCTTCTACGCGACCCTGCATTTCGCGATCTATCTGTGGCTCGATCAGTTCTTCGATTGGGCGTCGATTGCGAAGGACATCGTCAAGCGCCCCTTCGTCACCATCGGCTTCGCGGCATTCGTCCTGCTGGTCCCGCTCGCAGCCACCTCCACCAACACGATGGTGAGACGGCTGGGCGCTGTACGCTGGCAGCGCCTGCACCGGCTCGTCTACGTCATCGCCACCCTCGGTGTGGCGCACTTCTGGTGGCTGGTGAAGAAGGACATCACCGAGCCCGTTCTGTTCGCGTGTGTGCTCACGGCACTGCTCGGCGCGCGTCTGGCGTGGCGGCTGCGCAGGACGAGCGCGGATCTGCGCGCGTCCGCACCCTCAGCGCGCTGAGGAGGGCGACCCCTCCAGCCGTTCGCGCAGCTCGGCCACCCGCTTCTTCAGGGCGATGGCGCGCTCCTCGCCGTTCCACCAGCGCGTCGCCAACTCGACCGTCTGCGGTCGACTCAAGATTCCGGCCAGCACGTCGCGTTCGAAGTAGGTCTTTGCATGCAGGAGCCGATGCAATTCCTGCAGCGCCGCCTGGGCCTCGCGCACGTCGGCACGCTCCCGCACGCCGAGCAACGCATACACCGTGTCCAGATGCATGCCGATGTCGGCTACCTGACCGGCGAGCTCGAAGGACACCTCGGTTGCCGCAAACGTGAAGTTCGGATCGGCGGCCAGCCGGTCGATGGTCCGGTCGAACTGCGTCTCGTACTCGCCCAGACTCACCTGCAGGGTGGCCAGTGCATCGGCAAGCGGTTCGCGCAGCGCGGGCTGCGCCGCCTCGATGCGACCCGCCAGCGAGTCGACGATCGCCAGATGCAGGCTCCACGGCTCGCGCAGCGCCGACTCGGGGATGGCGCCCTGGATCTGTGCGTGTGCGACGGTCGACCCCAGCAGGACGCAGGCGGCGAGAAGCAGCCCGAGCGCCGGTGCGCCGAGCCACGCGTACATGAACCGCATCGAATGCCACATCGCTCTTCCTCCTAGGTTCCATGCATCCTACGCGTGTATGCGTGCATGCACCGAATCGCCGACTTTGGCAGGATAGTGCCGGACTGCCGCACACGGCGAAGAAACAGGCGTCGCCGGGCGCTCGACGAACCCTCATCGTTTCAGGACACCATGCTCATCGGCGTACCCAAGGAGATCAAAGACCACGAGTATCGGGTGGGCATCACGCCCGCCGGCGTACATACCCTGGTCACGCACGGCCACGATGTGCTGGTGGAGACGCAGGCAGGCGCCGGCACCGGCTTCCCCGACGAGGCCTATCTGGCTGCCGGCGCGCGCATCGGCGCGCAGCGGGACGTGTGGGAGGCCGACCTGGTGGTCAAGGTCAAGGAACTCCAGCCGTCCGAGTATCCGTTGCAGCGGCGCGGGCAGGTGCTGTTCACCTACCTTCACCTGGCGCCCGACCCCGAGCTGCTCGACACGCTGCTGGCGGCAGGCACCATCGGCATCGCCTACGAGACGGTGACGGACGCGAGCGGCGCTCTGCCGCTGCTGGCCCCGATGTCGCGCATTGCGGGCAAGCTCGCGATTCAGTTCGGCGCCTGGGCACTGCAGATGACCAACGGCGGGAGCGGCGTCCTGCTCGGCGGTGTGCCCGGCGTGCCGCCGGGGAAGGTGGTGGTGGTGGGCGGCGGGGTGTCCGGCCGGAACGCTGCGCGCGTCGCGATGGGCATGGGGGCGGACGTGACCGTATTCGACATCGATCCGGACGCGCTCGCGCACCTCGAGGACGTGCACGGCGGGCGCGTGAAGACCTGCTACTCGCAGGCCCTGACGCTCGCGCAACACGTCGCCGAGGCGGACCTCGTCGTCGGCGCCACGCTCACCCCGGGCAAGCTGGCGCCCAAGCTGATCGATCGCGCGATGCTGCGCCGGATGCGTCCAGGCTCGGTGTTCGTGGACATCTCCATCGATCAGGGCGGCATCGCGCAGACGTCCCGCCCCACCTCGCACACCCACCCGACCTACGTGGAAGAGGGCGTCATCCACTACTGCGTGCCCAACATGCCCTCTGCGGCGGCCCGGACCGCGACGCTCGCCCTGACGCAGGCGACCATCCGCTACGTCCTCGATCTCGCCGACAAGGGGATCCAGCGCGCGCTGTCCGAGGACGCCGGGCTGTGCAACGGTCTGCAGATCTGCGCCGGCCACGTCACGCATCGCGGCCTCGCACAGGATGTGGGGCGCCGCTACGTCCCGCCCGGGCAGGCGCTGGGCGAACTCAAGTCGGCCTGATTCGTTCGCCTGCTCAGGCGAATGCGTCGCGCAGCGCCGCCGCCGTTTGCGCCACCGCCTCCCGCCCCCGGTCGAGCGCGCCCGCCATCGTCATGAACCCGTGGATCATGCCCGGGTAGCAGACGTAGCGAGCGCTTACGCCCTCGGCCGCCAGCCGGTCCGCGTACGCCTTGCCCTCGTCCACCAGCGGGTCGTGACCGGCGGTGATCACCAGCGCCGGTGGCAGGCCGGCCAGGGAGGGGGCAAGCAGCGGCGAGGCACGCCAGTCGAGTGCATCGTCGGGCCCGTTCAGGTACTGCTGCGCGAAATAGTGCATGCGCTGGGCAGTGAGCAGATAGCCGCTGCCCAGCGTTCGATACGACGCGCTGCGCATGCGCAGGTCGGTGACGGGATAGAGCAGGGTCTGCAGCACGAGCCGCGGCCCACCGCGATCGCGCAGGTGCAGCGCCGCGACCGCCACCAGGTTGCCGCCCGCACTGTCGCCCGCAGCCGCGATGCGTGCGCCATCGATGCGCAGGGCCGGCGCATTGGCCATCACGTGCTCGAGGGCGGCGATGGCATCGTCCACCGCAGCCGGGAAGCGGTGTTCCGGTGCCAGCCGGTAGTCCACCGCCACCACGCAGCAGCGCGCGCCGTTGGCGAGTGAGCGGCACAGCCGGTCGTGGCTGTCGAGATTGCCGAACACCCAGCCGCCGCCGTGATAGAACACGAGGGCGGGCAGCGCTTCCGACGCCGGCGCGCCGAGCGGCCGGTAGATGCGTACGGGCAGCGGACCGCCGGGCGCGGAAAGGGCGAGATCGCGGACGCTCGCCACCGCCTCCTCGGGCGGGAGGAAGCCGGCGCGTCCGCGCATGTACTGTGCGCGCGCCTCCGCGACCGGGACCTGGTCCGGAGGCGAGAGATTCATCGCCCCGACTGCGTCGATGACCGCGCGTGCCTGCGGATCCAGTGACATGTCAGAGCGACTCGACGAAGCGCAGCAGGGCTTCGCGCTCGCCCCTGCTCATGATGCGGAACGCCTCGCGTGAGGCGTGCGCCTCGCCACCGTGCCACAGGATGGCTTCGGTGACGTTGCGCGCGCGGCCGTCGTGCAGCAGGTCGGTATGCCCATTCACCGTGTTCAGCAGACCGATTCCCCACAGCGGCGGCGTGCGCCACTCGCGTCCGTCGGCCTCGAAGTCGGGTCGGTTGTCGGCCAGTTCCTCCCCCATGTCGTGCAGCAGCAGATCGGTATACGGTCGGATGGTCACTCCCTGTGCGGAGAGCCCGGGCATCGGGCCGGTGCGCAACTCGGGGACGTGGCAGACGCTGCATCTGGCCTGCACGAACAGCGCCTCGCCCTCGCGCACCTGCGGGTCGTCCACGTTTCGACGCGCGGGCACCGCCAGCGCCTGCAGGTAGAAGGTGATGTTGGTCAGCCGGCTCGGGACGACCTCCGGCCGGAACATGTTGCCGGTGCAGCCGCCCTGCCCGCCGCATTTGCTCGCCGACGGCAGGTCCAGGCATTCCTTCTGCACGCTCGGGCAGTTCTCCTCGGGAAACATGTAGGTCGTCGCACCGATGTCTGCATGAAAGGCAGCGGCCACCTGCTGACGGATGTTGGGCTGGTTGGCCTTCCAGCCGAAGCGGCCGATCACGGTCTGCTCGTTCTCCATGTCCCACACCCGGTTGGGACGTCCGCTGATGCCGTGCGCGGCCTGATCCTGCGCGATCGCCCGCAGCGCTTCCTCGGGGACGGCTTCGAGCAGCCCGAGCCCGACCATGGCCGGCGCGACCCGGGGCGAGGTCAGGACGTTCGCATCGAAGGCGCCGAACACCAGCTGCTCGTACGCGATTCTCGGCGTGCGCAGGTGCACCCGCTCGCCGTCGGCGAAGCGTACCTCGCGCTCCTCGTAGGCGAACGACGCCTGCCCTTCGGCCGGCACGCGCCCCTCGATGCCGTGGTTCTGCAACTGATCGCCGTACACGGGATGCGGCAGCGGTGCGCCCTCGGCGGAGCGGCCGGGAATGCTGAGCCGCACGAGCATGCCGCGCACCGCCTGCCCGCCATCGCGCGGGGCGCGTGCCCGGCCGTTGCGCTCATGGCAGTGCACACAGCGATCCTCGTTGAAGGTCGGCCCCAGACCCCATACGCCGCCTGGATCCGGTGCGACCACCCAGGCTTCGTTGAACTGCTCGTGCCCGGCGGCGAACGTCGCTGACTGTTCCTTGGTGAGGGTGGGCACCGGGACGAGGAAGCTGCCCGGCCCGGCTTCCGCGACCGTGAACGGGCCCGCCGACAACGCCGCGGCCGGCAGTCGGTCCAGGGCTGCCGCCAGCAGCCACGGCGCGCTCAACGCACAGGCAAGCGCCGTCGCAGCGCGCGCCCGAACCGCCATCGCGGACCTCCTCTCAGTGGGCGTGGTCGTCGTCCCAGGGACTGTGCTTGACCTCCGGCGGAACCCAGATGGTCTCGTAGACCTTCTGCAGTTCCTTCTCCTTGGCGATCTCGTCGCTCTCCGACAGATTCGCATACTTGGCCTCGGTCGGGCCGCCGTAGTTGCGCACGTTCACGTGCGGTGCGGACAGCAGCTTGCGCAGCGGCCCCTGGCACTTGCCGCAGGATTGCGGGCCCTGCTCGTTCATGCCATGCCGTGTGCGGTAGATGGTCAGGCACGGGTCGCATGCATATTCATAGGTGGGCACGTGGGTCTCCCGACTCGCGTTCGCGCGTATCGACAAAAACGGGCCGACCCTCGGGTCGGCCCGCGCCGCGCCGATTGCCGCTCAGGCAAACGCCTTGGCGACGATGTCGGCCTTCGCCTGCATGGCCTTGGTCTTGTCGATGTTCCACAGGCGCGCGGCATTCTCGCCGAACACCTTGCGCCGAATCTCCGGCGTGATCTTCGGATAGCCGTGACCTTCGACCAGCTGATCCGGGATCTGGAACTTGCGGAACGCCTCGATCTGCCACTGCGGATTGCCCCACAGCAGCGAGTCGGTGCCCCACAGCACGTAGTCGGGTCCCAGGTCCCGCAGCAGTGTGCCGAGCACGTGGGCGCACTCGAGCGGACGACTGGTGACCGTGGCGGCGAACGTGGAACCGACTTCACAGTACAGGTTCTTGCGCTGCGGCTTGAAGCCCTTCAACGCCGCCAGCTCGTTGTGATACGGCCAGGCGGAGTGGTAGGCGATGAAGTTCAGGTCGAGGAAGTCGTCCGCCGCGGCGTCGAAATCCTCGCAGTGCGCATAGCGCGCGTAGAACTGTCCGAACGGAATGCCCTTGTGGCAGCCGATGTTCTTCACGCCCAGCTTGCGGCACTCCTCCCAGATCGGATAGGCCAGCTTCTCGTCGTCGAACCACCACCCCTTCTTGTCGGTGGCATCGAACGTGTACAGCTTCAGACCCGAGATCTTGTAATCGCTCACGTACATGCGCAGGCGATCGAGCGTCTCGCCCAGGCCCTGGTTGGGGGTGAGCCCGCCGGCCAGCATGATGGTGCTATCGGGCCAGTTGTTGCGGACCTGGACCTGATACTCCATCGGGATCATGTCCTGGTTGCCGTAGTGCTCCTTGAACCCGAACGGGTTGAAGATGCCGACGGTGGTGTCCGACTCCTTCAGGATCAGCTTCCCGTAGTTCTCGACGTTCATGTCGCGCGTGCCGTTGGGCAGCCCGAACGCCTTGCCCAGGTCGTCGAGCAGCTGGACGAACCACATGCCCCGCTCGCTGGTGTTCTCGCCCAGCACGTAGTGTCCGGGTCGCGTACAGACGTGGGTGTGGGCGTCGACGACGAAATCGCTGCTCGCGCGGGCGAGCTGGATCGCTTCCTTCTTCGCGTCGACGTCGGCGGCCTCCGCCTCGCCGACTTCGAAGAACTTCATGCCGGTGACTTCGTTGGCGGCGAGCATCGCGGCAGACAATCCGAGCGACGATCGGATGAAGCTCCGCCGCGACATCCCGGCTTTCGCGGCGTAGCCGTCCATCTTCGCCGAGATCTGATCGCCCATGTTCCCCGCCATGAACAACGAGGTGCCGATCTCGTCTGCGTTGAACGGATTCGTGGGTCTGTCCTTCAACCCCTTGAACGCTTGCAGTATGTTGAACTCCATGGACTCTCCTCTCCCTTTGTTGTTGGAAGGCGCTTCCTGGTCTCATGCCGCAGGCGGGCTGGCCGAACTGCGCGTGACGCATGATGGCCGAGGCATACTGTAGTACCGGTGAAATCCGTAGAGCAAGGGATTTCCGCCCTGCGCACGAAGCGGTTCTGGTTGCTTCGCAGCATTGGCAGTCGAGCGGCGAGGCTGCTACTCCGGTGGCGCCTGCCGGACTCCCTGTGCGGCGGTCACCCCTTGTCGTTCGCCGCGAGCAGCGAGATAGATTCCGCAGAGCAGCAGAGCGAAGCCGGCCAGCTGCACGCCGCCGAAGCGTTCGTCGAACAACAGCCACGCGAGCAGGGCGGAGCCGACCGGCTCGCCGAGGATGGCGAGCGCGACGAATGTCGCGGACAGGTGACGCAAGGCGTAGTTGAACGCGGTGTGCCCCAGCAATTGCGGGCCGAGTGCGAGGGCGGCCAAGAGCAGCCACGCGAGGGAAGTCAGCCCGGCCGCCGGCGTGCCGGACACCGTATGTGCGAGGCCGAGCAGCACGGCGCCGCCTCCATATGCCAGCGTGATGTACAGGATCAGTGGCAGGCGCGTGCGCAATGCGCGGCCCGCGAGTAGATAACCGGATGCGGCGAGCGCGCCCACGAGTGCGAGCGTGTTGCCGAGCAGCGGCGCGCGGTTCGCCGCGACGTGCTGCACATCGGCGACGAACGTGAGCGCAGTCCCCAGCAGCGACAGTCCGATCCCTGCGATGGCGGCGCGTCCGGGACGTTCGCCCAGGAACAGCGCGGCAGCGAGCGCGACCCACAGCGGATTGGTGGTGACGAGGATCGTGCTGCTCGCCACGGATGTATGCTGTAGCGATTCGATCCAGGACCAGAAGTGGATGGCCAGCAGCGCGCCGGATCCGAGGGCGAGGAACACATCGCGCGCACGCGGCGCGGGCAGGTTCGCGTGTGCCGCGCGCAAGGCCGCAGGCAGCAGCACGGCGGTGGCCAACCCGAGCCGGACCGCGGCGATGGTCAGGGAGTGCGCCCCCTCGGCCTGGGCGAGGCGGATGAGGATGGAGGCGGTGGAGACGATGACCACACCTGCGCCCAGCACGAGCAGGGGCGGGAGCGCGGGCATGAGCGGGGCGTGCGCCGGCGACGGACCGGACGCTAGTGCAGCTTGTCCTTGGGCAGTACCGGGACGGGCAGGGCGAACACCTCGATGCCCTCCTCCTGCAACGTCTTGGTGTCTTGTTCCGACGCCTGGCCGCGTATCGCGCGATCGGGCGCTTCCTTGTAGTGGATGGCGCGTGCTTCCTCGGCGAAGCGTCCGCCGACGTCCTCGGTGTGCTGCAGGACGAACTCGACGAACTTCTTGCGCATGCTTTCCAACAGCTCGGGGTTTGCCATCACGGCCTGTCCGTTGTCATTGCCGCCGCCGGTCTGGACATACGGCGCAGAGGGCTGCTTCTGCACGCTGGAGGAGCCGCACATCGGGCACGCCAGCTGACCGGCGTCGTGCTGATGCGAGAAGGCTTCCGGGGAGGCGAACCACCCCTCGAAGCGATGCGCGTTCTCGCACAACAAATCGTAAACGATCATGATTCTTACTCTTCTCAGGTCCCGGCGGAAGTCTAGTGGGGACCCGTCGCGGGGACAAGCGGGCGCGCCCTTGTTCCGGTTACGACACTGTGAACGTGGGGCGCTTTGCCCCGTTTACATTGACAACTGCCCGCCGCTTGGTGGTTGCAGGCGGCAGGCGCGAGACGGCCGGCGCGGGGCAGGCCGGTGAACGGGCGAGCGGACGGGGATGCGGGGGTGGCGCGTCGCGTGCCGACGGCTGCTCCCACGGCGACCGTGGGCGAGGCGCTGGCGATGCTGCAGGCGGGTAGCTTCGAGCACGACGACTGCGTGTACGTCGTCGATGCTGCCGGCGTGCTGATCGGGCGCATCGAGCTGGCCAAGCTGTTCGCCGCGCGGCGCGACGATGCGCTCGGCACGTTGATGAGTGCGCCACTGCCGGCGCACCCGTCCTGGTCGCAGGAGCGCATCGCCTCGCATGCCCTGCGCCACGCGCTCGTTGCGGTGCCGATCACCGACGGGCACGGCCGTCTCGTGGGTGCGATGCCGCCGCGTACGCTGCTGCGCGTGCTGCGCCGCGAGCACGTGGAAGACATCCACCGCCTCGCCGGCATCCGGGAGGAAACGGCGCAGGCGCGCGATGCGATGGAGGCGCCGCCGGTGCGACGCGCGCGCGATCGGCTCCCGTGGCTGCTGCTCGGGCTGCTGGGAAGCGTGTTCGCCACCTTCATCGTCGCGTCGTTCGAGGCGGCGCTGTCCTCGCGCGTCGCCCTCGCGTTCTTCATCCCCGGCATCGTCTATCTGGCCGACGCGATCGGAACGCAGACCGAGGCGATCACGGTGCGGGGACTGTCGCTCAGCCACGTTCCTCTGCGCACGCTCGTGGCCGGGGAGATGCGCACCGGAATGCTCATCGGGCTCACGCTCGGCGCAGTGAGCTTTCCCCTGATCTGGCTGGCTTTCGGCGATGTGCGCCTGGGCGCGGTGGTGGCGCTGTCGCTGCTGGCGGCCGGTACCGTGGCCACCACCGTGGGACTTCTGCTTCCCTGGCTGCTCGCCCATGCCGGTCGCGATCCGGCATACGGCAGCGGACCGATCGCGACCATCGTCCAGGACGTCCTGTCGCTGCTGATCTACTTCGGCATCGCCCACGTCCTGCTGTCGGGATCGTGAACACGCGTCGATGATCGAGCACGATTCCAGCGAGCCACGCGACGACGCCGTGCGTGCGCTCCAACTGCGCCGCATGCAGCGCGCCGCGTCGCTCCTGCTCGCGGCGATCGCCGTCGTGTACGTGGTCGCGCGGATGGTGGAGCAGCGGCATCCGGCGCTGGGCTACCTGCGCGCCTTCTGCGAGGCGGCCCTGGTCGGCGGGCTGGCCGACTGGTTCGCGGTGACGGCCCTGTTCCGGCATCCGCTTCGCGTCCCTCTCCCGCACACCGCCATCGTTCCCCAGAACAAGGACCGGATCGGCCGCACGCTGGGCGATTTCGTGCAGCGCAACTTCCTGTCCGACGAAGTGGTCCTCACTCGTCTGACGGACATCGACTTCGCACGCATCGCCGCACGCTGGCTGGCCGATCCGTCGCGCACCGATCCCCTCGTGGCGCACGTCGCGCGCTGCGTCCCGCAGGTCCTCGATACCGTCGCAGACGAACCGGCGCGCCACTTCGTGAAGCGCAACCTGTCCGCGGCGCTGGAACGCATCGAACTCGCGCCGCTTGCGGCCAACGTCCTGGAGGTCCTGGCCGCAAGCGGTCAGCACCAGCGCTTGCTGGACGAGTTGCTGGCGCAGGTGCGGCGCCTCCTCGAGTCCTCGGAACCCGAGATCCGCGCCAAGGTGCGCGAGAAGACGGCATGGTTGTGGAAGAAGCTCGGCGTGGACGAGGCCATCTCGGATCGGATCATGCGCGCGGCGGAGGACACGCTCGCCGAGATCGGTGCGGATCCCCAGCACGCCTGGCGGCAGCGCTTTGCCGCGCTGCTGGACGGCTACGTCGTGTCGCTGCGCGAGTCGCCCGAACAACGTGCGCGCGCCGAGCGCCTGAAGCAGGCGCTGCTGGGACATCCGGCTCTGGCCGAGTACCTGAATCAGGTGTGGGACAGGCTGCGCGAGCGCTTGCGCGAGGATGTGCGCTCGCCGGATTCCCGTCTGCAGGCCGGTCTGCAGGATGCGGTGCGCGCGATCGGCGAGAATCTGCTCGCCGACGATGCGGTGTCGGAGGCGTTCAATGCCTGGTTGCGCCGGGTGCTGGCCGATCTGGTGCGGCAGCGTCGTCAAGCGGTGGCCGCGCTCATCGAAGACACTGTACGCCGCTGGGATACCGAGGTGTTCACCCGCCGCATCGAACTGGCGATCGGGCGCGATCTGCAGTACATCCGCGTGAACGGCACCCTGATCGGCGGTGCCATCGGCGTGTTCATTCACGCACTGTCCGGCTTTCTGCCTGCGCTGGGGTGATGCCTCCCCGCGCGGAGGCGAGCGCGTCGAGCACGCCGGCGAGAAGGGCCTGGTGATCCCATTTGTGCGGGGGACGCGTGACGCCCAGGCGCAGCACCACCAGGCCGCGTCCGGGTACGACGCTGAGGAACTGACCCTCGTGTCCGACGGCGTGGAAAGTCCCGGCCGGAAGCGTGCGTCGCGTCGCGCGCGGGCCCGCGTACGCCTCGGGTACGCGCAGCCACACATGCGCGCCGAACGCATGGGGGCCGGAAGCAGGCGTGAGCGTGGTCATGCCGCGCACCCAGCCCTGGGGCAGCAGGCGCACGCCGTCCCACACACCGTCCCGCAACAGGAACTGCCCGAAACGCAGCCAGTCGTGCGGGCTCGCGTGCATGAATGACGAGCCCACCGGGAGCCCCGAAGCGTCGGGCTCCACCACGGCGCTGTGCAGGCCCAGCGGCGTGAACAGGAATTCGCGCGGAAGCCGCGCGGCCGCCGCGCCCGCATAGCCGAGGGCGTCGGCGACGACGCGCATCAGCACGTTCGTGCTTCCGCTCGAGTAGCGCCACGTGCTGCCCGGTGTGGCGCGCAGCGGCTTGCCCGCCGCGAACCCGGCCGCATCCGGCTCCAGCAGCAGCATGGCAACCGCATCGGACAGCGGGTTGCCCGGATCCTCGTCGAACGCCAGCCCGTCGGTCATGCGCAGCAGGTGATCGAGTGCGATGTCACGGCGGCTGTCGCGCGCCCACTGCGGAAGCAGCGTGGCGCTATCCAGCCTCAAGGCGCCGCGGCCGACGGCCATGCCTGCCAGCACCGCCGTCATCGTCTTGCTCATGGACCAGCCGGGCAGCGCGGTGTGCGGCGAGAAGCCGGGCGCGTAGGCCTCCGCCACGAGGCGGCCGTCGTGCATCACCGCCAATGCGCGGGTGCGGGCCGCGGCATCGGCCAGCGCGCGGTCGAGGATGGACTGGACGGCGGGATCGGGTGCCCGCGCAACGGCACGGGCGGCGCGCACGGGCCCCATCGCTTCGTCCCCCGCGATGGACTCCAGGGTGCAGCCGCGTCCTGGTACATGC
>JAEZCG010000216.1 GCA_023430065.1 Pseudomonadota bacterium | reverse complement strand
GTGAACGAGAGCAGCCCGAGCAACCCGAGCGCCGCCACCGTACTGGCGAAAGTCGCACCCCGCCAAAACCCCAGGCTGTGCCACAGCCCGCCGTGTCTCGCTTCGCCCGTGCTGCCGATGCGCGCCTCGACGCCGGCCCATACCCGGTGTGGCGGCTGAATGGGCGGCAGGCCTTCCTCCAGCGCCATGAATCGCTCCTGCCAGGCCTCGACGCTGCGTTGCAGGGCGGCATCCGCGGAGAGCCATCGCTCGAAGCGCCGGCGGGCGCGCCCGCGCAGGGTGCCGAGCGCGTACTCGGCGGCCAGCGCATCGCGCAGTTCCCGGGTCAGCCGTTTCATGTGCCGGTCTCGCCTTTCGCGTCGAGGCATCCGCGCAGGCGCTCCAGCCCCCGCCGCACCCAGGTTTTCACCGTCCCCAGGGGCTCGCGCAGATGAGCGGAAAGCTCCGCGTGGGACAACCCGTGCACATAGGCCAGTGCCAGGCTCTGCCGTTGGTCGGGACTGAGCGTCTCCATGCAGTCGGCGAGGGCACTGGCGGCGCGGCTTGCCCGCGTGCGCTCAGCGGGTCCGTGCGCCTCGTCGGGCATGCTGGCGACGAGCAGGTCGTAATCGTCGCCGCCGCGCTCGAGCTCGGGGCGCCGCAACCAATCGAGCGCGCGATTGCGCACGATCGCCGTCATCCATGTCATCGGGGCGCTCTTCTGCGCCGTGTAGTCCCCGATGTGGGTCCAGATGCTGACGAAACTTTCCTGCAGGATGTCCTCGGCCCAGTCGTGGCGGCGCACGATGCGCAATGCCACCGCGTACAGTCGACCGGCGCTGCTGGCGTAGAGCTGCGCGAAGGCGCGCTGATCGCGCATCGCACATCGCGTCATGAGCGCTGCCAGGTCGGCCGGATCAGCCACCGTTCCCAGTGCCCCCGGCACCTGGCCGGGAATGCCCGTCTCGCGTCACTGAGCGCCCTCCTTTCGTCCCCGGTCCTTGCGCCATAGCACGTCGCTGCCCCCGCCGCGCCGGTTGAGTACGCGCGCCAGCACGAACAGCAGGTCGGACAAGCGGTTCAGATACTGCAGGGAATACGGACCGACCGGCTGGATGGATGCGAGGGTCGCCACGCAGCGCTCGGCGCGCCGGCATACCGTTCGGGCCAGATGGCACAGCGCAGCGGCACGGGTGCCGCCGGGCAGGATGAACTCCTTGAGCGGGTCGAGTGTGGCATTGTGGCGGTCGAGCAGGCCTTCGAGGCCAGCCACCTGCTCCTCGCGCAGCGCCTCGAAGCCGGGAATGGACAGTTCGCCGCCGAGATCGAACAGGTCGTGCTGGATCGCGACCAGGCTCTCGCGCACGTCCTCGTCGAGCGGTTCGGCAAGCAGAACCCCTACGCAGCTGTTCAACTCGTCGACCGTGCCCAGTGCCTGAACGCGCGCGTTGTCCTTGGCCACGCGCGATCCGTCTCCCAGGCCGGTCGTTCCATCGTCGCCGGTCCGGGTATAAATCTTGGTGAGGCGGTTGCCCATGCGATCACCGTAGGAAAGGAATGCCGGAGAATTATAGGTCTGCCTCGCGACTGCCGCCTCGTGCGCGGCGCGCCATGTCGGCGCGCTGGGGCCGTGTGCTGGCCTGGACCGCCCTGCTCACGGGCCTCGCCGCGACCTGCGCGTTGTGGCTGCACAGCCAGCGGGTAGCCGAATCCCACGTCGAGCGCGTGCTTGCCCAGCGTTCCGCGATCGTCAGCACACGCCTGGGCGAGGCGTTCAGCACGTATGCCGCCCTCCTGCTGGCCGCCCGCGCCTGGCTGGTTGCCGACCCGCCGCGTTCGGACAACGCCTGGCGTGAATTCGCCGATACCCTCGACTTCCAGCGTCGCTCGCCCGGGTTGCGCTCCCTGCTGTTCGCCGTCCGCGCGACGGGAGCCGCAGACGGCACGCCGCTGATGGTGCGCTTTGCGGCCCCCGCACCGGGGGACGAGCGGACCGTGTCCGTGCTGAGCGGCCAGCCGGGGCTGCGTGCGGCCTTGCGTGCCGCGGAAGCATCGGGAACCCCTGCCGTGTCACCGTTGCTGCGCTCCGACGCGGCCGCCCCGCCGCAGCTGGCGGTGGCGCTGGCGGCCCGGACCGGTGATGCGGCCAGCGATTCCGGCCACTTGCTGGCCATCGTGGACCTGAATGCGCTCATGCAGTGGGTGGGTGCGGCGGCCATGGATGAGGTGGTCGTGCGCGTCTACGACGGCGAACCGGCCGCCGGGCGCCTGATGTACCGCTCACCGGGAGAAAGCGATCCGACCCGCGCGCGTACGCAGGCGGTCGCGGTGGAGGATCGTCTGTGGAGCGTGGAGATCACGCCGAGCACGCGACTCGGCGGGGCAATGGCCGAGGATGCGTCAAGCGCGATCCTGATCGCCGGCACTGCGGTGAGCCTGCTGCTGTTCGTATCGCTGCTCGGACTGGCCAGCGGCCAGGCGCGAGCCTCCCTGCTGGCGCTGCGCATGAGCGATGCAGCGCGGGCCCGCGCGCGTCGCTTCAGCGAGCTGGCGCGGCATGCGCCGATCGGGATCTTCGTGGCGGATGCGGTGGGCCGGTTCCGGTTCGTCAACGAACGCTGGCGCAGCCTGTTCGGATTGAGCGAGGCGGACGCCGCAGGGGATGGATGGGCACGCGCCGTCCACCCGCAGGACCGGCGGCGTGTGGTGGAGGCGTGGCATGAGGCGGTGCGCAACCACGAGCCGTTCCAGCAGGACTGCCGGCTGGTCGCGCAGGACAGGGAGCCGATGCACGTCAGCCTGTCGGCGCTGCCGGAACGCGACGAACACGGCGCGCTGGTGGCCTGGATCGGCACCTGCATGGACGTCACTGCGCGTCGCCAGGCGGAACTGGCGCTCACCCGGGCGAACCAGGAACTGGAGCAGCGCGTGCGTGCACGCACCCGCGAGTTGGAGCAGGCCAATGCCAGCCTCAGTCGAGAGGTCGAGGAGCGTCGGCGTGCCGAGCGTGAACGTGGGGAGATTCTCCAGCGCCAGGCGGCGCTGCTGCACAGCATCCCCGACATGGCGTGGTTGAAGGACCGGGATCTGCGTTTCCTGGCGGTCAATGAGCGTGTCGCGACGCTTCTGGGGGTCTCCGGGCAGGAGGTCGTGGGCCGCAGCGATGCCGATTTCATGCCGGCACAGGTCGCCCAGCGCAATCGCGAGGAGGACCTGCAGGTGCTGCGCACCGGACGCAGCCTGTGCCTGGACGAGATGGGCCGCTACGGCACCCAGCGCTGGTACGAGGTGGTCAAATCCCCGGTGCTCGACGACAGCGGTGCAGTGGTCGGCGTGGCCGGCGTCGCGCGCGACATCAGCGAGCGCAAGCGCATCGAGGAGGCGCTGCGTGCGTCCAAC
>JAEZCG010000189.1 GCA_023430065.1 Pseudomonadota bacterium | reverse complement strand
GCGCGGCGCTGGCCGTGTCCACCGCGGAGGGCGATGCGCTGTTCCAGGAACTGACGCGCTATCTCGCCACCACGCTGGGCGTGGAGTGCGCCTTCATCGCTCGCTGCGTCACGCCGGAGAATGACCGGGTCCGCACGCTGTCCATCTATGCCGATGGCAGCTTCGAACCGGTCATGGAGTACGGTTTGCCAGGTACCGTATGCGGCACGGTGGTGGGACAGGAGTTCCGCTACATCCCCGAAGGCGTGCAGCACATCTACGGGGACGACCCCACCTTCATGCGTCTGGGGATCCAGGGCTACGCCGCCTATCCGCTGAACGACTCGACCAACACACCGCTGGGCCTCATCGCCATCATGTCGCAGCACCCCCTGGGCGACCGCGGCCTGATCGAGTCGATGCTGAAGATTTTCTCCGCCCGCGCGTCCGCCGAGATCGAGCGCCAGCGCACGGAGGAAGCGCGGCGGGTATCCGAGGCGAGCTACCAGGCAATTTTCGAGGCCGCAGAGGACGCGATCTTCGTTCACGACTGGGACACCGGCGCGCTGGTGGACGTGAATCCGAAGGCGTGCGCGCTGTTCGGCTACAGCGCCGAGGAGATGAAGCGCATCACGGTAGGCGAGATCAGTTCCGGCGACCACCCCTATACGCAGGCGGAGGCGCTGCGGCGGGTCCAGGAGGCTAAAGCCGGCGGCCCCGTGCGCTTCGAGTGGCACCGCAAGAACCGTGACGGCAGCCTGCACTGGGACGAGGTGTGCCTGAAGCCGGCAGTCATCGCCGGCAAGCCGCGCGTGCTGGCGTTCACGCGCGAGGTCACCGAGCGAAAGCGTGCCGAGGATGCCTTGCGCAACGCAGCGCTCGCCGTCTCTGCCGTCGAGGGGGAGAGGGTATTCGAGGATCTCGTCAGACAACTCAGCATTACCCTCGACCTGGACCTGACTTTCATCGCCGTGTTCGCCGACGAGCAGCAGACCATGCTGCGATCGCTGGCGACGTGGCAGGACGGACACGCGTACCCCAGTTACGAGTATCCGGTGAAGCACACGCCATGCGAGACCGTGGTGGGCAAGGAGTTTCGCGCGTACACAGACGGCGTGCGCCAGCGCTTTCCGTTCGACATGTCCTGGCCGTTCGCGGCCGAGAGCTACGCTGCATTTCCGCTATTCGACCGAAGCGGCAAGGCGCTCGGACTGATTGGTGCCGTCGACCGCAAGTCGATTCGTGACGTGGCTCTGGTCGAGTCCGTGCTGAAGATCTTCGGCGCACGCGCGGTCGCAGAGATCGAGCGCGGCAGCGCGGCCGAGAAACTGCGCGCGAGCGAGGAGCAGTACCGCGCGATCTTCGCCGCATCGGTTGACGGGATGGTCGTTCTCGACGCCGAGGGCAGCATCGTCGACGCCAATCCCGCCTTCCTGTCGATGCTCGACTACACGCGAGAGCAGCTGGTGGGTGCACATCCGGCAGACGTGCTCACGCCCGACAGTCCCGAGATCTGCAACGAACTCGCGCTCACCGTGATGACCGGAGGGCCATTCCACCAGGAGTGCCGCGCCCGCCGCGGCACCGGGGAATCCGTGGACATCGAGGTGCGCGGTGCCCAGATGCATTACCACGGCAAGCCGCACCTGCTGGTGATCGTGCGCGACATTACCGCGCGCAAGCGCGCCGAGACCGAGCGCGCACAGCTCGAGGCGCAGTTGCGCCAGGCGCAGAAAATGGAGGCGATCGGTCACCTCACCGGCGGCATCGCACACGATTTCAACAACATCCTGACCAGCATCATGGGCTACCTCGTGCTCGCGACCGAGCGGCAGGTAGACATGGGAGACACCAAGCTCGGCAAGTACCTGGATCAGGCACAGCTCTCGGCAAACCGCGCGCGCGACCTGATCCGCCAGATGCTCACCTTCAGCCGCGGCCAACGCGGTGAGCGCAAGGCGGTGGCTCTACCCGCCTTGCTGAAGGAATCGGTCAAGCTGCTGCGCTCCACGCTGCCTTCGACCGTCACGCTTCGTACCATTCTCGACGAGGACGTGCCGGCCGCGATGCTCGACAGCGTGCAGATGGACCAGGTGCTGATGAACCTGTGCATCAACGCGCGCGACGCAATGAACGGCGCGGGAACGATCCGGCTGTCGCTGCAGGTGGTCGAGAACATCGAGCACGACTGCGCTTCCTGCCGCAAGCGAGTGCGCACGGGGCGCATGATCGAGCTGACGGTGCGAGACAGCGGTCCAGGCATTGCGCCCGAGGTGCTCGAGCGGATGTTCGATCCGTTCTTCACCACGAAGGCGGTAGGCCAAGGTAGCGGCATGGGACTGGCGACGGTGCACGGCATCGTGCACGAGCACGGCGGTCACATCCTGGTCGAGACGGGAGCCGGGCGTGGCACGGCATTCCGCATCCTTTTGCCGCCCGTGGAGCTGGCAGCGGTCGAAACCATGCTGCCCGCCGCGCCGGCGCCGGAGCGAGTCGGGCGCGAGCGTCTGAGCGGACACGTGCTGCTGGTCGACGACGAGGCGCTGGTCCGTCAGTTCATGAGCGAGCTGCTGTCAGGGTGGGGCCTGGAGGTGAGTGCGCACGACAACGCCGTGCCGGCGCTCGAGGACATTCAGCGCAATCCGAGCCGCTACGACCTGGTGATCACCGATCAGACGATGCCCGGAATGACCGGACTCGAGCTGGCGTGCTCGCTGGTGGCGCTGTGTCCCAGGCTTCCGATCGTCCTGTACACCGGCTATGGGGACAACCTGCAGCACGAGGACTTGGAGCGGTGCAAGGTGCAAGCACTGCTGCCCAAGCCGGTGGATCCGGTGGCGCTGCGTGCGCTGCTGGTGCGAATGCTGTCATCCACCCCGGAGGCGGCGGCGGCCGCGGGGTAGGCCTGCTCCGCTGCTCGCTGTCAGCGAAGGTGTCGTTGCACAGTCAGCAAATGGGATGGCGACTGATGTGTGCACGGCGAGGATCCCTCGCCCTGCGGGCTCGGGATGACACCGAGGGAGGGAAGCGGGCCGCACCGCAAGCTCGGGATGACACCAAGGGAGGGAAGCGGGTCGGAGCGCAAGCTCGGGATTGCGCCAAGGGAGGGAAGCGGGTCGGAGCGCAAGCTCGGGATGGCGCCGACGGAAGCAAGCGGGTCGGATCGAAAGCTCGGGATGGCGCCGAATGAGGGAAGCGGGTCGGACCGAGAGAGAGGAAGCAGACGCGTCGGTACGACACCGTTCGCGGCCAACGGTGTCATTCCGAGCGCAGCGAGGAATCCTCGCTGTTCTTCCGATGCAGCGCGAAACTCGACCTCGCCGCGTCAATGCTGGAACAGCGGCGCCAGCGCCGACTGGATCCGTCCCATCTGCGCGTCGCTGGTCATCGCGGTAAGCAGCTTCACGAAATGGGGATGCTGCACGCCGGTGAGGATGTACTGCCAGCGGTAGGCGTTCAGCAGGCCGGCACGCACCGTGGTGGCCTGGCCGGCAGGCACGTCGGCGATGCGCAGGAAGTACTCGGCATCGGCGGCCGACTGCGACTGCAGAATGCCATCGACGGCGCCGACCAGAGCGATCAGGTCGTCCACCGCGCGGTCCTTCTCCAGCATCGTCAGCTCGCGGTCTTCACGCGTCCATTCGAGTTCGTCGAGCACGGCGTGCTGCGCCTCCTCCATCCAGTGGTGGCGGAACACGTCCTTCCATAGCGGCGAGAGCGTCTTGTCCGGCTCGATGCTGCGCAGGTAGTGCGCCTGGGTGAACAGCTCGATGTGGCAGGTCAGCGCGAGCACTGACCAGGTGCTCTTGCTGAGCACCGCGCGCGCGACCTCGTTTGGATCGGCGACCATGGTGTAGCCGGCCGGCATGCGCTGCGCCATCAGTGCGTCGAGCCGACGGAACAGCTCCTGGTGCTTGAGTTCCTCGTCGCCGAAGCGCACCAGCGCCTCGAGCGCGGTCTGGTCCCCGAGCGTGTGCTGGCCGGACAGCTCGAGCACCTTGGCGCCGATGAAGCGCTCGACCAGCCCGAAGATGTAGGCGTAGGTGCGCCCCTGCAGCTGGCTCATCTGGATCTGCTGCGCCGGCGTGAGAACGTCGAACAGTCGCATGCGCGACAGACCGTCTGGCAGAAACTTGTGGGTGAAGTCCATCGTCCGCCCGCGGATGACGTCGCGGTCGATGTCCCAGCGCGCGCGCTTCGACGCCTGGATGGCGCGCGCGTAGCGAGCGGATTCGTTCAGTGCACGGGTGGAGCGGATGTCGTCATGGATGGTTGCGGTCAACATGGCAGCCTCCTGATAGGTAGTCGGTCCATTCCTCGGACCTGCCGTGCCATCGTAGTCGCGCTCGGTAACCGGCGAATGTCCCGGTCGCAGCAGTGTGTTGCCGGAATGTAGCGGGGTGACGTAAAGGGGACAGACCACCTTTTCCACGCCTCGGTTGCGCCCGCGCGACGCGCGCGCGAAGCGAGGCATCCCCGCCATGGATGCTGCAAGGCGAGGATCCCTCGCCCTACGGGCTCGGGATGACACCGTTGAAGAGGATGCGTCTCAGGACGACAAGGGCGACGGGGCTCGGAATTACACGGGAAGGCGACAGAGCACCACGCGTCGGAGCGCGTCAAGGGGTCAGACCACCTTTGGATGCTGCGTAAAGGGAGTGACTGCAAGTCGTCGGGACGACACGAAAGGCTTGCGCCTGCACCCGCGGGATTCGGCCCGAAGCCGGGTTCTCTCCCTGAGAATGCTAAGATCACCGTCAAATGATTGCCTTGACCATCAACGGCGAGCCCCGGCACTTCGAAGAGACGCTGACCGCGGCGCAGCTGATCGAACGTTTGGAACTGACCGGGAAGCGCATTGCACTGGAGCGCAACGGGCAGATCGTGCCGCGCGGGCAGTTCGCGGACGAACGCCTGGCCGACGGCGACCGGCTCGAGATCGTGGTGGCCGTGGGCGGCGGTTGACCTCTTCCCTTCCCAGACGCGGCCCTGGCAGCCGCGCGAAAGGTGGCAACATGGAACCTCTGATCATCGCCGGCAAGGCCTACACCTCGCGCCTTCTGGTGGGCACCGGCAAGTACAAGGACTTCGACGAGACGCGGCGCGCGATCGAAGCGAGCGGCACGCAGATCGTCACGGTGGCGATCCGGCGCACCAACATCGGCCAGAGCGCGCAAGAGCCGAACCTGCTCGACGCGGTGCCTCCGTCGAAGTACACGCTGCTGCCGAATACCGCCGGCTGCTACACGGCCGATGATGCCGTGCGCACGCTGCGGCTGGGGCGCGAATTGCTGGACGGTCACCCGCTGGTAAAGCTGGAGGTGCTGGGAGACCCGAACACGCTCTATCCGAACGTGATCGAGACCATCGCCGCCGCCAAGACGCTGGTGAAGGAGGGTTTCGACGTGATGGTCTATACCTCCGACGACCCCATCGTCGCCAAGCAGCTGGAGGAGGTCGGCTGCTGCGCGGTGATGCCGCTGGCGAGTTTGATCGGCTCCGGCATGGGCATCCTCAATCCGTGGAACCTGCAGATCATCATCGAGAACGCCAAGGTGCCGGTGATCGTCGATGCCGGCGTCGGCACGGCGAGCGACGCGGCGATCGCGATGGAACTCGGCTGCGATGGAGTGCTGATGAACACCGCGATTGCAGCCGCGAAGGACCCGATTCTGATGGCGAGCGCGATGGGCAAAGCGGTCGAGGCTGGGCGCGAGGCGTTCCTGGCCGGACGCATGCCGAAGAAGCTCTATTCGGCGGCCCCGAGTTCGCCGACGACGGGAATGATCTCGTCGGTGAAGGGGAAGGCGGCGTAGGCCGTTCTCCGACTCTGGATCCCGGCGCAGGTCGGGACCCGGAAAGCACTCAGCTCATGTCGCACGACGACACCACTCCGGCCATCGAACGTCCGCGCCATATCCGCAGCTACGTGTTGCGGCAGGGGCGCATGTCCGTCGCGCAGACGCGCGCGTACGAGACGCTGCTCGCACGGTACGCACTGCCCTACTCCGCCGAGCCGATCGACCTCGACGCGGCATTCGGGCGACCCGCGCCCAAGACACTCGAGATCGGCTTCGGCATGGGTGAGACGACCGCTGCCATTGCCCACGCGCACCCGGACATCGATTACCTGGGGATCGAAGTCCATTCGCCGGGGGTGGGCAGCCTACTCAAGCAGATCGACGAGCTCACACTGCGCAACGTGCGCATCGTGCAGCACGACGCCGTGGAGGTCGCACAGCACATGCTCGCACCGGGCTCGCTCGATGCCATCCACGTGTTCTTTCCCGACCCGTGGCCGAAGAAGCGCCACCACAAGCGGCGGCTGATCCAGCCGCCGTTCGTGTCACTGCTGGCGTCCCGGTTGAAGACGGGCGGGTACATTCACCTGGCGACCGACTGGCACGAATACGCCGAGCAGATGCTCGAGGTGCTGCGCGGCGAGCCATTACTGACGAACACTACAGAAGGCTACGCGCCGCGTCCCGAGTACCGGCCGCTGACGAAGTTCGAGCAACGCGGGCTTCGGCTTGGACACGGGGTGTGGGACGTGGTGTTTCGACGGGCTTGACTGAAGCGACGATCGCCCAAGCTGTCATTCCGACCGAAGGAATCCTCGAAGTGGACAGTGCACGGCGAGGATCCCTCGCCTTGCGGCTCGGGATGACACCAGTCACGCTCGGGACGATACCGGTTACCCTGGTATGACATCGGTTGCGCTCGGGATGACACCCGTTACGCTCGGGACGATACCGGTTACCTCGGGATGACACCGGTTATGCTCGGGATGACACCGTTGCACATCCTCGCTACGGCTTCTGCGTCGCCAACACCGTGAAGCCCTCGCCGATCAGCGAGCGGTCGAGTGCGCCGGTCAGGCCGGCGTTCTTCAGCAGAGTCTCCTGCTCCTCGCGCGTGGGGATCACGTTGCCCCACAGCAACTCCTCGAATCCCGTGTGCAGCGGGAACTTGAACTCGGGCTTGCGCGCTTCCTCGAGCGTCGACGGATAGGTCTCGTCCACGATCACTATCCACCCGCCGGTTTTCAGCGCGCGCGCGCTGTCCTTGACCACGGCCGGACGGATGTCCTTGCCGATCTCGTGCAGCACCTCCACCATCACGACGGCATCGAAGCTGCTCGCCGGCAATTCGGCGAGCGAACCATGACGCGCCTCGGCGCGATCGCCGAGGTTGGCATCGGCGATGCGCTTGCGGGCGGTGCCGATACTGGCTGCGTCGATGTCGATGCCGACCACGCGTGCCGAGGGGAAGGACTTGGCGATCTGGACGAGCAGATTGCCGGTGCCGCAACCGACCTCGAGTATGGAGCCGCCGTTCGACAGCCGTTCATTCAGTCCCGCCAATCCTGGCAGGATCTTCTTCGCGGTGATGACCTGCAGGCCCCAGGTGGAACTGGCGATGGCGAGATTGAACGCCTCGCCGCGTCCCTGGAAGGGCACATCCTTCCCTGTCCGGAAGGCTTCCAGACAATGCATGAAGTCCGGCCCGGCGAACTGCGCGCCGAGCTGCACGTAGCCGCCGAGGTAGCGCGGATGCGAGGGCGCAGCGAGGATCACGTCGAGGAAGGGCGCGAGCTTGTAGCCATCGCCTTCCGCGTCGAGCAATTCCATGCCGTAGGCCGTCA
>JAEZCG010000088.1 GCA_023430065.1 Pseudomonadota bacterium | reverse complement strand
CCGCCCAAATCGCCGGGTCCGCCGGGCGCCCGCGCGCCGGCGGCGACCGGGACGGGCGACGGCCCCACTCCGCCCAGGCTGGCCGCGATGCTGCCCGGCCGCACCGAGCTACCGGGCAGCGGCGCGCGCGCCGATGCGGGCGTCTGTAGGGCTGGCTCGGGTGCGGGCTGGCGTGCACCGGCCGCGGACTGACCGGTGGCACCTCGAAGCATGCGCCAGATGAACAGGCCGGCGAACACCAGCAGGCCGATCATCAGGGCCGACGCCAGAAGCTCGGCGAACGGACCGACCAAGCCCAGATGGGACAACAGTGCGGCAATGCCCAGGCCGGCTGCCAGGCCAGCGAGGGGGCCGAGGAAGCGATTACCCGTTGCAGGTGCCTGCGCCGCAGGCTTGCCTGCGGCCGCGGGAGCGGCCTGACTCGCGCCGGGTTGGCCGGCGGACTGCCCGAGGCCTTCGCGCTGCGCCGGCTTGGCGGGCGGCGCAGCCTGCTGGGTCTGTCGCCCGAAACTCTTGCCACCGCCCATGCGCCGGGCGGCATCGGCATCGGGAATCACGAGCGTGGCGCCCACGACGGCAAGCAGCGCGAACAGGCCCGCGCGGGACAAGCGCTGGAAACGACCGGACAGGCGAGCAGACGAAAAGGACATGGCGTTGCTGAGGCCTCGTAAGGATGGATGGATGCGACCGATAGTAGACCAGGATGGCGCGTGCGGATTCCAGAGGTGCAACGTTAACCTGAGATGAACACGCCGCATCGGCGCGTCCGCTCCGGACGGCAGTGCGCACGCGATGCCCGGTGCATGCACAGCCGCCCGGTCGCCCCGCATTCGTCCCGTGCCGAGCGCAGAGGCGATCGCCGGCCCCCGTCGCCGTGCAATGACAGATGAAACAACCTCTGCTATCGTTCGGCCGACGTCGCTTCCACATACGGCTATGTCACCGTCACGCGTCGCCAGGCGCATCACTGTCGTGCTCGATATCACCGCCGCGACCGCCGCCGTCGCCGCCATCGGGTTCGTCGTCTGCGCCCTCCTGCATGGGGCGCAGGAGTCCTGCATCGACCGGGTGTTCTGGGCGCTGTGCATCGGGGGGGTCTCGCTCCTCGCGGCGATTCTGGTGGATCGTGTGCGCACGGTGCACGGCTGATCCGCCGGCCATTCGAGGCCGGTACACCCCACGCATGGGACAGCCGGGATCGGCGTACGCCGGCTCTTGTAACTTCTGCCATGCCAGCCGCGTAGACACGGGTCGCACTCCCCACTACGGCCAGGCGCGCTGCGTGCACACCGCGCTCGCCATGGAGTCCGCTCTGCCCGATCCGCGCAGCCGCCATGCCCCCCGCATCCTGCTGCTCACCGCGTCACTCGGTGCCGGCCATGCACGCGCGGCGACGGCGGTCGCAGCGGCGCTGCGCGCCGCGCATCCGGAGTGCGCCGTGCGCACCCAGGACTTCTGGTCGCTCATGGACGAGGCGGTTGCCGCGTCGCTGCAACGCGCCTACCTGAACCTGGTACGGGACCGCACCGGCCTGTACGACCGCATCTACCGGCTGGACCAGCGCACCTGGCGCGCGATTCTGGCCGGCGCCCCGTTGCCCGCGGCGCTGCTGGAGGGGCTGGCGGAGCTCGCCGGAACCGCGCGCCAGACACTGGACGAATTCCGCACACGCGCCCGCTACCCCTTCGACCGTCTCATGTTGCGCACCTTCTGCGGTGCCTGGGACGGCGCAACCCGCCTGCTGCCTGGCGCCGGCAGCCTCCTGCGGGTGGCCATCATCCGCAGCGGCTGGACGCTTCTGGCGCGGCGTCTCGACGCCGTCCTGCGCGCGTTCGAACCCGACGCGATCGTGTCGACGCAGATGAACCCGGCTGCGCTGCTCGCACTCTGCGCTCGACGCCGCCGGGCCGGCATCCCGTCCATCGGCGTGATCACGGATTTCGGCGTGCACGATTTCTGGCTGCAGCCGGGCGTGGATCGCTACTGCCTGCCGCATGCGGACGTGCCGCTGCGCCGAAATCGTGGCCAGGCCAGTGCGATCGTGACCGGCATGCCACTGATGCCAGCCTTCGCCGCGCCGCCGGAGCGTGCACGGGCACGTGCATGCCTGGGCATCGACCCGCAGATGCCGGTCGTCCTGGTCGCCGGCGGCGGTCTGGGGATCGGCGTCGAGCCGGTCGCACGCGCCCTGCTCGCCTCGAACCGCCGGCCGCTGGTCCTGGTGGTGACCGGGCGCGATGTGCAGGCTGCATCGCGCCTCCACAGCCACCGGCACGAGCGGCTGCGACTGTGGACGTGGACCGAGGAGATGGCCCTGCTCATCCGCGCCGCCGACATCGTGGTGGGCAAGCCCGGCGGCCTGACGGTCGCCGAGTCCCTCGCCTGCGGCCGGCCGCTGCTGGCAACCGGGACGCTGCATGCGCAGGAGGATTTCAACCTGCAGTTCCTCCGGCGCCACGCGATCGGAGATCTGGTACCTGGGTGCGATGTGGCGCGCCGCGTCGAGTCCATGTTCGACGCGCCGGCACGGCTGCGTGCCATGCAGGCGCGCGCGTGGGAACTGGGGTATCGGGATGGCGCCGCACGGGTCGCGGCGCTCGCCCTGGATCTCGCCGCCGCGCACCGTCGGGACCGGGTTCCGGTGCAGCCATGACCGAGGCGCTGCGCCTGGCCGCCCGCACGGCGATGCTGGGCATCGAACTGGGCTACCGGCGCGCACATCGCCTGGAGCCGCTCGGCCGTGTGCTGCTGGTTGGACGCGACCGGTATCGCGGCGCGTCGATCACGCTTCCCGACGGCACCCGCATCGAGGGCGGCGACGAAGTCGGCAGCCTGCACTTCAACAATCTGGGCTTTTCGCACCTGTCCGCATCGTCGGCGCGCGCGGCCGCCCGCACATTTGCCCGCGAGATGCTGGCATCGATGCAGGCGCTCGCCGACACGGTCCGTACGAGCGACCGCCTGGCCGGCATCGAGGCGTTTCACGCCACCTCCTGGCTTCCCCCGCACGGGGCGCGCATCGGCTTTGTGGCGCTGCCGCTGCCCGAGGGGCCGGCCACGCGTCTACGCGCGGCCTGGTTCAGGTTCCTCCTGTGGACGTTCGCCCCGGCGCGCGAGACGCGCGAGCAGGCCCGGCCGCAGCCCCACGCCTACTGGATCTCGCGCCGCGCCCTGATCGAGCGCTTCCCGTGCCGCGCATCCATCTGACCTTCGACGACGGTCCCGATCCGCGATGGACGCCGGTCGTGCTAGACCTTCTCGCCGCGCACGGCGCGCACGCCAGCTTCTTTCTCGTGGGCCGGGCCGCGTGCGCCAGCCCCGCGTTGGTGCGCCGCATCGACGCGGCCGGCCATGCCATCGGCAATCACACGTGGAGCCACCGTCACCCCTGGCTGCTGTCGCCGAAGGCGGCTCGATGCGAAGTGCGAGACGGTGCGAAGGCGATCGCCGACATCCTCGGCCGGCAACCGCGCCTGTACCGCCCGCCTCACGGGCGCAGGCGCGCGTGCATGGAGGAAGCGGCTGCCGCGCTCGGACAGCGTACGGTGATGTGGACGCGCAGTGCGGTCGACTGGGGTCCGCTCGCGCGCCCGTCCGCGATTAGGCGCCGCCTGGGACACGTGCGCGATGGCGACATCCTGCTCATGCACGACGCCGCGTCCGGGATCAACCGCCCCGACCGGCTGCTTGCCGTGCTGCCCGATTGCCTCAACCGTCTGCACGCCGCAGCCTGGCACATGGTGGCACTCGATTCGCCGCACCGGCGGCTCTGACGCGCCAGGACTGCGCCACCGAGCGCAGTGTGCAGGCCACGCATCGTTCCTGCGACGACGCTCCGGCCGACATTGCCGTCTCGCCCATCACCCATGCTTCGGGCACAATGGCGTTCGACCTGCACGGCGCAAGCTTACATGCGATTGCACGAGTTCATCGTTCTCGAGCTGGACACCATCCTGTCGCAGTGGGAGGAATTCGCCGCGACGCAGACGCCGGCCGCCTCGCACATGAGTCAGCTGGAGTTGCGCAACCACGCGGAGCCGATCCTGCTCGCCATCGCCCGCGACCTCCAGACACCGCAGACGCGCGAGCAGCAGGCGGAGAAGGCCATGGGGCGTGCCCCGGCTTCGGCCGGTGCGCCCGAGACCGCCGCGCAGACGCACGCCGTCCTGCGCGCGCGCATCGGCTTCGATATCTGCCAGCTCGTCGCAGAATATCGCGCATTGCGCGCGAGCGTACTGCATCTTTGGCTCGACCAAGGCCATCCCGATTCCTCCGCGCTCGACGACGTGATCCGTTTCAATGAAGCGATCGATCAGGCGCTCGCCGAATCGATCGGCCACTTCAATGGCCAGGTCGAGCAGGCGCGCAACCTGTTGCTCGGCATGCTCGGCCACGACATGCGCAGCCCCCTCCAGGCAATCCAGATGACCGCGACACAGCTAGCGGCCATCAACGCCGGGGACGAGGTCACGCACGCGGCCAGCGTGCTCATTCGCAGCGGTGCACGGATGCAGGCGCTGCTCGACGACCTGGTCGACTTCAACCGCACCCGCCTGGGTCTCGGGATCCGCGTGTTTCCCGCCGAGGTCGACATGGCGGTGCTGTTCGCCGAGGAGATCGAGCAGCTGCGTGCGGCGTATCCGCGCGCAACCCTCGACCTGGCGAGCGCACCAAGCGTTCGCGGCGTATGGGATGCCCAGCGCCTGCAACAACTGCTGAGCAATCTGGTGGCGAATGCCATTCACTACGGCGCGGACGCGCCGGTGCGCGTGGTCATCCACGACGACACGCCGACCGAAGTCCGCTTCCAGGTGTGCAACCGCGGGTCGACCATCGCGCCATCCATGCTGGCGCACCTGTTCGAACCGCTGCAACGCGGCGCCGACGAGGGGTCGGGCGAGGCGAACAACCATCTCGGCCTGGGTCTGTACATCGCACGCGAGATCGCGCGGGCGCACGGCGGCGACATCCATGCCCGGTCCGATGCGCATGAAACGGTGTTCGAAGTGGTCCTGACGCGCAGCCACGTCGCCCACTGACCGGTTTTCTCCGCCGGGACATCGGCAGCGCGGACGTGTCCGCTACAACGTGCGCCGTCGAGAATTCATCGGGGCAACGCCTGCCGCATGCCCGCGTCGGCACTGAGCCGCGCGTCGCGGGCGTTCATTCATGCATGCGGTTTCCGCATCAGTCCGAGTACTGCGAGCCCGAGCACGGCGAGCGCCAGCGTACCCGGCGCGGGGATGAGTTGGAGTTGCTGCGCGGCCGGCCCGACGACGAAGGCACTCAAGGG
>JAEZCG010000179.1 GCA_023430065.1 Pseudomonadota bacterium | reverse complement strand
GCGCAACGTCGCCCATCGGCGCGACAATGGAACGAGGTGGACGCCGGCACACCAGTCGCGTAGTACGTCGACATGCTTCAAATAGTCCGGATCGTCGCCGAACGCGCCGAGGAGAACGCGGAAGTGCTCCGCGAGGAATCGGACCAGATGGTAGGAGCGGACTTTATCCCCCTTGTTGGGGGGGTACGGTATCCGATGGGCGAGGAACAGCAGCTCTTCCATCGGCGTCAAGTCAGGTGGCGGACGAGGTGGCTCCCGAGGAAATTCGCCATCGGGCGCGGCAGGCGCCGCCAGGTCTTGATGAACAGCTGATACTTCGGATTGAGCGGATTGTTCTGCGGCACTTCGCTGCGCCGGAGCAGCTTGAACTCGTAGTGCAGCGGAGCGGGCTCGAATCCCCAGTTCTTCTTGAAGTCGAACGAACCCGTGCCGCGCTTGCTGCGACCGTAGTCGAACACCTTGATGCCACGCTCGCAGGCGCGGCGCATCAGTTCCCAGTACTTGAAGTCGTTGGCCGCCAGATCGCGTGCCTCGTACAGGTCGCCCGCGTAATAGGGCAGCACCTCGTCCTTGAAGTAGAACGACAGGACGCCCGAGACCGGCCGCCCCGAGGGGTCTACGACGACCAGCACCTCGCATTGGTCGCCGAATACACGCTTGAGTTCCGCGAAGTAGCGCTTGGGAAAGGGCGGCGTGCCGTGGCGATGGACGTTGTCGGCATACAGTTCGAAGAAGCGGTCGACGGTTTCGTCGATCTCGCTGCGAAGCTGCGCCTTGATCCCCTTGCGCACCATCGCGCGTTGCTTGCGTGGGATGGCCAGCATATTCGCTTCCATCTCCGGGAGGATCTCCTTGCGGAAGGTCACGTACAGGTCCTGTGCAGGCCAGTCGGCCCGTTGTCGTGCCACGTTGTGCAACTCCAGATACTCGGCGCCGCATTCCTCGGTGAAGCGCACGGCCGCGTCGTGAAGCGCAGCGCTCGCCGCGTCGTCTTCCGATGCGGCGCCGCCATAGACGCAGAACGGAAGTGACACCACCGAGTGGCCGAACAGGCGGCTCTTGACCTGCGCCAGCGGCAGAATGCCCACTACACGCCCGCCTCGCTCGGCCATCAGGAAGCGGGTTCGATGGCCGAAGGTGTCCTCCATCAGCCACTTCCAGGCGGACCAATGGAAAAACGTGGTGCGCGGACAGGCGTCGACGAACGCGTCCCAGCGCGCGCGATTGTCCGCGGTCAACTCGACGACAGCGATCCCCGCGTCGATGGCGCCGCTGCTTTCTGCACGAGCGTGCTTCACGCCGCCTCCAGGAACACGCGATCCACCCGGTCCCAGCGGAAGTCGCTCAGCAGGCGCTTCAGACGCCGTTCGGTCCGGTGCAGGTTGATGTAGTGACGAATCTTGGACTTCCAGCCGGCCGCGTGGATCCGCGGCTGCTCCGGGTCGATCTCCCAGGGGTGGAAGTAGAACATTGCCGGCTTCCCGTCGATCCGGTTGACGCGCCCGATGAGCCACTTCGACATGACATAGGGCATCAGGCGGAAGTATCCGCCTCCGCCGGTCGGCACGTTGGTCTGGAAGAACTGGTTGGTCGTGACCGGTACCTCGATCAGACCGGGAATCGGCTGGTAGGGAAAGCGGGGCGCATCCGGCATGCCGTAATGGTCGTGACGGATCGGGTAGACGCTCGAACTGTACGTGTATCCCGCCTCGCGGATGCAGTCGAACGCCCAGGAATTGGTCTTGCCCACGGAGAAGCTGGGGGCCCGGTAGCCGTTCACGGGCTGGCCTGAAATGTCCTCCAGCAGCCGCTTGGCGCGGGTGATGTCGTCGCGGAACGCGTCCGGTGTCAGATCGCTGGCGCGCTGGTGGCCATAGCCGTGCGAGGCGAGTTCATGGCCGCCGTGGGCGATGCGATGCACGACCTGCGGATAGCGCTCCGCGATCCAGCCCAGGGTGAAGAAGGTGGCCTTGGCGCCGCTGGCATCGAGCAGGCCGAGGATGACGTCGACGTTGCGCTCGACGCGACACGGCATGCGTTCCCAGTCGCCGCGGGGGATGTGGGGCGCGAATGCCGAGACCTGGAAGTAATCCTCGACATCGATGGTCAGTGCGTTCGCCTGGCGCATGTTCGTGTATTTCGCTTCGTATCAGACCTGGGCATGGCGGCGCTGCAACCATCCTGCCAGGTGAGCGGCGATGCGTTCGCCGGTCCTGCCGTCCCACAACTCGGGAATCCGCCCGCGCTTTCCGCCGCTCGTCAGCACGTCCTTCAGTCTGGCCAGGATCTGATCGTGGTCGCGGCCCACCAGCGTGTTCGTGCCCTGTTCCACCGTGATCGGCCGCTCGGTGTTTTCGCGCAGGGTCAGGCACGGCACACCCAACGCCGTGGTCTCCTCCTGGATACCGCCGGAGTCGGTCATGACCACGGTTGCCGCAGACATGAGCCCGAGCATCTCCAGGTAACCCTGAGGCGGAAGCACCAGAATGCGCGGCGAGGCAATCATCTCGGACAATCCGAACTTGTCGATGTTCGCCCGCGTGCGCGGATGCAGGGGGCAGATGAGCGGCAGCAGCTCGCTGGCATCCCGCAGGGCTCGCAGCAGCGGACGCAGAACGTCGAGATCGTCCACGTTCGAGGGGCGGTGCAGGGTCACCACGCCGAAGCGCTGCCAGTGTGCCCGGGCCTCGCCGCCCACCCCGGCCGCCTCGAGCAGCGTTGTCACCGGTACCGCGCGCGGCATGTGGCTGAGCAGCGAATCGATCATGAGATTGCCCACGAACTCGATCCGCTCGTCGTCGATCCCCTCGCGGGCGAGGTTTGCGTGCGCGGAGCGCTCGGTCGTGTAGAGCAGATCCGAGATCTGATCGGTGAGTACGCGATTGATCTCCTCCGGCATGGTCCGGTCGAAGCTGCGCAGGCCGGCCTCGACGTGCACGACGGGAACGTTCTTCTTCGCCGCCACGAGACTGCAGGCCAGGGTCGAGTTCACATCGCCCACGATCACCACGCAGGAAGGCTGCTGCGCATCGACCACGGGCTCGAAGCGCTTCATGATCTCGGCGGTCTGCACCGCGTGCGTTCCGGAGCCCACCTCCAGGTTGAGATCGGGCGCCGGCAGCTGCAGATCCTCGAACAGCTTCGCGTTCAT
>JAEZCG010000085.1 GCA_023430065.1 Pseudomonadota bacterium | reverse complement strand
CATCTACATCGTGAAGGTGCCGTACTGCCTGCGCGTGACCGAAGAGGTCAAGATCAACGAGAAGCTGATCCGCGGCTCCTCGCTCGCCGAGGCGACCTGCGCGCCGGGCACGCTCAAGATGATGGCGCAGTTCTCGGTGCTCACGCGCCTGAAGGAGCCCGAGAACTCGAGCATCTTCAGCAAGATGCTGGTGTACGACGGTGACAACCTCAAGGACACCGATCCGCGCGCGAAGTCCATCCAGGAGTACCGCGACTACGCCGGCGTCGACGAAGGCATGAGCGGCATCTCGACGCGCTTCGCGCTCAAGATCCTCTCCAAGGTCTTCAACTTCGACTCGACCGAGGTCGCCGCCAACCCGGTGCACCTGATGTACGTGCTCGAGCAGCAGATCGAGCGCGAGCAGTTCCCCGCCGAGACGGAGCAGAAGTACCTCGCGTTCATCAAGGAGCACCTGGCGACGCGCTACGCCGAGTTCATCGGCAAGGAGATCCAGACGGCGTATCTGGAGTCCTACTCCGAGTACGGGCAGAACATCTTCGATCGCTACGTGACCTACGCCGATTGCTGGCTGCAGGACGAGGAGTATCGCGATCCCGATACCGGCGAGATCTTCGACCGCGCGGCGCTCAACACCGAACTGGAGAAGATCGAGAAGCCGGCCGGCATCGCCAATCCCAAGGATTTCCGCAACGAGGTGGTGAACTTCGTGCTGCGCGCGCGGGCCAACAACGCCGGCAAGAACCCGGCCTGGAGCAGCTACGAGAAACTGCGCGAGGTGATCGAAAAGAAGATGTTCTCGAGCACCGAGGACCTGCTGCCGGTGATCTCCTTCAACGCGAAGGCCTCGGCAGAGGACCAGAAGAAGCACCAGAGTTTCGTCGAGCGCATGGTGTCGAAGGGCTACACGGAGAAGCAGGTACGCCTGCTGTCCGAGTGGTATCTGCGCGTGCAGAAGTCCTCGTGACGGACCGGGAAGGCAGGCCGTGGCAAGGCGGGCGGCTGATCGGCCACCCGCCGCCCGCCTACAGTCCCTGAAGACGAGAGAACGCACATGCACCTGATCGACCGACGGCTGAACGGACGCAACAAGAGCGCGGTGAACCGCGAGCGCTTCATCCGGCGCTACAAGCACCACATCAGGCGGGCGGTCAAGGGCATGGTGGCCGACCGCTCGATCAAGGACATGATCCAGGGCGGCGAAGTCAAGGTCCCGGCCAAGGACATCTCCGAACCCGGGTTCGGCTATGGCTCAGGCGGCGACTGGGAGTCGGTCCACCCCGGCAACCGCGAATTCGTGCGCGGCGATCGAATCCAGCGTCCGAACGGCGGAGGTGGAGGCGGCGGCTCGCGGGATCCGGGCACCGGAGAATCCACGGACGACTTCGTGTTCAGCCTGTCGCGCGACGAGTTCCTCGACATCTTCTTCGAAGATCTCGAACTCCCGAACCTCATGCGTACCACCCTGGCCGAAGCCCAGCACAAGAAGCTCGTACGGGCGGGCTACGTCAAGGACGGGGCTCCGAGCAACCTGAGCGTCGTGCGCACCATGAAGACCGCGCTGGCGCGCCGCATCGCGCTGGGCGGCCCGCTGCACGAGGAACTGGACATGCTGCGAGAGGCGCTGGCGCAATTGCTGCGCGAGTCGGCGGAGCCCGCTCGCATCCAGGCGCTCGAAGCGCGCATCCTGGATCTGGAGGTGCGCCTGGCGCGCGTGCCCTTTCTCGACGACGTCGATCTGCGCTACCGCCACCGCATCGTGCAGCCTGCGCCGGTGGCCCGCGCGGTGATGTTCTGTCTGATGGACGTGTCGGCATCGATGGACGAGCGCAAGAAGGACTTGGCCAAGCGCTTCTTCACGCTGCTCTACCTGTTCCTGACGCGCAAGTACGAGCACGTCGAGCTGGTGTTCATCCGCCACACCGACGAGGCCGAGGAGGTGGACGAGGACACGTTCTTCTACGACCAGCGCAGCGGCGGAACGGTGGTGCTGTCCGCCCTCGAACTGATGAGGGCGGTGGTGACCGCCCGCTTCCCGGTCGGAGAGTGGAACATCTACGCCGCCCAGGCATCCGACGGGGATGCCTTCGGCGCCGATGCGGGCAAGAGCACCCGCTTCCTGCGCGAGCAGCTGCTGCCGCTGACCCGCTACTTCGCCTACATCGAAACCCCCGAGGAGGAGTACTCGCGCAAGAGTCCCCTGTGGGCCGAGTACGAGGAGCTTCAGGGCGAGGAAGACAATTTCGCCATGAAGCGGGTGAGTCAGCCGCAGGACATCTATCCGGTCTTCCGCGACCTGTTCGCGAAGGAGAATGCGGCATGAGCGCGATGATCGGCCCGGGTGCGGCATCCAAGAGCTACGAGATGCCGCTTCCGCACGGTCCCGAGTGGGAGTTCGACCTGATCGAGCGCTACCACGACGCGATCGCGGAAGCCGCCGGGGAATTCGGCCTCGACACCTACCCCAATCAGATCGAGATCATCAGCTCGGAGCAGATGCTCGACGCCTACGCCTCCAGCGGCCTGCCGCTGGGCTACCCGCACTGGTCCTACGGCAAATCGTTCATCCGCAACGAGGCGGCGTACCGCAAGGGCTATCAGGGCCTGGCCTACGAGATCGTGATCAACTCCAATCCCTGCATCGCCTACCTCATGGAGGAGAACACGATGGTCATGCAGGCGCTGGTCGTTGCGCACGCCTGCTACGGCCACAACTCGTTCTTCAAGGGCAACTACCTGTTCCGCCAGTTCACCCAGGCCGACGCCATCCTCGATTATCTGGTGTTCGCGCGGCGCTACGTGATGGAATGCGAGGAACGGCACGGCGTGTCGCAGGTGGAGGAACTGATCGATTCCTGCCACGCACTCATGGATTACGGCGTCGACCGCTACCGCAGGCCACAGCCGATGTCTTCGCGGGAGCGCGAGGCACGCCGCCTCGAACGGGCCGAGCACGAGCGCCGCCTGTTCGACGACCTGTGGCGCACCACCGTCCCGCAGAAGGAGGCGGAGCCGGTTGCAGCCGACGGTCGCGCCTTCCCGGCGGAGCCGGAGGAGAACCTGCTGTACTTCGTCGAGAAGCACTCTCCGGCACTCGCGCCGTGGCAGCGCGAACTCGTGCGTATCGTGCGCAAGCTCTCGCAGTACTTCTATCCGCAGGTGCAGACGAAGGTCATGAACGAGGGCTGGGCGACCTTCTGGCACTACACCCTCGTCAACCGGCTCTACGACAAGCGCCAGATCGCTGACGCCTTCATGTTCGAGTTCCTGCATCACCACACCAACGTGGTGACGCAGCGCGGGTTCGACGAGCAGGGCTATCACGGCATCAATCCCTACGCGCTGGGTTTCGCGATGATGCAGGACATCCGGCGCATGTGCGAGACCCCGACGGATGAGGATCGCCACTGGTTTCCGGAACTCGCGGGAACCGACTGGATTCGGCAACTCGATTTTGCGATGCGCAACTTCAAGGACGAGTCCTTCATCAGCCAGTACCTGTCGCCGAAGCTGATCCGCGACCTTCGCCTGTTCGTCGTCGCGGACCACGAGGGCGAGGCCGACCTGCTGGTCGATAGCATCCACGACGACCAGGGCTACCGTCGCGTGCGTCGCATGCTCGCCGAACACTACCGGCGCGAAAACCGGCTGCCCGATATCCAGGTGGCGCGCTACTACCGCGAGAGCGACCGCTCCCTGGTGCTGCGCAACCACATCTATCGCGGCCGACCGCTGCACGATCGCCAGGCCGACGAGGTGATGCGTCACCTCGGCCGGCTGTGGGGATTCACCGTGCGCCTGGAGTCGGTCGATGCACAAGGGCGCATCGAGAGCACGCACGAGTGGCGGTCATAGCGTCCTGAGCGCAGCGTGCGGCACGGCATCCCGGTTGCTGAGGACGCAGCCAGATGCCTTCCGACGATCCTTCGCCACCTGCCGCCCCGGTACTCGGGGCCGTCTGCGTCCCCGGCGGCGCCCGCTTCCGGGTGTGGGCGCCGCGTGCGCGACGCGTGGACCTGCTGATCGAGCGTCCGACGCCGTGCAGGCTGGCGATGGAGCCCGAGGCGGACGGCTACTTCCGTGCAGACGTCCCGGGGCTCGCGCCCGGCGCACGATACCGCTATCGCCTGGACGGCGAAGCGGCCTACCCCGATCCCTGCTCGCGCTTTCAGCCGGAGGGTCCGCACGGCGCGTCGATGCTCGTCGATGCGGCTGGGCATCGCTGGACCGATGATCGTTGGCCCGGCGTTTCGCTGCACGGCGCGGTGTTCTACGAATTGCACATCGGCACCTTCACGCCGGAGGGCACGTTCGACGCAGCGATCCGGCAGCTTCCCGATCTTTGCGATCTGGGCGTGACCGCCCTGGAAGTCATGCCGGTGAGCGAGTTTGCCGGCCGCTGGAACTGGGGCTACGACGGCGTGTGCCTGTTCGCGCCGTTCCACGGTTACGGTGAGTACGACGCCTTCAAGCGCTTCGTGGATGCAGCGCACGCGCTGGGCCTCGCCGTCATCCTGGACGTGGTCTACAACCATCTCGGACCGGACGGCAACTATCTCGGCTGCTATAGCCCGGACTACTTCACCGACCGCTACCGCAACGACTGGGGCGCAGCCATCAACTTCGACGGTCCGCATTGCCAGGGCGTGCGCGAGTTCGTCGTGCAAAACGCCTGCTACTGGATCGCCGAGTTCCATCTCGACGGTCTGCGCCTCGACGCCACGCAGAGTATTCACGACAGCAGTCCCTGCCACGTCCTCGCGGAACTTTCATGCCGTGCGCGCGCGGCGGCCGGCCGGCGATGCATCGTACTGACCGCCGAGAACGAACCGCAGGACGTGCGCCACCTGCGTGCCGTCGAGGAGGGTGGATTCGGCCTGGATGCGATGTGGAATGACGACTTCCACCACACCGCGCGTGTGGCGCTGACCGGCAATCACCAGGGCTACTTCCACGACTACCGCGGACGCCCGCAGGAATTCGTCTCCGGCGCCAAGCGCGCGTTCCTGTTCCAGGGGCAGTTCTACGCGTGGCAGGACAAGGAGCGGGGCACGCCGGTCACGCGCTTGCCGGCCTGGGCGTTCGTGAACTTCACGCAGAACCACGACCAGGTCGCCAATACGCTGGATGGAAGCCGCCTGCACGAGTTGACCAGCCCCAGCCGCCATCGGGCGATGACGGCGCTGCTGCTGCTCTCCCCGCAGACGCCGTTGCTGTTCATGGGGCAGGAGTTTGGTGCCAGTTCGCCGTTTCCGTTCTTCGCCGACCATGGGGAGGAGCTGGGCGCGAGCATCTGGGCGGGCCGCCGTGAGTCCATGTCCCAGTTCAGCAACTACGCGCAGGCCACCGATCGCGTGCCCGACCCATGTGCCGAGAACACCTTCGTCGCCGCAAAGCTCGATTGGCACGAGCGCGCCAAGCACCAGGAGATGCTTTCGCTCCATGCCGATCTGCTGCGCATCCGGCGCGAGGATGCTGCCATCGCGCGTCAGGATTGGGGCGCGTTGGATGGGGCGGTGCTCGGCGAGAAGGCCTTCCTGCTGCGTTGGTTCGACACCGAGGCCGGCGACCGACTGCTGCTGGTCAACCTCGGCGATGCGCTCGACCTGGTGCCGGCGCCCGAGCCGCTGCTGGCGCCGCCCGCCGGCATGAACTGGGCGCTCGCGTGGTCGAGCGACGATCCGCGCTACGGCGGCCAGGGCGTGGTCGCGCCATGCGGGGACAAGGGATGGAGCCTGAGCGGCGAGAGCGCGGTGCTGCTGCGTGCAGCGATCAGCGCCCCACCAGCACTTTCACCATCCTCCGATCCGTCAGCGTGAAGCCGGCGGCGTTGCGATGGCCGCCGCCGCCGAAGTGGCGGGCGAGCCGTTCGACGTCGTAGCCGCCCACGCTGCGCAGGCTCACGCGGTAGCCGCGACCGCGGGGATACCACACCAGTCCGTAACTGCCGGAGCGCTCGGCGAGCCGGTGCCCGACTTCGCTGCGGAAGGCCGCGGGCGCTTCCACGGCAAGGCCGCGTTCGCCATCCAGCACGACTTCGAAGCTGCGCAGCAGCAGACGCTCGACCTGGAAATCACGTTCCTCCTGCAGCACTCGCCCTTCCGCGGCAAAGGCCTGGAAGCCGGCGAGCGTCGAGGTGTTCTGCGCGATCCGGTCCCAGTTGGCGAAGGTGCGCGGCTCGTAGGTCAGGCGCAGGTAGACCGCGCGGGTGTCGGAGAAGCGGTGGCGCCACAGGTCGCCGTCCTCGACGGTCTGCACCAGGCGCGGGACGTCGGTATGTGGATGGTAGTGGCGCCACGCCAGCCCAGCGCCGGACTGATGCATGTCGAGCCGGGCGAAGGGCAGATCGCCCAGTTCGTCGAGCGCGGTCTTGTGGTGGTCGAGCACGAGCAGCGAACGGGCCTGCGCGGCCAGGGCCAAGGAGGTGTCGCGCGGGTAGGCGAAATCCAGCATCACCACGTCGCGTCCCGTCACGGATGGTGCCGGTGCACCGTGGTGGACGGGCAGGTACTGAGCCTTGGCACCCATCGCGCGCCAGGCGGCCCACGCTGCCGTGAAGCCGTCTACGCACTCGGCGTGGTAGAGGATCAGCGCCGAGGGCATCGGGGCATTCCCGCCTTCCGCCCGGCGGCAGGCGGGCAATCGCGAGGTGTATGCTGGTCGAACCGGGCGCGGCGGCCGAAACGGCGCGGGGTCGCGACCGTGCAGGAGAAACGATGCGAAGAACGCGAGCGGTACTGGGCGTGATCCTGCTGGGCGCAAGCTTCGGCACGTCCGCCGGCAACCTCAGCGACGAGCCGTCCTGGCTGCGCATCAAGCCGCTGCTGTTCGGCGCGGGCGGATGCTCCGTGCCGGTCAACAAGGGGGCGCACTTGCGCGACCTCGGCCGCATGAAGCTCAGGGTCGAGGATCAGTTTGCCGAGCCCGGTGAGCCCGTCCTTGCGCAACTCAACGTGATGCACCCGCAATTCTCCGGGATGGCGAGCAACGTGGCGATGGACCGCACTTCGTCCGTCAGGTGGACGTGTACTACCGCGAGGAGCGGATCATGCGTGCACACGTCGACTTCACGATCAGCGAGAACCCGATGTTCCGCTTCTACTTCCAGCCTCAGGGTGAGGTCGATCTGCGCGCCGAGATCGTGGACAGCACGGATCTGCGCGTCGAGCAGATCCTGCGCTACCGCCCGAGACACTGAGCGCGCGCCGGGTCAGTCCCGGCTCAGCGCCAGATCACGTCGCTGCCCGCTTCGGCAGAACGCGTGAGCAGATCGACCAGGGGTACGGCGCGCTTGTGGATGGACACGCGCGGCTCGGGCTTTTCGTCCCGTTCGTCCGCCGGCGCTTCCTCCGTCTCGGGTTCCTCGGGCTGGGCGTGGAGACCGGCGCGCAACTGTGCCAGCGCCGTCGGGATGTCGGCGGCAAGTAGCGCACCGGGTACCGTACCGCTGTGCCCCATGAGCTTGAGCAGCGTGACGGCGATGTCGCCGAACATGCTGAAGCCGCCTACCTTGCTTTCGAATCGGACGAGCATGTCGAGAGCTTACTCCATTTGAGCGTATACCGGTTTGAGCGAAAACGCGCGGCTAGGTTCGCTGCGTGCTGAAGGGATGTACGAGGAACCGATTCGCATGCGCGCGATCGAAGCCGCATCGAAACGTCATGTACCTTCGTTCAACACAGGAGAATTTGATATGCATATGTCGATGTTGTCCGTGGCGGTGCTGGTCTCGGTGGCCGTCGCCCTGCCCGCATCTGCGCTGGACATGCCCGAGACGAAGGTATCCATGGAAGCCTGCATGGCGGCGGCGCTCGCCAAGGCCGACGGGGAGGTCAGGTCGCTCAAGCTGGAGATCGAAAACGGAAAGCCGTTGTACGAGTTCGACATCGAGACCGATGCCGGTCAACAGTGGGAACTCGAGTGCGACGCCATGACGGGAGAGATCGTCGAGATGTCGCGTACGGCGAGCCGCAACGATCCCGAGTTCCGCGCGGTCGCCAAGCTGGTCGAGCGGCAGGCACGCGCCATCGCCCTGGAGCGGTTCCCGGGCAAGGTGACCGGCAGCGACCTCGAAATGGAGGGCGAGCGGGCGCAGTACAAAGTGGAGATCGAGGGCGACGACGGCAACACCTACGAGGCCATTGTCGACGCCGCCACCGGGGAGATCGTGGCGAGCGAGGTCGAGTCCGAAGAGACGACGATCTACGAGATCGGAGATTAGCGGTGCATGCGGGCATGCCCGGCACGGCAGCCCTTTCCCGTTACCCCGTCGAAAGCCGGCGTGCGGGTCGGGGCCTTTACCGATCCCATGGATTCCGGCCCTCGGTGTCGATCCCGTACTTCTCGATGGCCTGCTTGACCAGCTTGCGATCGATGGTTCCCTCGTCGGCGAGGGACTTGAGCGCGGCGACGACGACGTGGTGGCGGTCCACCTCGAAGAAGCGCCGCAGCGCCACGCGCGTGTCGCTGCGTCCGAATCCATCGGTGCCCAGCACAGTATAGCGGCGCGGCACCCAGTTGCGGATCATGTCGCCCACGGCACGCATGTAGTCGGTGGCTGCGACCACCGGACCTTCGGTGCCACTCAGACATTGCTCCACCCACGTCGCGCGCGGATCCCGGTCCGGATGCAGGCGGTTCCAGCGATCCACTTCCATCCCCTCGCGACGCAGTTCCGTGAAGCTGGTCACGCTCCAGACCTCGCCTGTCACCTTCCAATCCTGCTCGAGCAGTTCGGCCGCGGCCATCACCTCGCGCAGGATGGTGCCCGAGCCAAGCAGCTGCACCCGCGGCCCCGCCCGCTTGGCCGGCTTGGCGCGTGCCTGCGAGAGGCGGTACATCCCTTTGATGATGCCCTCGCGCGCGTCCGCCGGCATCGGGGGGTGCGGGTAGTTCTCGTTCATCACGGTGACGTAGTAGAACACGTCCTCCTGCTCCTCCAGCATGCGGCGCGCGCCGTCCTGCACGATCACCGCGACCTCGTAGCCGAAGGCGGGATCGTAGGCGACGCAGTTGGGCACGGTGGAGAACAGCACGTGGCTCGAGCCGTCCTCGTGCTGCAGTCCCTCGCCCGAGAGCGTGGTGCGACCCGCGGTGGCGCCGAGCAGGAATCCGCGGCTGCGTGAATCGGCCGCGTTCCATACCAGGTCGCCGATGCGCTGGAACCCGAAGCAGGAATAGAAGATGTAGAAGGGCAGCATCGGCACGCCGTGCGTGGAATACGACGTGGCCGCGGCGATCCACGAGGAGATCGCGCCCGCCTCGGTGATCCCTTCCTCCAGGATCTGGCCGTCCTTCGCTTCCTTGTAGTAGAGCAGTTCGTCCTTGTCCTCCGGTTCGTACACCTGGCCGACCGAGGAATAGATCGCCACCTGCCTGAACAGCGCCTGCATGCCGAACGTGCGCGCCTCGTCGGCGACGATCGGCACGATGCGCTTGCCGATCGTCGCGTCCTTGAGCCATTGCGACAGCAGTTGCACGAATACCATGGTGGTGGACTGCTCGCGCCCGCCGCTGCCTTCGAGGGCCTTGACCAGCGTGTCGAGCTTCGGCACCGACAACGGCTCGGCCTTGCCCGTGCGTGCGGGAAGGTAGCCGCCGAGCGCCTCCCGGCGCTGGTGCAGATACTTCATCTCCGGGCTGTCCGCGGCCGGTTTGTGCAGTCGCAGCGCGAGCACGTCCTCGTCGGACAGGGGCAGGGCGAAGCGGTCGCGGAAGGCGAGCAGCGCATCGGCCTCCAGCTTCTTCTGCTGGTGAGCGGTCATCCTGCCCTGGCCCCAGTGCCCCATGCCGTAGCCCTTCTTGGTCTGGGCCAGGATCACGGTCGGTTGCCCCTTGTGATGGACCGCTGCCTGATAGGCCGCGTAGATCTTGACCGCATCGTGGCCGCCGCGCTTGAGTCGGTCGATATCCTCGTCCGACAGGTGCGCGACCATCTGCTGCAGTTCCGGATACTTGTTGAAGAAGTTCTCGCGGTTGAAGCGCCCATCCGTCGCCGCGTACTTCTGGAACTCGCCGTCCACGGTTTCGTGCAGGCGGCGCAGGATGACGTTGTCGTGATCGCGCGCGAACAGCGGATCCCAGTCGGAGCCCCACAGCACCTTGATCACGTTCCAGCCGGCGCCGGCGAACAATCCTTCCAGTTCCTGGATGATCTGGCCGTTTCCGCGGACCGGACCGTCGAGGCGCTGCAGATTGCAGTTGACCACGAAGATCAGGTTGTCGAGCTTCTCCCGTGCGGCCAGAGACAATGCGGCGAGCGATTCCGGCTCGTCCATCTCGCCGTCGCCGACGAACTCCCAGACCTTGCGACCGGCGGTCTCGAGGATGCCGCGGTTCTCCAGGTAGCGCATGAAGCGCGCCTGATAGATCGCGGTGATGGGCCCCAGTCCCATCGACCCGGTGGGGAACTGCCAGAACTGCGGCATGAGCCAGGGATGGCAGTAGGAGGACAGTCCCGTGCCGCCGGTTTCCTGCCGGTAGTTGTGCAACTGCTCTTCCGTGAGCCGGCCCTCCAGATAGGCACGGGCGTACACGCCCGGCGCGGCATGCGGCTGGAAGTACACGAGGTCGCCCCGCTGGCCGGCGCGGAAAAAATGATTGAAGCCGACTTCGAACAGGTCTGCGATGGAGGCATAGGTCGCGATGTGGCCGCCCAGCTCCGCCGCAATCTTGTTCGCGTGCACCACCATCGCCAGCGCGTTCCAGCGCACCAGGCCGATGATGCGCGTCTCGATGTCGAGATTTCCCGGGTACTGCGGCTGATTCGCCAGCGGAATCGTGTTGCAGTAGGGCGTGTTCAGCACCGGCGGCATCGGCACCCGCAGCGCGCGGGCGCGGTCCAGCAGCTGGCGCAGCAGGTACTGCGCGCGCTCCGGTCCTTCCTCCCCCACCACTGCCTGCAGGGCATCGAGCCATTCGCGCGTTTCCACGGGATCGAGGTCGGGCGGTAGCACGGCCCAGTGGCTGCTGGCGGCGATGTCGGAGAGGTCGGTCATGGGTCGTCGGTCTGGTGGGATGGAAGAGCCGGGCGCGCGGCCCGGGCAACGCAGGGTAGCTATGGTACTCCTCCTCCCGGAGCAGGTGGTTCTGTCTGCACTTGCGAAGAGCGTCGACTGCAGTACAGAATGCTGATGAAGATGTTCTAGAAAGAATTAAATGCTTAACGAACGCCTCGATTCGATCGACTGGCAGATCCTCGCCCTGTTGCAGGACGATGCCCGCCTCTCCAACGTCGATCTGGCCAAGGCCGTGGGCCTGTCTCCGTCCCCCTGCCTGGCACGCGTGCGCGCGTTGGAGGAAGCAGGCTTCATCAGTCGCTATGTCTCGCTTCTCGATCCGCGGCGCGTGGGTCTCAACGTCAGCGTGTTCATCCAGGTCGCACTGGAGAAGCAGGTCGAACGGGCGCTGGGCGTGTTCGAGCAGGCGATCCGCGATCGCCCGGAAGTGATGGAGTGCTATCTAATGACAGGCGAATCAGATTACCTGTTGAGGGTAGGCGTACCTGAGCTACAGGCACTCGAACGCTTCATCTTGGACGTGCGCTCGCGCATCCGCGGCGTGGGCAACATCAAGTCGAGCTTCGCGCTGAAACAGGTGAAGTACCAGACGGCGGTGCCGCTGCCCCGGGACGAGGCACACGCGCCGAGCCGGGGGTCGCGCGGGCGTCGCTGAGGCGTTCGACCTCTCGGCTGGCATGCGCACCGCTGTCGCGCGTGCGCCTCCTGGCGCGTGGGATCGGGTTGCCGCAGTCGAGCAATCCGAGGACGGCCACGGCGCCCTCTTCGACACTCTGTTCGTTCCGGGGCGGACCGCGACAGGCACGCGGGCTGCCGCGCGAAGCACCATGCATCAGGAGGACGCGATGGTGAAGAATGCGAATGCGAAAGGCGGTCAGGCGCACACGCGCGCAGCGGAGCGAAGCCAAGACGAAGCGTCGGTCGGTCAGACCGGCAAGCATGCCGACGATGCGCGCGAGGATCCGTCCAGGCAGCAGAAGAACCGTGAGGAGCTGGGCGTCAGCGAAGATCACCGGACGCAGGACATGAAGAAGGGCCGGCGCGGCACCTTCCCCTGAGCGGCGCCGCGTCAGAGCGGTGGGGCTTCGACGCCGATCTGCTGCAGGATGCCGCGCGGTGCGCCGCCCGGCACCGGGTCGGGCCGGATCTGTGCGATGCAACCGTGACGCAGGGTGTAGAAGAAATAGTGCTCGGGGATCCGGACGCTACGTCCGGTCGGTGCGATCGGCGCCATTCCCGCAAGATTCCAGGTCCCCAGGTGTGTTCCTTCCTGCCGCCACTTCACCGCGTACACGCCGTCGTTCCACTCCACGCCCTGGAAGCCGTAGCGCCAGTCGGGGAATCCGGCATACAGAGCCCGCAACATCGCCAGGAATGCGGGCTTGTCCAGCGTGCGGGTCGCGGCAACGAAGGCGAGATCGTCGCAGACCGTGCCGGCGATCATGTCCACATCGTGGGCCTGCAGGCCGCGGATGTAGCGTTGCAATGCTTCGGGTACCCGTTCGGGCGGAAGGTACAGGCCTCCTCCTGTCGTTCTTGTGATCAGGCCGGGGCAGGCGGCGCGGGCCGCCCGGGTCAGCGCAGATAGAATCCGACCGGAACCGTCGCGCGCTGTTCGCGGCCACGCAGCAGCGCCGGCATGTAGAGCTTGGTCACGCGCCGCACGACGCTCAGCGCGCGATCGTCCAGCACGCTGTGGCCGCTGCTGCGAGCGAGCGCCACGTCGTGCACGGTCCCGTCCCCCGTGACGCGCACTTCCACCATTGCCGTGCCGGTCTGGCGCGCGGCGCGCGCATCCGTGGGGTAGTCGGCCACCGTGAGCTTCTTCCCGACCTTGAGGGACAGGTCGAGTTCAAGCGCCTCGATCGCCTGGGCTTCGCCGACGGCGGGTCGTTGGGTCTTGAGCGATGCCACCCCGTTTCCGTCGCTCTGGCCGGCCGCGCCGGGCGGGCCGGCTTGCAGCGCCGTGGCGAACAGGGCAACGAAGGCGGTGGTGATCAGTGACATGGCAGTGCGAAACGATACTCGCATCCGGGGATCTCTGCAGGAGAATGAACTCGATTAGCGGCCCCCCTCGCGACTCGCTTGAGCGTCAGTTCATCTTCGTTGACCTTTTGCCTTGAATCTGTCGTTGACCAACAAGAGCAGCCCTGCAATCAACAGGCCGATCCCGATCCTGACGAGCTGCTCCACGAAGGGCTCGGCGCGCTCGCGCAGGACGAGCGTGACGGCGGCAACGGGACGCGGCGCCGCATTCAGTTCCTCCAGCACGAACAGGTGAGTCAGCGGTGAGCGCACCACCTGGGGCGGCAGCACCACGCGCGCCGCTTTGCCCGGTGCGGCGTCGATCCGGATCTCGCGTTGCAGCGCAGGACGATCCATGTCGAACAGCGTGGCGAGGTAGAGGTTGGCGTCGGCTTCCCGCGCGCGCTCGGATGCCATGTGAAACGTCAGCGCGATGACGACCAGGTTGCGATCCGGGTGCAGCGGGAGTTCGACCGGCCGATAGGCGCGACGGCCCGGAAACCGCTGGACCGTCCCGTCGGACAATGTCCATCGCTCCGCGCGCTCGGTCAGCTCCACGCGAAGCGTCTCGCGGCCGTTGAAATGTTGACCGTACAGGTAGTACCCGGGCCCCAGCAGCAGGCCCAGGACGAGTAGGATCGCGGCGACGAGGCGCATCGACGGGTGCTGGCCCGCGACGGGCGACAGCGAAGTGGGTGGCGGCGCGTCAGCGCAGCGAGGCGTTGAGCTTGTGCAGGGCCGCCGAGCGCGGACACAGCTCCGCTTCGCCCAGCTGGTTGAACGGCGTCTCGACCGTGTCGAGATGCGTGTGCAATTCGTCCGGATCCGGGTCGAGGTAGAGCAGGCCGGTGACCACTTCGCCGGCTGCCTGGCGCTCCTGCAGGAAGGTCATGGCCGCGATGCGGTCGTGCGGGTCGTATCCCGCGTGCAGCTTGCGTAGGCGGATGACGCTGCCGTCATGCTGCACGACGTCCTCGGTGCTGCCCGGCGCGTAATCGGCGAGGATCTCGGCGCGGGGGCTGATGAAGTCGAGCCGGCTCACCGCGTCGTTGTGTTCGCGCACATAGTCGTAACTCTTGGTCGAGCCGGGGTGATTGTTGAAGGCCACGCATGGGCTCAGGACGTCGAGGAAGGCGGCACCACGATGCAGCAGCGCCGCCTTGATCAGCGGCACGAGCTGCGTCTTGTCGCCCGAGAAACCGCGCGCGACGAAGCTTGCCCCCAACTGCAGCGCCATGCCCACCAGGTCGATTGGTGCGTCCGCATTGATCGCGCCGCGCTTGCTCTTCGAGCCCTTGTCCGCGGTCGCGGAGAACTGCCCCTTGGTCAGCCCGTACACGCCGTTGTTCTCGACGATGTAGACCATGTTCACGCCGCGCCGAAGGCTGTGGGCGAACTGGCCGAAGCCGATCGAAGCCGAGTCGCCGTCGCCGGACACGCCGAGGTAGATGAGGTCGCGATTGGCGAGGTTGGCGCCGGTCAGGACCGACGGCATGCGTCCGTGCACGCTGTTGAACCCGTGGGAGTTGCCCAGGAAATAGGTCGGCGTCTTCGACGAGCAGCCGATTCCCGACAGCTTGGCGATGCGATGGGGCTGGAGGTCGAGTTCGAAGCAGGCCTGGATGATGGCCGCGCTGATCGAGTCGTGCCCGCAACCCGCGCACAGGGTGGAGATGGCGCCCTCGTAGTCGCGCCGCGTGAACCCCAGGTTGTTCGTGTCGAGGCCGGGATGGTGGAGCTTCGGTTTTGCGAGATAGGTCATGGTGCTCGGGCCTGGATTACTGGACCACCTTGCGCAGGGGCGTGACGTTCATCGCCTTCATCTGCTGCGCGATCTCGCCGGCGATGAAGCGGGCGGTGATCGGCGTCCCGTCGAAGTGCAGGATCGGGGTGAGGCGTGCAGGGTCGATCACGCACTCGTTGACGAGCAGGCTGCGAAGCTGCGCGTCGCGGTTCTGTTCCACCACGAACAGCTGGTCGTGGTCGGCGATGAATTCGGCGACCTCGTCGCCGAAGGGAAAGGCTCGCACGCGCAACGCATCGAGGTGAAGTCCCTGCGCGCCGAGCTGATCGAGCGCCTCGTGCATCGCCGGGCTGGTCGAGCCGTAGTAGATGACGCCGCTGCGCGTGGCGTGCGCGGCCCGTCGCACGCATGCCGCCGGCACCAGTTCCTTCGCGGTCTCGAACTTGCGCAGAAGCCGCTGCATGTTGTCGACGTAGTCGGGTCCCGCCTCGGAGTAGCGCGCGTAGCGATCCTTGGTGGTGCCACGAGTGAAGTACGCGCCCCGCGCCGGGTGGGTGCCGGGATAAGTGCGGTACGGGATGCCGTCTCCGTCCACGTCCAGGTAGCGGCCGAAATCCTTGCCTGCCTCCAGTTCCTCGCGCGTCATCACCTTGCCGCGATCGTAGCGGTGGGCGTCGTCCCAGGTGAGCGGATCGCACAGTCGCTCGTTCATGCCGATGTCCAGGTCGAGCATGACGAAGACGGGCGTCTGCAGCCGGTCGGCCAGATCGAATGCCCGGGCCCCCATCTCGAAGCATTCCTTCGGGTCCTCGGGCAGGAGCAGGACGTGCTTGGTATCGCCGTGCGAGGCGTAGGCGCAGGCGGCGATGTCGGCCTGCTGCGTGCGCGTGGGCATGCCGGTGGACGGGCCGCCGCGCTGCACGTCGAAGATCACCGCGGGAATCTCCGCGAAGTAGGCCAGCCCGATGAACTCCTGCATCAGCGAGATGCCCGGACCGGAGGTTGCGGTGAAGGCGCGCGCGCCATTCCATCCCGCACCGATTACCATGCCGATGGAGGCGAGTTCGTCTTCGGCCTGGACGATCGCATAGCGCGCCTTGCCGGTGTCCGGGTCGTGCCGGAACTTGCGGCAGTGGCGGGCGAAGGCCTCGGCCAGGGACGAAGAGGGCGTGATCGGGTACCAGGCGGCCACCGTGGCGCCGCCGTAGACCGCACCGAGCGCGGCGGCACTGTTGCCCTCCAGGAAGATCTTCTCGCCCACCGCGTCCGCGCGCCGCACGGCCAGCTCGATGCGCGGCAGATGCTCGAGCGCATAGTCGCGCCCCAGGTGCAAAGCCTTGATGTTGGGCTCGAGCAGCCGCTCCTTGCCCTTGTACTGCTCGCCGATCAGCTTCTCCACCTCGCTCGTATCGATGCCGAGCAGCGCGGCGAGCGCGCCGACGTAGATGATGTTCTTGAACAGCTGCCGTTCGCGCGGGTCGCTGTACGTGCGGTTGCAGATCTCGGTCAGCGGCATGCCGACGGTGTGCACGTCTTCGCGAAACCTAGACTTCGGCAGCGGCTTGCTGCTGTCGTAGAACAGGTAGCCGCCGGCTTCGATCTCCGCGAGATCCTTGTCCCAGGTCTGCGGGTTCATTGCCACCATCAGGTCAACGCCGCCGCGCCGGCCGAGATAGCCGGCCTCGCACACGCGCACCTCGTACCAGGTGGGCAGTCCCTGGATGTTGGACGGGAAGATGTTGCGCGGACTGACCGGCACGCCCATGCGCAGGATGGACTTGGCGAACAGCGTGTTGGCCGAGGCCGAACCCGAGCCGTTCACGTTGGCGAACTTGACGACGAAATCGTTGATGCGTGGGGGAACGTCGCTGGACATGTGAACGGTCGATGCAGTCGGGCTGCAGCCTCTTGTCGGTCGGGTTGCGGGGGGCGGCGAGCGGACGCCGGCTTCAGGCCGGGAGCGGATTCGCCTCCACGTTCTTCTTGCGGCAGCCGGGTCCGGCGTGGGTCATCTCCAGGTAGAACTTCTGCATGTCCCATGCTCCGGTCGGGCAGCGTTCCGCGCACAGGCCGCAGTGCAGGCACACGTCCTCGTCCTTGATCATGACGTGGCCGGTGATCTTGAGCGGGTCCGAGACGTACAAGGGCTGGCTGGGGTCGTTGGCCGGCACGCGCAGACGGGCGCGCAGATCGGCTTCTTCGCCGTTGTGGGTGAAATTGATGCAGTCCATCGGACAGATGTCCACGCACGCGTCGCACTCGATGCACAGCTTCGGCACGAACACCGTCTGCACGTCGCAGTTCAGGCAGCGTTGCGCCTCGGCAAATGCCAGCCGGGGATCGAAGCCCAGTTCCACCTCGACCTTGATGTCGGTCAGGGCGATGCGGTTCTCCTTCATCGGCACGCGATAGCGGGCGTCCCCGGACACCGCGTTGTCGTAGCTCCATTCGTGGATGCCCATCTTCTGGGACACCAGACTCACGCTCGGCGCCGGGCGCTCGCGCAGATCCTCGCCGTGGCAGAGCTTGTCGATGGACACCGCCGCCTCGTGACCGTGGGCGACGGCCCAGATGATGTTCTTCGGACCGAACGCGGCATCCCCGCCGAAGAACACCTTGGGATGGGTGGAGCGCAGCGTCACCTTGTCCACGACCGGCATGCCCCATTTGTCGAACTCGATGCCGAGGTTACGCTCGATCCAGGGGAAGGCGTTCTCCTGACCGATGGCGACCAGTACGTCGTCGCAGGGCAGATGCACATCCGGTTCGCCGGTGGGCAGGAGTTGCCGCCGCCCCGTGTCGTCGTACTGCGCAGCCACCTTCTCGAACACCACGCCGGTCAGTTTGCCGTTCTCGTGGGTGAACGCCTTGGGCACCAGGTAGTTGAGGATCGGGATGCCCTCGTGCATCGCATCCTCCTTTTCCCAGGGCGAGGCCTTCATCTCCTCGAAGCCGGAGCGCACCACCACCTTGACGTCCTCGCCGCCGAGGCGTCGCGAGGAGCGACAGCAGTCCATCGCGGTGTTGCCGCCACCGAGCACGATCACGCGCCTGCCGATCGAGTCGATGTGGCCGAACGACACGCTCGCGAGCCAGTCGATGCCGATGTGGATGTTGGCAGCGGCTTCCCGGCGACCGGGAATGTCGAGGTCGCGCCCGCGTGGCGCACCGGTGCCGACGAACACGGCATCGAATTTCTCGCGCAGCAGTGCGCTCAAGCTGTCGACGCGCTGCCCCGGCCGGAAGTCCACGCCCAGGTCGAGCACGTAGCCGACCTCTTCGTCGATCACGGACTCGGGCAGGCGGAAGCGCGGGATCTGCGTGCGGATCATCCCGCCGGCGCGGCGATCGCCGTCGAACAGCACGACCTCGTAGCCGAGCGGGGCGAGATCGCGCGCGACCGTGAGCGATGCGGGACCGGCGCCGACGAGGGCGATGCGCTTGCCGTTGCGCACCGTCGCCTGACGCGGCAGGCGGTCGCGCACGTCGTCCTTGTAGTCGGCCGCGACCCGCTTGAGGCGGCAGATGGCCACCGGCTCGGGCTTCTCGCCGTTGCCTTCCTCCACGCGCCCGCGTCGACAGGCAGGCTCACAGGGCCGGTCGCAGGTGCGCCCGAGGATGCCGGGAAAGACGTTGGACTTCCAGTTGACCAGATAGGCGTCGCTGTAGCGGCCCTGGGCAATGAGACGGATGTATTCGGGGACAGGCGTATGGGCGGGGCACGCCCACTGGCAGTCGACCACCTTGTGGAAGGTGTCGGGGGCTGCGATGTTCGTTGCTTTCAAGACCCTCCTCCAGGATTATCGGCCGACGCCTGACCCGTCACGCTCGCGTGACAGGTGCGCTGCATGGCAGTAGCCGCCGGTCTGGAAGGAATGCGGTCTCCGCTCAGCCGTGTAGCCCAACATGGTACGCCGGGCCATGCGGACTGAAAAGGGTGTGGTGCGCGCGCAACGACACACGGGGTCCACACGTCATGCGGGTGGGCGCAAACGCCGCTTTCGCCGGGTCATGCCGGCTGCGTGCGTGCCCGCTGGGTGCTACCGCCGAGTCCGAGCGCGGTGAACAGGGCGAGCACCTGGAACAGACCGATGGCGATGAAGACCCAGCCGGGGTGGCGATGGTCCATCATCGCGCCGAACATCAGCGGTGCGAGCGACATGCCTACGTCCAGTCCAGAGTACACGACGCCGTACACGCGGCCGGTGGCGCCGCGCGGCGAAGCCGCCCGCACCAGCAGGTCGCGTGAAGGCCCCGCCATGCCGGCTCCGAACCCCACCATCCCGAGCAACACCAGGGTGAACACACCCGGCACGCCGCCGCTGCCGATCAGCACGCACAGCGTGCCGGACAGCGCGAAAGCGACGGCAATGACGCGATCGTGGTGTCCGATGCGCGCCGCCACGAATCCGCCTGCGATCATGCCGGCTCCCTGCGAGACCATGTAGATCGAGATTGCACTGAGGGCGAGGGCGAGCGGGATGCCGTACAGCTCGGCCAGGGCCGAGGCGGCGAACGTCTGGACACCGCCGAGCGCAATGGCGGTGATGAAGAAGAAGGCGAAGCACATCCACACGCCGGGCAGGCGCAGGAACGCCAGCGCATGGGAACGTGTCGTCGCCTTCACCGGCTCCGGCTGCACCGAAGGTCCGTCGAGCAGCGCCCGGGCGGCGTAAACCAGCACGAGCACGGCAAGCGCCAACAGGGCCGCTGCTCCCATCGCGACGCGCCATCCGGCGAGACTCGCGATCCCGGCGAGGAATACCGGCGCGGACGCCCAGCCTAGCGTGCCCAGAACGCCGTGCGTGCTGAAGGCGTGCGCCAAGCGCGCAGGACTCACGCGGCGGTTCAGCACGGTGAAGTCGGCAGGATGGAATACGCTGTTGCCCAGGCCAGCCACGGCGGCACACAGCACGAGCATCGGATAGTTGTTGCTCAGCGCGAAGCCGACCGCCGACAGGGCCAGCAGGCCGAGACCTGCGAGCAGGACCCGCCAGCCGCCGACGCGGTCCACGACGAAGCCGGCGAGTGCCTGGCCGGCGCCCGACACCACGAAGAAGACGCTCATCAGCAGCCCGAGTTCGGCATAGCTCAGGCTGAATGTCTCACGCAGCCAGGGAAACAGCGGGACCAGGAGGAGGTGGAAGAAGTGCGAGGTGGCGTGAGCGACGCCGACCACCCCGATCACGCGCACGTCGCGCCGGACCGGGTCGTGCGAGGAAACTCGTGCGCGATCCATGTGCGCACACTAAGTCATGGTCGCGGCAGCGTCAATTCCGGGTCGCCACGGTCCGGAATACCGTTCCACTCCCAGCACCCCGTGCATCGACTTCGGATGGCGTCGGCAGACTTTACAGTCGGCTGCGGTCGCGCCTCCGTCCCGAACCGTCGCCGCATTGAAAAGCTATTTGCGCCAAGCGGTTGCCGCGGCGGCCTGCGAGCTGGCATCGTCTTCGCTGAGGGAAGGCCGTGACGCTGTACTCCTTCATCTGATCGGATCCAGAACAGAGCAGAGGGGACCTGGAAAAGCCGGCCGCGAGGCCGGCTTTTCTTTTCCGAAGTGTATACGTGACATCCCCAAGTCGATATAATGCTTGTGGCGTGACGGGCGGTGGCGTGGTAAGGTCAAAATGCAGGTCTGAACCGTCTTTAGCGGCGGTGTAGGTTCTGCCCCCAATCCCCTCTTCGGAGGGGATTTTCTTTTTACCGAATGATTCCTAGTGGGTCTTTGTTGTTGGCTGCCTTGAAGCACACTGGCTCAAGTTGGTCAAAGGCAAGGCTAACGCCAAATTCCTTGCTCGCCTCTGTTGGGACTTCTCTCCGCAGTAAGGCATACGCAGCAAAGTCTGCCAATTGGATGAGTGTTGAGCGGTGCGACTGCTTGAACACCGGGTCTTCGATTATTCTTTTTGTGGGGATGTTCTTGTAGTTCAATCCACTGTCGAGCCATTGCCCGTACCTGCTCGGAATTGGGTTGTATTTCCTCATCTTTCGCGTTAGTGCGATATATACGTTTTCCTTGCCCTCATCAGATATAAGCAAGGCATGGCTATTGAGCGTTTCCATTGTCCGGTTGATGCGATTTACGAGCCGCTCGTATGCCCAATCTTGATGACTCTGCAGCGCGACGTTGAAGACAATGACGCTGTTGGGCCTCAGTGAGCCAACGAATCTGAGCGCATCAGTGAAGATTTCTGCCCTGACTTTCTTGCTCAGGAAGAGATCTGACGGCCTTCCTCTGCCCTAAAGTAACTTCCAGGCGTGCAATTCCTTGCTTAGATATATCCCATACTGTTCCTTCAGGCGATGACGAAAGTCGGAAACCGACTCGAACACTTCGCGCCATTCGGATGCTGGTATTCCTATGGCTGAGAAGGTATAGAAATGCCCGTCCGCAGAGTCATCGATATAGAATAGGAACATGGCGGAACACCCAGCGAAAAAGTCCGGCACGAAGCAAAGCGGTCCAGAGCCAGAAGCTGGACGCATGCCGTTCAATGAGGCGCTAAAGAAGGTATGGAGCGCCCCGCCCGCGCCTAATAAGGTAGCAAAGAAGCCCGAGAAAAAGAACCAGAAGGGATAATGCGACTAGTTCTGGTGGAATGGCTAGATAGCCATGGCAGCCGAGGCGGTTGGTTTGAAGTAAGCGCGCTGCGGCCTTCCCGTGCGCTGTGCAGATCGGTTGGCTGGCTGGTGCACGACACAGAGGAGTGCAAAGTGCTCGTGCCGCACCTTATAGATGAAAATGGGGATGTCTCTGCTCAAGGGCAGGGGGATATGACCATCCCCAATGGATGCATTCAGTCTATAACGGACCTTACGGCTTCTTGTGTTTCTCGTTCCGATTAGCGAGCACAGTGCCAGCAAGCGTCTTCGTGGTGCTTGAAGATTTCTTGCTTCCCAAGGCTTTGCCTGCTGTTGATGCCGTCTTAGAGGACGGCGTTACGTCTGTAGGCGTCTTACGCTTCGTTGCCATGCGCTTCTCCTTTTGGTTGGTGGGCGAAGGCTGAAGTTTAGTTAGGCCCCTTATACAGCAGCCGCTTGCCGCTCACATTCTTGAGTGTGATGTTGGTGCGCTGGATGTCATCCACGCCAAGAGACTGACGCTGATTCCAGCGGAAGTCGAATTCGTTGGCGTAGCGTTGCAGGTGCTTCTCGCTGACGTTGTGGAACGTACCGTACAGGCCACGCTTGAGCACAGCGAACGATGATTCTGCTTCATTTGTGCTGATGATGCCGCGCTTGTACTCTTTCGCGCCGTGGTTCACTACACCATGCGCGGCGAACTCGCGGCCGACCTTGGTATAGACAGACGCCTCGTCGGTCATCAGGTGCGCCTTGGCAGCAATCTGCTTCGTGAGGATCGGGCGCAGCGTTTCAGCGTTCACGTTGGTCACGTGATATGAACGCTTCTGACCGCCGCGCTCCACTAGGCTAAGAACCTTCATCTTGTGAGCGTAGCCGCGCGCGCCTTTCGGCTTTTTATCGCGGTTGCCCCAGTAAGTTTCATCGGCTTCGACCGGACCGCCGTTCTCGCCCAGCGGCTTGTCGGATTTGATGTCCATTGCTTCGCGGATGCGGTGGGCCATGAACCATGCGGTCTTGTAGGTGACGCCAAGCATGCGCTCCAGCTGCTTTGCGCTGACGCCTTTCTTACTGGCGTTCATCAGGTAAACCGCCTGCAACCAGATGTGCAGGCCGACTTTCGATTTCTCGAAAACCGTGCCGACCGTAACCGTGAACGGTTCCCTGCAGTCTGCACACTTGTACAGGCCGGGGCGGTTGGTCTTGCCCTTCAGTTCGTAATGCTCTCCGATGCTGCCGCAGTGCGGGCAGATACGGCCATTCGGCCATACCTGCGCCTCAAGGTACTGACGGGCGGCTTCTGGGTTTTGGAAGTGAGGGGCGTTGAGGTTGGACATGTCTAATCCAGTTTCTTGGCAGGCTGAAATTGCTTTACGGCTTCTCGAATCGTTGCGATCTGACTCTCGAAAGCGTCCAGAACTTCGTCCGGATATGGGCGAGGAAGAATCGCAGACGCAATGCGATCAATCTCTCTCTCAAGATGATCGGCTAGTTCGGGGGAATGGGGCATTGCGCGAATGACGGCTATTAGTCCGGCTTGAACCGCCAGCAGCCTAGCGAATAGCACATCGGTCGATTCCATGACGCCTCCCACAATGCTGGTTGCATCGTACATCCATGCAATGGGGACGTCAAGTACATACTTCCGTTTCTTTTTCCGCCGCACCCCGGCGCCGGCCAGCGCGACGGGTGGCGCCGGTCGATCCGCGCAGGCCCCAGTGGCCATGCGGCCGGCCGGCCTGGCGAGCGCTCAGGCCACGCGCACCAGTTGCTTGCCGAAGTTCTCCCCGCGCAGCATGCCGATGAAGGCCCGGGGTGCGCTGTCCAGGCCCTCGGCCACCGTCTCCCGGTAGCGGATGCGGCCCTGGGCGACCCATCCGGCCAGTTGCTGGATGGCACGCATGTACAGGTCCGTGCGGTCGCTCACGATGAAGCCCTGCACCTTCACGCGGTTCACCAGGATCGAGCGGATGTTGGTCAGGCCGTAGGGTTCGGTGCTATTGTAGTCCGAGATGAGGCCGCACAGGGCCATGCGCGAGAAGGGGTTGAGCAGCCGCAGAACCGTGTCCATGACCGGACCGCCGACGTTCTCGAAGTAGCAGTCGATGCCTGCCGGGCAGGCCGCCTGCAGGTCGTCGTACAGCCGGCCGGCCTTGTAGTCCACGCAGGCGTCGAAGCCCAGCTCCTGCACCGCGTAGTCGCACTTGGCCTTGCCGCCGGCGATGCCGACCGCGCGGCACCCCTGCATCCGGGCGAGCTGCCCCACCACCCCGCCGACCGCTCCGGTCGCCGCGGACACCACCACCGTCTCGCCGGCGCGCGGCTGGCAGTGCTCCAGCAGTCCGGTCCAGGCGGTCGCGCCCGGCATGCCCGCCACGCCGAGATACGCGGACAGCGGGATGAGTGCGGGGTCGACCTTCAGCAGCCCCTCGCCGTTGGTCAGCGCGTACTGCTGCCAGCCCAGCGAGCCGACCACGAAGTCACCAGGCTTAAATTTCCCGCCCGCCGATGCCACCACCTCGCCCACGGTGCCGCCGACCATGGGCTCGCCGATCTCGGCCGGCTTCGCGTACGACTTGCCCGTGCTCATGCGCCCGCGCATGTAGGGGTCGAGCGAGAGCCAGTGGATCTTGACCAGCATCTGGCCCGGGCCCGGTTCCGGCACCGGCGTCTCGACGATCCGAAAATCCAATTCCTGCACCCAGCCGGTGGGCCGATTGGCGAGCAGGACCTGCTTGTTGGTCGACATGGGACATCTCCTCCGTGGCCGTCAGGTGGATGCATGATAGCCGGGGCGGATGGGAGCGGGCGTGTCGGAGCGGTGCGCCCGCTTTCGCTCACCCGGTCGCCGTGCGCATCAGGCGCCGGGCGTGCCGCAGTCCTCCAGGCGGTAGCCCATCCCGCGCTGGGTGTGGATCAGGGGCCGGTCGAATCCCTCGTCGATCTTGCTGCGCAGTCGCCGGATGTAGACGTCGACCACGTTGGTCAGGGGATCCTCGCTGGTCCCCCAGACGTTGGCGAGGATGCGCTCCCGGCTGAACAGCCGACCCGGCGCGGACATGAGCAGTTCCAGAAGCGCCAGCTCGCGCGCGGTGAGCGCGAGCGTCCTGCCCGCGCGGCTCACCCGCATCGACTCGCGATCCAGGACGAGGTCGCCCACCTCCAGCCGGTTTTCCCGCGGCTGCGCCTGTTCGCGTCCCCGGCGCGCCAGGGCTTCGATGCGCGCCAGCAGTTCCTCGAACTCGAAGGGCTTGACCAGGTAGTCGTCGGCGCCCAGACGCAGCCCGCTGACCCGGTCCTCCAGCGCGCCCAGGGCGGTGAGCATGAGGATGGGCAGGTGCACCTGGGCCGCACGCAGTGTCTGGCAGACCTCGAGGCCGGTCATGCCCGGCAGCATGACGTCGAGCAGCACGACCGTCGTCACGCCGCTGTCCTTCGCAACCTGCGCTGCCGCGCGTGCCATGTCGAGTCCTTCCGGCCCCGTGCGCGCGAGCTGCACGCGATGGCCTTCGGCGCGCAGCCCGCGCTCGAGGAAATCGGCGATGCGCGGGTCGTCCTCGACGACGAGAATGTTCACGCCATGCTCTCCTGCGCCGCAACCGGCTGCAGCAGCGGCAGGCGCAGGATCACCTCGGTGCCGCGGCCCAGCTCGCTCTCGATGACGATCTCGCCGCCGTGCGCGCGGGCCAGCGCGCGCCCGATAGACAGCCCCAGGCCGGTGCCGTCGGCGCGGTGCCTGCGCGCGCCCTCGCCGCGGAAATTACGGTCGAACACGCGTGGCAGATCCTGCGCCGCGATGCCGATACCTTGATCGACGACGACGACCTCGGCGTGCGCAGCATCGCCATCGTTCTGGATGCGCCGTACGTGCACGCGCACGGTGCCGCCGGCGCGCGAGTAGCGCACGGCGTTGTCGAGCAGCAGCATGAGCAGCTGACGCAGGCGCGTGGCATCGCCCAGCATCGGCAGCTCGCGCGGCACGGCGTCGGCCTCGACCAGGACGCGGCGTTCGTGTGCGAGCGCCTGCGCCTGGGCCAGCGCTTCCTCGAGCGGACCCGACAAATCGATCGGCGTGCGATTGAGTGCGAGCGCGTCGATGTCGCTGCGCGCCATCGTGAGCAGGTCGTCGATCACCAGGGTGAGTTGCCGGGAGATGTCGACGATCCGCTGCAGTGCGGCCTTGTAGTCATCGGTCGGCTTGTCGCGTCCGCGCAGGGCGATCTCGGCCTCGCCACGAATGGCCGTGGTGGGCGTGCGCAGTTCGTGGCTGATGTCTGCGAACAGCTGCCGGCGCCGCGCATCCACCTGCTGCAGCACTTCGAGTGCGCTCTGCAGCTCCGCGGTGCGTGCGTGCACCAGTTCCTCGAGCCGGTGCCGCGCCTGTGTCTCGTGCTCGCGGTGCACCGCCAGCTCGGCCGCCATCGCGTTGACGCTGCGGGCGACGACCGCAAATTCGTCGGCCCCGGATTCCGGAATCCGGTGGCCGAGCGCGCCGCGCTGCAGTGCGTGCGCGCCTTCGGTGAGCCAGTCGAGCGGGCGTCGCAGCGCGCGCGTGAAATAGGCGGCCAACAGCAGTGCTGCAAGTGCCAGCGTGGCCGCTGCCGTGATCCAGATCATGCGCGTGAGCAGCAGGGTGCGGTCGGCGGCGTTGCGCTCGCGCATCACCGCACTCGCTTCGCGCTCGATGCTCTCGGCGATCAGGCTGCGCAGATTGCGGCCCTGCGACTCTTCGAAAACGCTGGTCAACGCGTTCCAGGCCGACTGCGCATCGGTGCCGGGCGGCAGCGGCCGTACCGTCGCGATGGTGCGCTGGAGCGTATCGAGGTTCTGCGCGAGGACGGACAGCGCGTCGCGCCGGTGCAGGAACTCCTGAGGCGCAGTCGATCCCACCCCCAGCGCCCGGCCTTCGTCCGACAGCGCGTGCAACTGGGCGAGCGTCCGGCGCATCTGCGCCAGCAGCTGATCGCGCACCGCCGGATCGGCGCCGGCATTGAGCTGCGCCTGGGACACCCAGGTGCGCAGGCGCTGCTTGCTGGCGTAGAGCTGGATGAAGCCCACGTGGATGTCGCTCGCCACGCGGCCGCGCTTGACCTGCCGGTCCGCCACGCCGACCGCCCACAGCGCCACGACGCATTCGAGCACGGCCGCCGCGGCGAGGACGGCAAGGGCAATGGTCAGGCGGTTGCGGAACATGGCTGCATTGTGCTGGACGCGCCCCCGCGTTCGAATGAAGTGAGAATGAACGCCAGGTGAACGCATCGGCCGGAGGCGTTCGTCGGATGTGGCCCATGATAACCTCCGGCCTCTTCGAACGATCTGCCGGGGTGGCTGGAGATGGAGCCGAAGCCTGCGCTGATACTGTTGCCCGGCCTGTTGTGCGACGGCGCGCTATGGGCGCCGCAGGTCGAGGGACTTGCCGACGTGTGCCGGCCGTGGGTTGCCGACCTGACGCGCGACGACAGCATGCAGGCGATGGCGCGACGTGTGCTGGACGAGGTGCCCGACCGGCGCTTCGCGCTCGCCGGGCTGTCGATGGGCGGCTATGTCGCGCTCGAGATCATGCGCCAGGCGCCCGAGCGCGTGGAACGGCTCGCGCTGCTCGACACGCGTGCGCGTCCCGACTCCGTCGACGAGACGGCGCGTCGACGCACGCTGATGCGCATCGCCGAACTGGCCAAGGGCTTCGCCCCGGTCAACAAGCGCATGCTGCCTCTGCTGGTGCATGCCTCGCGCCAGTCCGACGCGGATCTGGTGCGCACCATTCAGGACATGGCCGAGCGCACCGGCATTCCCGCCTATCTGCGACAGCAGAGCGCGATCATGTCGCGGGCGGACTTCCGTCCTGTCCTGCGCGACGTGTCGTGCCCGACGCTCCTGCTGTGCGGGCGCCAGGATGCCATCACGCTGGTGAGCTTCCATGAGGAGATGGCGAGTGCGATGCCGCACGCACGCTTCGTCATCGTCGAGGAGTGCGGTCACCTCTCCACGCTGGAGCGGCCGGCGCAGGTGAACGCGGCGATGCGGCAGTGGCTGGGCGCCTAGCCGACCGCTCGCCTCGTCGCGGCGTGCGCCGGTCCCGGACAGTTGTGCTATAAGAATCGCCGGACACGCGCCGCGGACGAACCCTCGTCGTCGCGGCCGCGCGACAATCACAGGGCGGCCTCGCATCGCCCGCCCGATGCTCTAGAGAGACTTCCCATGGCCGACGTAAGCCGCCGCGCCCGCGAACTGGGCACCGAGAACGCGTTCGTCGTTCTCGCCGAAGTGAACAGGCTGATCCGCGAAGGGCGCGACATCGTGTCGTTCTGCATCGGGCAGCCCGATTTCCACACACCGGTGAACATCCAGGACGCGGCGGTGAAGGCGATCCGCGACGGCCGGCACGGCTACACCCCCTCGGCAGGCATCGTCGAACTGCGCGACGCGGTCGCGCGCGACATCCGGCGCACGCGCGGACTCGAGGTGGATGCGAACGACGTGGTGGTGGGGGCGGGCGCCAAGCCCTTCATCGGCTACAGCGTGCTGTCGGTCACCGACTACGGCGCCGGGGACGAGGTGATCTATCCCAATCCGGGGTTTCCCATCTACGAATCCCAGATCAAGGCCAATGGCGCGGTACCCGTGCCGATCCATCTGCGCGAGTCGCGGGCATTCAACTTCGACCCGCAGGAACTGGCCGACAAGATCACGCCGCGCACGAAGCTGCTCATCCTCAATTCTCCCCACAATCCGACCGGCGGCATCATTCCCCGCCAGGACATGGAGGCGATCGCCGAGATCCTGCGTCGGCACGAGCAGGTGTGGGTGTACGCCGACGAGATCTATGGCCGCCTGGTGTACGACGGGCAGTTCACGTCCATCGCCTCGCTGCCGGGCATGCTCGAGCGCACGATCATCTCGGACGGCTGCTCGAAGACCTGGGCGATGACCGGGTGGCGCCTGGGTTTCGTGGCCAATCGCAAGCTGGCGCCGTACTTCACCACCTGGATCACCAATACCGAGTCGTGTGCGTCGCAGATCAGCCAGTGGGCGGCGATCGAGGCGCTGGACGGGCCGCAGGACGACGCGCAGCGCATGCGCGATGTCTTCTTCGAGCGGCGCAACCTGATCGTGGAACTGCTCAACCAGGTGCCGGGCGTGACCTGCCAATCGCCGGGCGGTGCCTTCTACGTGTGGCCGAACGTCACCGAAGCGTGCGCCCTGATCGGCGCGAAGGACTCGGAGGAATTCCGTGCGCGCCTGCTGAACGAAGCCGGCGTCGCCGTGCTGGCCGACATCCACTTCGGTCCGCGCGTTCCCAACGAGGGCCAGCACATCCGCTTCAGCTATGCGGCGTCGAACGATGCCATCCGACAGGGCATTGCGCGGATGGCCGACTTCATCAAGGCGAATACGAAAGGGGCGCGCAGCGCAGCGTGAGCCTGGACGGGCGCTGCGCGAATCCGGCGACTGCGATTGACGCGGCAGATTCTGTATACGATAATCATTCTCATTATGGGGAGGCAGGGAGAGGACCGGTGACAGCGTTGACGGCGATGCCCGAGGCACCGCTGCGCTCGCCGACCGCACTGGTCGGCGTCCTGGCAGCCCACGCCGCCCTGGCCTGGGGGTTGACGCAGATCGCTTTGCAGCCGGAACGCCTGCCCGAGCCGATCGTCGTCCAACTGCTCCAAGAGGCTTTGCCGGAGCCCGACGTGCAGGCGCAGCCGCTACCCCAGGCCGATGCGGCGCCTGCGCTGCGCCGCGTCGTGCGCCCCCCGCGCCCTGCGACGGTGCCGCAGATCGCGCCGCCGCCACCCGCCGTCCCGGAGCCGGTTCCTGCGCCACCCCTACCGGTGCCGTTGGCGCAACCTGCGCGCTCTCCCGTGCCGCCGCTCCTGGCGCACGACACGCCTCCCGCCCCGGAGCCGGCCGCCGATCCGGTGCCGCCGCCGTCCGCCCCGCCGCCGTCCGCCCTGCCGTCGTCCGCCCCGGCGCCGGTGGCCCAGGCCCCGGTCGAGCCTGCAGCGGCGCCGATCCAGGACACGCCGGTTGCACAACCGCTGTTCGCTGCCGATTACCTGCGCAACCCCAAGCCGCGCTATCCGATGATGTCGCGCCGCATGGGCGAGGAGGGCCTGGTCAAGCTGCGCGTGTTCGTGACCTCGGCGGGCGAACCGCGACAGGTCGAACTCAAGGAAAGTTGCGGCTTTCCGCGCCTGGACCAGGCCGCGCTGGACGTCGTGAGAAACTGGCGATTCGTGCCTGCCAAGCGGGGCGATTCCCCCGTGGATTCGTGGGTCGTGGTTCCGATCCGGTTTACCCTCAAAGGATGATGTGATGACGCAGCAGACGACTTTCGGCTTCGGCCACTTCCTGACCCAGGCCGACGCGGTCGGTCTCACGGTGCTCGCGATCCTGTTCGTGATGTCCGTGTCGAGTTGGTACCTGATCCTGGTGAAGTCCCTGCGCAACGTGCAGACGCGGCAGAAGTCGCGCGGCTTCCTCGCCCGGTTCTGGAGTGCCGCGTCGCTCGAGCAGGTTGCCGCGGATCTCGGCAAGAACCCGGCACAGGAACCCTTCGGGCGACTCGCCGCGCAGGGCCTCGCCGCGCAGTCGCACTGGGACAAGTCCTCTGCGGCGAGCATCGCGAAAGGCGCGGGACATGACGAATTCATCACCCGCGCCATCCGCCGCGCGATGACCCAGGAAACCGCCCACTCGGAGTGGGGATTGACGGTGCTCGCCTCGGTCGGCAGCGCCGCGCCGTTCGTCGGCCTGTTCGGCACCGTGTGGGGTATCTATCACGCGCTGCTCGCCATCGGCTTCAGCGGCAAGGCCTCGCTCGATGCGGTGGCCGGACCCGTCGGCGAGGCGCTGATCATGACCGCACTCGGTCTGGCCGTCGCGATTCCAGCCGTGCTGGCCTACAACGCGTTCGTGCGCGCCAACCGCCTGCTGCTCACCGAACTCGACGGTTTCGCCCACGACGTGCAAGCCTTCCTCGTGACCGGGTCGCGGGTGGCCGGAAGTGCGCGCGGGCGCACCGGCGCAGGGGCCGGCGCCGGTGCACGCTCGGCTGCCGCGGGAGCCGTCTGATGGCCTTCGGCGGATTTACCGAGGGCGACAACGCCCGTCCGATGGCCGAGATCAACATGATTCCGCTGATCGACGTCATGCTCGTACTGCTGGTGATTTTCATCGTCACCGCGCCGCTGCTGACGCACGCCATTCGCGTCGACCTGCCCGAGGCGACGGCGCAGGTCAGCGTGGCGCCGCCGCAGAGCATCAATCTGACGATCGACGGCCAGGGGCAGGTGTTCTGGGACGCGGACCGGATCGAGAAATCCGAGCTCGAGAGCCGCTTCCTGCGCATCGCAGGGCAGGATCCGCAGCCCCAGCTGCGGCTGCGCGCGGAGCGCACCACGCAGTACCAGGTGCTGGCCGAAGTGCTGGCGCTCGCGCAGAGCACCGGTGTCACGCGGCTGGCGTTCATCACGGAGCCGGTACGCGAATGAACGAGCGTCGTTCCACGCATCATGCCGTCTCCCCCGAGGCGGGCGCGCGCACGACCGCGACGGCCGTGTCGCGCCCGGCGGTGCCGAGCAGCGAACTGTTCAAGGGATGCCGGGAACTGGTGATCGAGCACAACGGCGAGACCTACTCGCTGCGGCAGACCAGCAAGGGAGGGTTGATTCTGACCAAGTAGCCGAGCGTCGCAGCCCTCCTCGACTCGTTTTTCACTAGCCAGCCATTCCGCTCTTCCGGCGGTAGCCAGCCAATGCGCTTTCCTACCGCACAGGGAGACCGGAATGAAGAGCAAGCCCGCCGCGCGCGTCCGCCGCGCCGATGTCGATCATGCCGTGCGCGAATGCACGGTTCATCCCCTCCGACCGCAGACCGACACGTCGGGCGCATCGCCCCGGCTGCTGCCCATCGGCGCGCTGCTCACCGGCATGGCGCTGACCCTGCCCGCCGGGGCGCAGGAGGAGGTCACCACGCCGCAGGTCGATGTCGAAGCCACCCGCCCGCATGACGGCTACCAGCCCGAGATCACCAGTGTCGGCAAGTTGCCGCAGGCGCCGCGCGACATTCCGCAGTCGCTGACCGTCATCCCGCGTACCGTATTCGAGGATCGCGGCAACGCGTCACTGCAGCAGGCGCTCGGTAATGCGCCCGGCATCACCTTCGCCGCCGGCGAGGGCGGCCGCATCGGCGACAATTTCTCCATGCGGGGCTTCCCGATCTACGGGGATCTGTATCTCGATGGGATCCGCGACGTCGCGCAGTACAACCGCGATCTGTTCAACATGGAACAGATCGACGTCCTGCGCGGGGCATCCTCCATGCTGTTCGGTCGCGGCTCCACCGGTGGCGTGGTGAATCAGGTGAGCAAGCAACCGATGCTGATCGACGCATTCGAGGCCAGCGCCACGCTGGGCAGCTACGGCTACAGCCGCGCGACGATCGACCTGAACAGGGCGCTCGGCAGTTCCACCGGCCTGCGCCTGAACGCCATGGTGCACGACGCCGACAGCTTCCGCGGCGAGGGTCCGCACTACGAGCGCTGGGGAGTTGCCCCCTCGGTCGCCTGGGGCCTGGGCACGCAGCTGGAGCTCGGCCTGTCGGTCTTTCACCTGAAGGAGGACAACGTTCCCGATTTCGGCGTTCCCTACTTCAATGAACGGCCGCTCGACGTGCCGGTGGATCGCTTCTACGGCTTCGCCAACGGGGCCTACGAGCGCTACGAAACCACCATCGCCACCGCCTCTGCGTTGTATCGTTTCACGCCGGATGTATCGCTGCGCACCGCGCTGCGGGTAGCCGACTACGAGCGCGACCTGTGGACGTCGGTGCCCCGGCTGCCGGGCGGAACGACGCTCGTCACCGACGCCACGGCGGTGAACCGGCAGCGCCAGGCGCGTGGCGGGGAGGAAACCCCGATCATCAGCCAGACCGATCTCAATGCCAGGTTCAAGACCGGGTCCTTCGAGCACCTGCTGCTCGCCGGGATGGAACTGGCCTGGGAGGACGCGAAGCGCTGGTCGTACGCCGCCACCGGTGCCATTCCGCCCACCACCGTGGGCAATCCCAATCCCTATCCGGCGCTGCCGGCCGGGTTCTTCGACAAGACCCGCACGAACGAGGTGAACTTCGAGTCGAACAGCATCGGCCTGTACGTGCAGGACATCGTCGAATTCATCCCCGGCTGGAAAGTGTTGCTCGGCCTGCGCTGGGACCGGCTCGATGCCGACTACGAGCGTGCGGAGCCTCTCGGTCCGCTCAGCCGCACCGACACCGTGTGGAGCTACCGCACCGGGCTCATCTACCAGCCGGACCAGACGCAGATGTACTACGTCGCCTACGGCACCTCCTTCAATCCCTCGGCCGAGTTGTACTCGCTCGATGTGCGCGGCAGCAACACGCCGCCGGAGGAAAGCCGCAACGCCGAGATCGGCGCCAAGTGGGACCTCGCCCGTGGCCTGTCGATCCGCACCGCGCTGTTCCGCACGGAGAAGACCAACGAGCGCAACACCGACCCGCTGGTGGCCGATGAATTCCTTCTTTCCGGTCGCCGTCATACAGACGGCATCGAACTGGAACTGGCAGGGCGCATCACGCCCAACTGGGAGGTGTTCGGCGGCGTCGCGCGCATGTGGGCCGAGATCGACGAATCGATTGCCGAAGACCAGATCGGCAACTGGCCGCTGTACACGCCGCCCTACACCGCGAACCTGTGGACGGTCTACCGGCTGCCCAAGGGCTGGCAGGTAGGCGGCGGCTTCAACGCGGTGGGCAAGCGCTACGGCAGCAACGCCAACACCAACCGCGCCCCGGGCTACATCCGCTGGGATGCCATGGTGAGCTACGTGCAGCCGCGCTACACCTTGCGCCTGAACGTGCTCAACGTGTTCGACACGGTGCACTACGAGACGGTGTACGCCGGGCACGTCATTCCCGGCACCTCGCGTGTGTTTCTCGGTACGCTCGACGTCAAACTCTGATCCGGGAGGAAGGCCGCATGCTGTTGCACGTTCCCGACGTCCTGTCCGCATCCGAACTGCAGCGCGTGCGCGCCATCCTCGCCAAAGGAGAGTGGGTGGACGGACGCATCACCGCGGGCTCGCAGTCTGCCCAGACGAAGAACAACCTCCAGCTGCCGGACGATTGTCCGGCCTCGCTGCAGGCGCGCGCAGTGGTCATGGAGGCGCTTGGCCGCAGCGCGCTGTTCTTCACCGCCGCGCTGCCGCGGACCATCTACCCACCGCTGTTCAACCGCTACGGCGGCGCCGCGAATGCCTTCGGCAATCACGTCGACAATGCCGTGCGCACCGTTGCCTCCTCCGGGGCGCGCGTACGCACGGATGTCTCGGCGACCTTGTTCCTCAGTTCAGCCGAGGACTATGACGGCGGCGAACTGACGATCCAGGACACCTTCGGTGTGCAGAAGGTGAAGCTGCCCGCGGGACACCTGATCCTGTACCCGTCCTCCAGCGTGCACCGGGTCGAACCCGTCACCCGCGGCGAGCGGTTGGCGTCGTTCTTCTGGATCCAGAGCATGGTGCGGGACCCCGAGCGTCGCCGCATGCTGTTCGACATGGACATGGCCATCCTGGCGCTGCGCACCGAGTACGGCGAGATCGGACCGGCCGTCACCCTGACCTCCTGCTATCACAATCTGCTGCGCATGTGGGCGGAAGTCTGAACCTCCGGCACAGAGGCGGCCACGAAAGCCGTGGCCGGTATCAGGGATTGGGCTTCGACGTATCCGTCGGCTGGCGTTCGAGCAGGATGTCTTCCATCCGTGTCTGGATGGCGCCCTTGATTTTGGGATGCGTGATCACGTAGAAGCGGTTTGTCTGCACCGCCTCGAACACCATCTGGGCGACCTGATCGGGGCTGACGCGACCGGACGTGACCGCATGGCGCATCGCCTCCTCGCGCGCGAGTTCCTCGGGGGTCTTGTTGCGCGGCGCATTGCGCAACATGGCGGGGCGGTTGCGCTCCGAATCGGCGATGCCGGTCGGCACGTAGGCGGGACACAGCACCGACACGCCCACGTTCGCCTCGCGTTGCGCCAGATCGTGGAACAGGCACTCGCTGAGCGTGACCACCGAGTGCTTGGATACGCAGTAGCTCCCCATGTTGGGAACGGAGAGCAGGCCGGCGACCGATGCGGTGTTGATCACGTGGCACTCGCCGTCCTGGCGCAGCATGATCGGCAGAAAGGTGCGCACGCCGTGGATCACGCCCCACACGTTCACCCCCAGCACCCACTCCCAGTCGGCAAGCGTGTGCTCCCACACGGTTCCACCAGGGGCCACGCCGGCGTTGTTGCACAGCAGGTGAACGCCGCCGAAGGTGGCGAGCGCCTTCTCGGCCAGACGTTCGACGTCCTGCGCGCGTGACACATCGGTGCGGATACCGACGACGGGAATCTTCGCCTTGCGGAAGTCCTGCTCCACGCGGCGCAGCGCGTCCTCCTCGATGTCCGCGAGCACCAGCTTCATGCCCTCGGCAGCGAAGCGCTTCGCCATCGCAAGGCCGAGCCCGCTGGCACCGCCGGTGATCACGGCGACCTTGTCGCGGAAGTCCTTCATGGAATGATTCGGGAAGACGACACGCCGGGGATTCTAGCATGGGGGTCTGCGTCTCCCTCTGGCTGCGCCTCATTTGCACCGGCGAGGGGCGTTCGGTATTCTCGGCGGATTCCCCCTCATCACCAATCCCCGCAGCGCAATGCAAGAGCAGTTCGAAGGCACCATGCCGGTGCAGGAGAGGCACCGATTCGACGTCACGCGTCTCGAGCGCTACATGCTGGAGCATGTGGAGGGTTTTCGCGGCCCGCTGGAGGTGGAGCAGTTCCGGGGCGGCCAGTCGAACCCGACCTTCCTGCTGCGCACGCCGGCGCAGCGCTACGTCCTGCGCCGCAAGCCGCCGGGCAAGCTGCTGCCCTCGGCGCATGCCGTGGACCGTGAGTACCGGGTGATCAGCGCGCTGCGCCCGGCCGGCATTCCGGTCGCGCGCAGCTTCGCGCTGTGCGAGGACGATGGCGTCATCGGCACCGCGTTCTACATCATGGACTATGTCCAGGGACGCGTGTTCTGGGACCAGTCGCTGCCGGGCCTGGCGCCGCAGGAGCGGCACGCGATCTACGACGAGATGAACCGGGTGATCGCCGCGCTGCATCGCGTCGACTATTCCGCGGTGGGCCTGGGGGACTATGGCAAGCCGGGAAGCTACCTGGAGCGCCAGATCGCACGCTGGACCAAGCAGTATCGCGCGTCCGAGACGGAGAAGATCGAGGCGATGGAACGCCTGATCGAGTGGCTTCCGCAGCACCTGCCGCACAACGACGAGATCGCCATCGTGCACGGCGACTTCCGCCTGGACAACGTCATCTTCCATCCCACGCAACCGCGCATCCTCGCCGTGCTCGACTGGGAGCTGTCGACGCTGGGCCATCCGCTGGCCGACTTCGCCTACCACTGCATGTACTGGCGCCTGCTTCCCGGCGAGTTCCGCGGCATCGGCGGCCTCGACCTCGCCGCGCTCGGCATTCCGAGCGAGGAGGAGTACGTGGCGATGTACTGTCGCCGCACCGGCCGCGATCGCATCGAGCACTGGGACTACTACATGGCCTACAACATGTTCCGGCTCGCCGGCATCCTGCAGGGCATCATGGGGCGGGTGGTGGACGGCACCGCGGCCAGCCAGCACGCGATCGAGTCCGGCAAGCGCGCACGCCCGATGGCCGAGGCCGGCTGGCGGCAGGTCGAGAAGATGATGGGCGGGTGAGCGTCAAAGCGATCACCGCAAAGAGCGCAAAGGCCGCAAAGGAGAACCAACCGGCGATCGAAAGGCTTGCTTTGCGGCCTTTGCGTTTCGCTTTGTCGTTGTCGAGGGGATATGAAAGCTGTCTTGTGCAAGAAGTACGGTCCGCCGGAGGAACTGGCGGTGGAGGAGGTGCCGCCGCTCGAGGCCGGCAAAGGCCAGGTGGTGGTGCGCGTGAAGGCGGCGGGGGTGAACTTCCCCGATACGCTGATCATCCAGGGCAAGTATCAGTTCAAGCCCGAACCGCCGTTCTCGCCCGGAGGCGAGGTCGCAGGCATCGTCAGGGAAACGGGCGAGGGGGTGACCGGCGTGAAGGCGGGGGACCGCGTGATCGCCTTCAGCACCTGGGGCGGCTTCGCCGAGGAAATTGCGGTGGACGCCGAGCGCATCGTGCCGATGCCCGACGGCATGGATTTCGTGCCGGCGTCGGCCTTCATCCTCACCTACGGCACCTCGTACCACGCACTGAAGGATCGCGCGCAGATGCGCCCGGGGGAGACGCTGCTCGTGCTCGGCGCATCGGGCGGCGTGGGTCTGGCGGCGATCCAGCTGGGCAAGTCCATGGGCGCGCGCGTCATCGCGGCAGCCTCGAGCGATGCGAAGCTGCAGGTGTGCAAGGAAAACGGGGCCGACGAGTTCATCAACTACGGCAGCGAGGACCTGCGTGCACGCATCAAGGCGATCACGCAGGGCCGCGGGGTGGACGTGATCTACGACCCGGTCGGCGGTCCGTACTCGGAGCCGGCGCTGCGCGACATGGCATGGAATGGCCGCTACCTCGTGGTCGGCTTCGCCGCAGGCGACATCCCCAAGATTCCGCTCAACCTCACGCTGCTCAAGGGCTGCTCCATCGTCGGCGTGTTCTGGGGCGCCTTCACGCGCAACGAACCCGAGCGCAACCGGCGCAACAACGAGGAACTGATGCAGTTGTACCTGCAGGGCAAGGTCAAGCCGCACATCCATGCGACCTATCCCCTGGAGCGCGCGGCCGAGGCGCTGAACGAGGTGCTGACCAAGCGGGTGAGCGGGAAGGTGGTGCTGACCGCCTGAGTGGCGCACACGGTCAGCCGCGCGCCAGACGCGGCGACGGAGGAGAACGATGAAGGCGACGATGATGCAGGTTCCGCTGAACCTGTGCCATTTCCTGGAGCGCGCGGGTACCCTCTTCGGTGGCGTGGAGATCGTCTCGCGCATGCCGGACATGTCCATCCACCGCAGCAACTACGCGGACCTGCACCGGCGCGCCCGCCTGCTCGCGCAGGCGCTGCAGCGCGCAGGATTGCGCAAGGGCGAGCGCGTGGCCACCCTGATGTGGAACCACAGCGCGCACTTCGAGAGCTACATGGGTGTCATCGCCTCGGGCGGCGTGTTGCACACGCTCAACCTGCGCCTGGCGCCCGAGGAGATCGGCTTCATTGCCGACCACGCGCAGGACAGGTTCCTCATCGTCGACGACGTCCTGTTTCCGCTGTTCGAGCAGTTTCGGGCGCGCACGCGCATCGAGCAGGTGGTGGTCGTGCCGTTGACGGGCAAGCCGGTGGCGGCCCCCTGCATCGACTATGAGCGCTTCCTCGCCACGGCGGACGGCGACTGGGACTATCCGGAGATGGACGAGAACGATCCCATCGCCATGTGTTACACGTCCGGCACGACCGGGCGTCCCAAAGGGGTCGTCTACTCGCATCGCTCGCAGGTGCTGCACACGCTCGCGCAGTGCATGCCGGACGCGGTGGGCATCTCCGGCCGCGACACCATTTTGCCCGTGGTGCCGATGTTCCATGCCAATGCCTGGGGGATCCCCTATGCGGCTTGCATGCTCGGCGCGAAGATGGTGTTCCCGGGCCCGCACCTGCATCCGGAGCACCTGCTTGCGCTGCTCGAGCAGGAGCAGGTGAGCATCGCCTGCGGCGTTCCGACCATCTGGTTGGGGATGATCGATCTGCTCGAGCGTGAGCCGGACCGCTTCAAATTGAACCCGAAGCTGCGCCTGACGGTGGGCGGGTCCGCGGTGCCCGAGTCGCTCATCCGCGCCTACGCGCAGCACGGCATCGAACTCGTCCAGGGCTGGGGCATGACCGAGACCTCGCCGCTGGCGACCATCTCCAAGCTCACGCAGATGCAGGACGGCATCGGCGAGGACGAGCGCTTCGCCACCCTGGCGTCTCAGGGCTACCCGATTCCGCTCGTCGACCTGCGCATCGCCGCGGACGGCAAGGCGCAACCGTGGAACGGGACCGCGGTGGGCGAGATCCAGGTGCGCGGTCCGTGGATCACCGGCCGCTACCACGAACTGCCGCAGTCGGCGGACAGCTTCACCGAGGATGGCTGGCTGCGCACCGGAGACGTGGCGGCGGTGACGCCAGCGGGCTTCGTGCGGATCACCGACCGCACGAAAGACCTGATCAAGTCCGGCGGCGAGTGGATCAGCTCGGTGGATCTCGAGAATGCCATCATGGGCCATCCGGCCGTGGCGGAGGCGGCGGTGATCGCGGTGCCGCATCCGCGTTGGGCCGAGCGCCCGCTGGCCGTGATCGTGCCGAAGCAGGGCGCCGAGGTGACGGCAGAGGACGTGCGCGCCTTCCTCTCGCACACCTTCGTGAAGTGGATGGTGCCGGACGCGTACGTGTTCACCGATGCGATTCCCCGCACCTCGACGGGAAAGTTCCTGAAGTCGGCCTTGCGCGACCGTTATCGGGATTGGAAGTGGGAGTGAGCGGGCGCAAGGCTGCGCGCTGAGCAGACGCGGACTGGACTGGCGCAGGTCTTGCCTGGGACCCGGCGTTTCGGCCCCGCATGCGGCTCGCCCATGTTTCGCGCGTTGCGCATCCTCATCCTGTCGTTCATCCTGCTCAACGTCGGCCTCGGTAGCTGGCTCACGCGCGTGCGCACGACCAGCTGGGAGCAGCCGCTGCGCATGGTCGTGTTCCCGATCAATGGCGACGGGCGGGACAGCACGGATGCATACATCCGGACCCTGGACCGCGAGCGCTTCCTGCCGATCGAGGCCTTCATGCGTGACGAGGCGCGGCGCTACGGGGTCGCGCAGAACGACCCGCTCGACGTGTTCGTCGCGGAGGAAGTCACGGCGCTGCCGCCTTCGGCACCACGCCGCGGCAACGTGCTGCAGGTCGTGCTGTGGAGCCTGCAGCTGCGCTGGTGGGCGTGGCGCCATGCCGATTACGACGGTCCCGATCCCGACGTGCGCATGTTCGTGCTGTTCCATGATCCCGAGCATGCCGACCGGCTGCCGCACTCGCTGGGATTGCAGAAGGGTCTCGTCGGCGTGGTCCATGCGTTCGCCGCCCCTGCCCAGGACGCCGAGAACAACGTCGTGATCGCACACGAACTGCTGCACACGCTCGGCGCCACCGACAAGTACGATGCGGCGACGAACCAGCCGCTGCACCCGGACGGATTCGCGCAACCCGGGCGCACGCCGCCCTATCCGCAGGACCACGCGGAGATCATGGCCGGGCGTATTCCGCTCGATCCGCGGCGTGCCGTGATGCCGCACGGCCTCGAGGAGACGCTGGTGGGCGCAGCCACCGCGCGCGAGATCCGCTGGCTGAAGTGACGGTGCGACGGGCGGCGTGGAATTTCCGCCGGCCGGTCCGGTCCAACGCGCCGGCGTGTCCGAATCGAGAGGCTTCCATGCATCGCTTGATCGCAGCCCTGCTGCTCGTCGCGTCCCTGGCAGGTGTGCCGCTTGTTCATGCACAGGACAAACCGGGGGGAGCAGACGCCGAGCTCGCTTTGGCGCGCGAGCTGATCGAACAGCGCGAACAGCTCGACCGCATGAAGCTCGACCCGACCGTGACGAAACAGGCGCTGGTTGCGCAGGAGCGCAGACTGATGCAGGTGCGTTCGCGGCTGGCGACGGCTCTGGCAGGCGAACTGGCGAGGCAGTCCACCGACCCCGAGCACTGGCGGCAGGCCTGGGAATCGATGAAGGAGTTCCTGCGTGACCGGTTGCGCCAGCTCCTCGACGAGCCGGATTCGGGTACGACGCGAACCTGACCGCGCCCTGCGCACCCGCGCGGCGCACGAGCCGGTGCATACGCGCTTTGCGGTAGAGTGTGCGCCCTATGGCAGACGACAATCCCAGGGGGTTGCGCCGCAACCTCACCAACTACGGCGACGCCGGCTTCGCCATTTATCTGCGCCGCTCGTTCGCGCGCTCGATGGGCTACTCGCTCGACATGCTCGACCGCCCGATCGTGGGCATCGCGCAGACGGCGAGCGGGTTCAACAACTGTCACCGCTACGTGCCGGAACTGGTGGAGGCGGTCAAGCGCGGCGTGATCCAGGCGGGCGGGTTGCCGCTGGAGTTCCCCACCATCTCGCTCGGCGAGATCTTCTTGAATCCGACCAGCCTGGTATTCCGCAACCTCATGTCGATCGACACCGAGGAGATGATGCGGGCCCAGCCGATGGATGCCTGCGTCCTGGTCGGAGGCTGCGACAAGACGGTTCCTGCACAGCTGATGGGTGCCGCGTCCGCGGACGTCCCGGCCATCCAGCTGGTGACCGGACCGATGATGGCCATGCCCTATCGGGGCGAGCGCCTCGGGGCCTGCACCGACTGTCGGCGCTTCTGGGCCAGGTACCGGGCGGGGGAGGTCGACGACGAAGGCATTGCCGACGTGGAGGGCAACCTCGCCACCACCGCCGGAACCTGTGCGGTGATGGGCACGGCCAGCACCATGGCCTGCATTGCCGAGGCGCTGGGCATGACGCTGCCCGACACCGCCGCCATTCCTGCCGTGCACGCCGACCGCCTGCGCGCGGCCGAGGCGAGCGGCCGGCGTGCCCTGGCGCTGGCCAAGGAGGGCCTGACGCCAAGCCGCATCGTCACCGCTGCCTCGGTGCGCAACGCGCTGCGTGTGCTGCTCGCCATCGGCGGATCGACCAATGCCGTCGTCCACCTCACTGCCATCGCCGGCAGGTTCGGCATCGAGGTCTCGCTCGAGGAGCTGAACCGACTGTCCGACGAGACGCCGGTGCTGGTCGACCTCAAGCCGACCGGTCAGCACTACATGCAGGATTTCCATGCCGCGGGAGGCATGCAGGCACTCCTGCACGAGCTGCGCCATCTGCTCGAACTCGACTGCACCACGGTGAGCGGCGAGACGCTGCGCCAGCGGCTGGAGCGCACGCCGCGCTACGTGGACCGCAGCGTGATCCGGCCGCGCAGCGAGCCGTTCCAGCGCGTGGGTGGGCTGGCTGCCCTGTTTGGCAGCCTTGCGCCGCGCGGCGCGATCATCAAGCGCTCGGCGGCCGATGCGCGCCTGTTCGAACGCGAGGGCCGCGCGGTGGTGTTCGAGTCGCTCGAAGACCTCGCACGGCGCATCGACGACCCCGCATTGGACGTCACGCAGGATGACTTCCTGGTGCTCAAGAACGCCGGGCCGTGCAGCCCGACCGGCATGCCCGAGGCCGGCTATCTTCCCATCCCGCGCAAGCTGGCGCAGCAGGGCGTGAAGGACATGGTGCGCATCTCCGACGCGCGCATGAGCGGCACCGCGTACGGGACGGTGGTGCTGCACGTCGCCCCCGATGCCGCCAGCGGCGGCCCGCTCGCCTTCGTGCACGATGGCGATCGCATCCGCCTGAGCGTGCGCGAGCGCCGTCTCGACCTGCTGGTGGGCGCGGACGACATGGCGCGGCGTCGCGCCGGGTTCGTGCCGCCGCCGCTTCCCGCGCGTGGCTACGCGCGCCTATACGCGGAGCAGATCCTCCAGGCCGATCAGGGCTGCGACTTCGGCTTCCTGCGCGGGTGATGCTCGACGTTCCGGATCCGGTTTCGCCGGATGACGGGGTGCGCCGAGAGCAGGTGTCGTCGCACCGGCCAGCGCCGGTGCCCGGTCGTCGCGCCGCCTCAGCCTCTTCGCTTCTCCGCCCCGGCCAGCAGCCGCTCGGTCGCGACGATGGCGCGCGTGTGCGCGCCCTCGCCGATCGGTCCGGCCTCGTCGAACGCTTCCACCCGGAACCGATACAGCTTGCCTTCCTGTCCCAGGAACGTTGCCACCGCGCGCACGCTGCAGCCGACCGGTGTGGCGGCCGTGTGCCGGATGTCGACGTTCACACCCACCGACAACTGGCCGGGCTGCAGCAAGCGGCTGAGCATGCGTGCGGCGGCAAGCTCCATGAGCGCCACCATGCGCGAGGTCGCGAAGACCGGCGGGTAGTCGTCCTCGCGGCTCAGCGACAGCGCCTGCGCGGTGTCGCTGAACCGCACGTCCATGCGCGCCTCCGAGGAGGTGCCGGGCGTCAACGCTTCTTCCATCTTCTTCTCCTGTCCGTGCGCGGCCGGTCGTGCTATTCGCGCATCGGATTCTCGCCCCAGACCATCGGCGTCTCCACTTTGCGCGCCCGGGTCAGGTCCTCGAGATAGAGCGCCGGTGCCATTTCCCAAGCGTAGTCGACCAGCCGTCGGGACATCGTGCGTGCGCGCTCGGGGTCGCGTTCGGCCTGGTTGTCCTCCTCGGAAGGATCGGCACGCAGGTTGTACAGCTCGACCTTGCCCGGCAGCGTCGCGTGCAGGATCAGCTTCCAGTCGCCCATGCGCAGTGCCCCGCGAAACTCCTCCACGTTGAGCAGGATCTCCTTGCGCTCGGCCGGCTGACCCTGGATCGCTGTCCACTGGTCGATTCCGTCGACCGGTTTGTCCTGTTCCAGGAGCGCACCGGCCTGACCCAGCAGCGTGGGATAGAGATCGACGGCGTGCATCGGCGCGGCGATCGTGGCAGACGGCACGCGGCCCGGCTGCCAGACCAGCGCCACGGCGCGCAGCGCCCCTTCGTACAGGCTGCCGCGTCCGTCCCGGTAGGGTCCGTTGTTCGCCACGTTCGCCGTGCTGTCGCCCTCGCCCATCGGAAACTTGCGATTCACCGCACCGCCGCTGTTCGCGTGGAACACCACCAGCGTGCGCTCGAGCATGCCGCGCTTCTCCAGCGCCGCCAGCACCTTGCCCAGCGCATCGTCCATGGACGTGACCATCGCCCGGTACGCCTTGAGGCGCGCGTTGTCGGCGTGGTAATAGTCGATGAACGGCTTGACGCCCTGATGCGGCGCCTGCGGCGTGGCCAGAGACAAGTGCAGGTACAGCGGCGTCGCGCTGTCGTGGCGGCCGATCACGTTCTCCGCCTCGCGCGCGAGCAAGGCGTTGACGTGACCGTCTTCCTTGACGCGCTTGTCGTTGCGCCACCAGTCGGGGCGGCCCCCCCGGTCGGTCCGCTTGGTGTAGTCGATTTCCCCGCCGAGATGGCCGTAGAAGTGGTCATAACCCCTTGCATTGGGCAGCATCTCCTTGCGCGCGTGGCCGAGGTGCCACTTGCCGATGAGGGCCGTGCGGTAGCCGGCGGATTTCAGGGCCTGCGGCAGGATGCGCTCGTCGTCGGGCAGGCCGAAATCACTGAACCACTGGATCTGCATCGTCTGCAGCCCGTAGCGCATGGGGTAGCGGCCGGTCATCACCGCCGCCCGCGTCTGGCTGGAGAAGGGCTGGACGTAGAACGACTCCAGTCGCGCGCCTTCCTTTGCCAGCCGATCGATGGTCGGCGTGCGGATCGTGCTGCCGTGGTAGCCGACGTCCTTCCAGCCCAGGTCGTCGGCCGTCACGTAGAGGATGTGCGGGACGTCCGCCGCCGACGCCGTGCGCACCGCGTGGATCGAGGCGAGGCACAGCAACAACGGCAGGAAGATCGCGAGTCGGGACATCGTGGTCTGTTCCTCCATGGCCAGTGATGCGCATGGTAACCCAGGCCCCGCCCGCTCCCGGAGCGGGTTTGTGAGCCGTGGCGGGTCGAAAAAGCCGGCGAGCATCGGCTACAATCGATCGGTCATGTCCGCCGTTCCCGCCTCGCTTTCCGGCATCGAGCCTATCCGATCCGTCCTGTCGCGCATTCAGGCTCGCCTACGCCTGAACCGCCTGATGCGTCTGGCCGTCATCGGTGCCGGCGCGGCGTTGACGCTCGCCGTCACGTGGCGGCTGCTGACGTGGCTGGACGGCCGCCTGCCCGCCGCGTCGGCGCTGGCGATCCTGCTCGCGATCCTGGCGCTGGTGGCGTTCGCATTCCTGCTGATGCGCCTGCTGCTGGCCACGCGGCCGGGCCTTGAAACCGCCGCGCATGTCGCGGACCGGCGCGCCGCCCTCCACGACGAATTGCTCAGTGCGGTCTGGTTCGCGCGCCAGTCGCCCCGCTCGGGCTGGCTCGATGCGCAACTGGAGCGCGCCGCCCGGCCCCCGACACGAAAAAAAA
>JAEZCG010000171.1 GCA_023430065.1 Pseudomonadota bacterium | reverse complement strand
GTGAACGCGTGGTTGATGACCGTGGCCGTGGCGACCACGTCGTCCTCGACCTGTGCGCCATTGACGTGGCCAGAGCGGAACAGCAGCTCGAAGGCGGCCAGATTCTGACTGCAGTCGAGGATGGGCTGCCGTCCCAAGAACAACTCCTTTCCGGTCGACTCCGTCATGCGGTCAGCCCTGTCCTGGACTTGCCCCGGCGGCCCCGGCACGCACCTTAGAAGGGTAACTGGGCATCGGGCTTGGTGGCGAGCAGTACGCGCCGAAAGTCGTTCTTGATGCGCTCGAGTGCCTCGGCATCGTCCGCCTCGAAGCGCAGCACGATCACGGGAGTGGTGTTGGAGGCGCGCGCCAGGCCGAACCCGTCTGCATATTCCACGCGCAGGCCGTCGATGGTAATGACCTCGCGCGCACCCTCGAATCGGGCGGTCGAACGCAGCTTGTCGATGAGGGCGTAGTTTTCGCCCTCGCGCAGCTTGATCTGCAGTTCGGGCGTGTTGACCGAGTCGGGCAGGCGTGCGAACTCGGCCTCGATGTCCTTGCATCGGCTCAGAAACTCGAGCAGGCGGGCGCCCGCGTACAGACCATCGTCGAAGCCGAACCAGCGCTCCTTGAAGAACACGTGTCCGCTCATTTCGCCGGCAAGCAGGGCGCCGCTCTCCTTCATCTTCGACTTGATCAAGGAGTGCCCGGTCTTCCACATGAGCGGTTCGCCACCATGCTCACGGATCCAGGAGAACAGATTGCGGGTGGATTTCACGTCGAAGATGATCTTCGCACCCGGATTGCGGGACAGGACGTCGGCGGCAAACAGCATGAGCTGGCGATCCGGATAGATGATTCTGCCGGACTTCGTCACCACGCCCAGGCGGTCTCCATCGCCGTCGAAGGCCAGTCCCAGTTCCTCGCTGCCGTCGCGCAGCGCCTCGATCAGGTCCTCGAGGTTCTCTGGCTGGGACGGATCGGGATGGTGATTGGGGAAGGTCCCGTCCACTTCGCAGAACAGTTCGCGCACCGTGCAGCCCAGGCGGCGATACAGGGCGGGGGCGAAGGCGCCGGGTACGCCGTTGCCGCAGTCGACCACGATGTTCATCGGCCGCGCCAGGGTCACGTCGCCTGCGATGCGCTCGATATACGCGGTGGCCACGTCGGCCGTCGAGTACGTGCCGCTGCCGGATTCCAGGTCGTCGTCTTCGATGCGGGTACGCAGTTGCTGGATCGCCTCGCCGGCGAGGGTCTGGCCGGCGAGCATCATCTTCAGGCCGTTGTAGTCCGGGGGATTGTGGCTGCCTGTGACCATGACGCCGGAACCGGTGTTCAGGTGATGCGTGGCGAAATAGACCATCGGGGTGGCGACGCGTCCGAGGTCGATCACGTCGACGCCCGCCGCCTGCAGGCCGCGGGCAAGCGCCTGCGACAGGTCCGGTCCGGAAAGGCGTCCGTCGCGGCCGATGCACACCCGTGCCTGGCCGAGTGCGCGGGCTTGCGAGCCGATCGCCCGCCCGATGAGCTCGGTGATCCCGGCGGTGAGCGTCCTACCGACGATGCCGCGAATGTCATACGCCTTGAAAATTTCCGCTGGAACCTGAGGCATGGAGCGAATTCCTTGAGATCGATCGAGTTATCCTACCAACAAGGCCGCGGCTCAGCGCTCGGGCTGCGCACTGGCTGCCGCGTCCGTCTCGAAGAAGGCGAGGACCCGTCTGGGCAACCACTCCAGGTGGCCCGGAAACGGACCACTGATATAGCCGACGTGACCCCCGCCTTCCGTATAGTGCAGCGAGACCGACTCGGAGACTTCCGCCGGTCCAGGAAGGTGGTCGCCGGGAAGGAACGGGTCGTTGCGGGCATGCACGATGAGCGTGGGCAGCCGGATCTCGCCAAGATCCGGCTTGCTGCTGGCGCGACACCAGTAGTCGTCAGTGTCCCGGAACCCGTGCAGCGGGGCGGTGACCAGATTGTCGAATTCGTGCAGGGTGCGCGCCCGCGCGACCGCCCGCGCGTCGTAGAGTCCGGGAAAGCGCTCGAGTTTACGCAGGCTCTTGCGTTTGAGCGTGCGCAGGAAGTTCCACCCGTACATGCGGTTGACGCCTCGGCCCAGGCGGTGCCCGGCAATGGACAGATCCATGGGCGCGGAGACGGCAGCGGCTGCCAGGATCGCGCGGCGCGCTGACGGCCCGCTCCACGCCAGCCATTTCAACAGGGCATTGCCGCCCAGGGACACGCCGACGGCGAAACGGCGGGCATCGGGTTCGCGCTGTGCGATCGTTCGCAGGATCCAGTCGATCTCGGCGAAGTCCCCCGAGTGGTAGGCCCGCGGTGTCCGGTTGGGTGCGCCACCGCAACCGCGGAAGTGCGGCAGGACGCCACGCCACCCGTGTGCACGAAGCATGCCGAACAGGGCGCGAGCGTAGTGGCTGCGCGAACCGCCTTCGAGCCCATGGAACAGGATGACCAGCGGGGTCCCGGTTTTGCCGTCGAGCCAGTCCACCTCCACGACATCGCCGTCCGGCGTGTCCCAGCGCTCACGTTGAAGCGGCGGAAGCGGACGCTTCCGGAACAGGAAGGGATAGATCGTCTGGAGGTGGCCGCCGGGAAGCCAGGCCGGAGCGACGTACGCGGGGCAGGGACCCGCCGTGCCTTCGGCCTTCAGTGGACCCTCCCGGCGCTCGTCCCGGCCGCGGCGTGGACGGGCATGGGCGCAGAGGCCGTCACGGCGCGACCGCCGGGGCGCGTGCCGGTGTGATCAGCGTGAACCGCCGGCTGCACCGCCCTTGAGGGTGTAGCGTGTACCGCAATACGGGCACAACGCTTCTCCGCGCGCCTCGATCGGCAGGAATACGCGCGGGTGCGCGTTCCACAGCATCATGTTGGGCAGGGGACAGTGCAGGGGCAGATCAGCGGCGGTCACCTCGACGGCGCGTGCCGTGTTGAGCGCCTTGCCCTCGTCCATCCTGGTCATACCGCCGCCAGCCAGTGCGCGTACTTGGGATTCCTGCCGTTGACCACGTCGAAGAACATCGCCTGCAGTTTTTCCGTGATCGGCCCGCGCTTGCCCGCGCCGATCGTGCGGCCGTCCAGTTCCCGGATCGGCGTCACTTCCGCCGCCGTCCCGGTGAAAAAGGCCTCGTCTGCGAGATAGACGTCGTCGCGGGTGATCCGGCGCGCCTCCACCTTCAGCCCCAGATCGCCGGCCAGCTGAACCACCGATTCCCGGGTAATCCCCACCAGCGCAGAGGTCAGCTCCGGCTCATACAGCTTGCCGTTCCTGACGAGGAACAGGTTCTCGCCGGCACCCTCTGCGACATAGCCTTCCACGTCGAGCAGAAGCGCCTCGTCGTAGCCGTGCTCGAGCGCTTCCTGATTGGCGAGGATGGAGTTGGCATAGGTCCCGGAGAACTTGGCACGGCACATCGTGACGTTCACGTGGTGCCGCGCGAACGAGGAGGTCTTCA
>JAEZCG010000138.1 GCA_023430065.1 Pseudomonadota bacterium | reverse complement strand
GAAGGGGCGGCGTCGGACGGCGCAGGGCCTGCATCGCCGGTGAGGGTGCCCACGCGCACACCCAGCAGCCGCAGGCGTCGATCCAGCGGTACGCGCCGCAGGCACTCGCGCACGGCCGCGAGGATCTCGGCAGGGTCGTCTGTCGCCGATTCCAGTGTGGTATCGCGCGTGACGATGCGGAAATCGGTGTAGCGCAGCTTCACGCCGATCGTGCGTCCGACATAGCCTTTGCGCTGCAGGTCGCCGCTGACGCGTTCGCACAGTCCGATCAGCAGACGCGATAGCTCGGGCCGGTCGCGCACCGCGTCCAGATCGCGCTCGAACGTCGTCTCACGGCTGATCGACTTCGGTTCGCGCACCGTGAGCACAGGTCGGTCGTCCCGACCATTGGCTGCATCCAGCAGCCATCGGCTCTGCCGCTCGCCGAAGTGCTCGCGCAGCTGCTCCAGCGGGGTATGCGCGAGTGTGCCGATGGTGGCGATTCCCAGTTCCTCGAGCTTGCTGCCGGAGCGCGGCCCCACGCCGTTGATCTTGCGCACGGAAAGCGGCCAGATGCGTGCAGGAATGTCGGCCTCGCGCAGGACGGTGATGCCGCCGGGCTTGTCCAGCTCGGACGCCAGCTTGGACAGCAGCTTGTTTGGCGTGATGCCGATGGAGCAGCTCAGTCCCGTCGCGCGACGCACGTTGTCCTTGATGCGCAGGGCAAGCTCTGCGCTATCGCCGGGCAGCGCGCTGAGGTCGATGTAGATCTCGTCGATGCCGCGATCCTCGATCTGCGGGGCGATCTCCGCCACCGCCGCCTTGAACAGCCGCGAGTAGCGTCCGTACTCCTCGAAGTCGGCGGGAAGGAGCACGGCATCGGGCGCGAGCCGCGCGGCCTTCATCAGTCCCATCCCCGAGTGGACACCGAGGGCCCGCGCCTCGTAGGTGGCGGTGGTGGCAACGCCGCGCCCCACGTAATCACGCAGCCGCGCGAATCCCGAGTCGCCGTCGAGCGATCCGCGGCGCCTGCCGCCGATGACCAGGGGCAGCCCGCGCAGCTGCGGATAGCGCAGCAGTTCGACCGACGCGTAGAACGCGTCCATGTCCAGGTGGGCGATGCGGCGTTCCATGGTACAAGGGCGAGGCACTGGCGTCCGGGACGGTACGGTGGGCGCCAATGGTAGCGAAGCCGGCGTGTGCGCGGCATCGGCTGCATCCGGAACTGTACCCTGCCCGTACGAGACCAAGGAACTGACCGGAGCGCACGGCGCCCCGACGGGCAATCGATCAAGTGGAGACCGCGTTGGAAAGCTATTACAAGGCGCAGCACCTCGCCGAATTCGGCAAGATCGCCGACGGCAGCCCCGAGCTGGGCAAGAAGTTCTTCGATTACTACGCCTGCGTGTTTGCCGACGGTGCGTTGACCGCCCGCGAGAAGAGCCTGATCGCGCTGGCCGTGGCGCATGCCGTGCAGTGCCCCTACTGCATCGACGCGTACACGCAGGATTGCCAGCAGAAGGGCGCGGACTTCGAGCAGATGACCGAGGCGCTGCACGTTGCGGTCGCTATCCGGGGTGGCGCCTCGCTGGTGCACGGCATGCAGATGCGCGAGAAAGCCAGCACGCTGGGGATGTAGATGGACGGCCTGACGACTCCCGGCGACCTCGGCGAGGTCGCCGAGTACCTTGCCACGCGCGATTCCACTCCCCGTGCGGCCGCGAGCCTGCGGCGGCGGCAGATGCGATTGGCCGCAGCCGGCGAGCAGTTGCGGACCCTGGCCGCTGTGCCGCTCGAGCGTGCGGGCGAACGCGTCGAGTTCGACAGCCTGGCAGGGCCGCTGCGGCCGGGCCACCTGGCGATCTTCCAGGTGAACCTGGGCAAGCTGTGCAACATGACGTGCCGCCACTGCCACGTGGATGCCGGCCCCGATCGCACCGACGCCATGATGCCGGACGATGTGGTCGAGTCCACCATCGTCGCGATTCGACGCAGCGGCGCGCACACGGTCGATCTGACCGGCGGCGCGCCGGAACTGCACCCGCGATTCCGCGACGTGGTGCAGGCGGCGGTGGACGCCGGCAAGCACGTGATGGATCGATGCAATCTCACGGTCCTGCTGCTTCAGCGCAACGCCGGGCTCATCGACTGGTTCGCCGAGCGGGGAATCGAAGTGGTCGCCTCCCTGCCGCATTACCGGCGACCGAACACGGACGCGCAGCGCGGCGAGGGGGTGTACGGGCGGTCGATCGAGGCGCTGCGGCGCCTGAACGCCGCCGGCTATGGTCGGGGCGATCCGACGCGGCGCCTGACGCTCGTGTCCAATCCGGCCGGGGCGTTTCTCGGCGCTTCGCAGGCGACGCTGGAGCGCGAGTGGCGTGACGCGCTGCAGCGAAATTTCGCGGTGAGCTTCGACCGGTTGTTCGTGATCAACAACATGCCGATCTCGCGCTTCCTGGAGTGGCTGGAGAACTCGGGCAATCTCGACGCCTACATGGAGCGGCTGGTGAACGCGTTCAATCCCGCTGCGCTCGACGGCGTCATGTGCCGGAACACGCTTTCGGTCGGGTGGGACGGACGGTTGTACGACTGCGACTTCAATCAGATGCTGGAACTCGAGTTGGCAGCGGGCGCGGGGTCGCACATCGCCGAGTTCGACGAGGAGGCGTGGCATCGGCGCACGATCGTCACGGCGCGGCATTGCTTCGGTTGTACGGCGGGCGCGGGAAGTTCCTGCGGCGGACAGACGGCGTGACGGATTGGGTGCAAAGCGAGGATCCCTCGCCGTCGGCTCGGGATGACACTGAGGAGTATGGATGCCGCCGAGGGAGGGTGACAGTAGGAAGTGACGCCGCCGTGGGAAAGGTACGCCGGCGAGGCACTCCAACGGTGTCATTCCGAGCGCAGCGGGGAATCCTCGCCGTGCGAGCTTGCGAAGCGAGAATGCCTCGCCGTTGGCTCGGGATGACACCGAGGAGTATGGATGCCGCCGAGGTAGGATGACAGTAGGAAGTGACGCCGCCGTGGGAAAGGTACGCCGGCGAGGCAACACAACGGTGTCATTCCGAACGAAGGAAATCTCGCCGTGCCCGTTTGCAGAGCGAGGATCCCTCGCCGTCGGCTCGGGATGACACCGATAGCCAGGACGCCGTCGGCGCGAGATGACACCGAGGACTATGGATGCCGCCGAAGGGGGTGCGCAGTACCGAGGTATCCACGCTAGCATTCTCACCTCGAGCCAGGGGAGAACAAACATGGCAGATCACAAAGTCGCTCTCGTCACGGGCGGATCGCGCGGCATTGGAGCGGCGATCGTGCGCAATCTCGCGAAGGACGGCTACCGACTCGTCTTCACGTACCAATCGCGGCGCGAAGAAGCCGATGCACTGTGCACCGAGTTGCGCAAGGCAGGCTGCGAAGCGCTTGCACTGCAGTGCGACGTCGGGAGAGCCGAGCAGATCGACAAGCTCGTCGCCGACACGGTCGCCGCGTGCGGGCGCATCGACGTGCTGGTGAACAACGCCGGTGTACACGTGCCGAATGTGTTCTTCGCAGACCTGAAGGACGAGGACTGGACGCGCGTGCTCGAAGTCAACCTCACTGCACCCTACCGCCTGGCGCGCGTGGTCGTGCCGGTCATGCGCGCGCAGGGTGGTGGTCATGTGATCAACCTGTCGTCCAACGTCACGCAGCGCATGCCCGCCGGCTACGGTATCTATGCCGTGTCCAAGGCGGGTCTGGAGGCCTTCACACGCATCCTGGCCAAGGAGGAGGGCCGGCACGGCATCCGCGTCAACGGCGTCGGGCCTGGACCCATCCGTACCGACATGCTTCAGCAGTCGCTCGATGCGCTCGGTGCGGATCGCGCGCAGGCGTTCCTGCGGTCGATCACGATGCAGCGCATGGGTGAGCCGGAGGAGATCGCTTCAGTGGTTTCGTTCCTGCTGTCCGATGCGGCGAGCTACATGACGGGCCAGATAATCTATGTGAATGGCGGCGGCGTGATGTGACGCATGGACGCCGGATCGGTGAGCGGCTCTACCAGTTCAGCGCCTCGCACATGTCGTACGCCGTCAATTCGGGCGGACGGTCCGGATCCTTGTACTCGATCAAGGCCACTACCTGACGCAGGCAGCCCCATCCGGTGTAGCTTGCCGTGAAATTGCGCTCCGGGCCGGTGGCGAGCAGGGCGTTCTGAAAGGTCGGATGGTCCATGCGGTAGGTGATCACCGCCACGCCTTCCTTGATCCGTTGCAGTTCCGCAGGATCCGGCATGAGCGAGAACTTGTAGATCTGCTGCCCGGCGGGGTTCCGGTAGCCGAGGTCGTCGGCGCGCGCGGTGAAGCGGATCGACGAGGTGTTGCCCGCGCTCAATCCCTCGCCGGTGAGTGCCGAGTGGATCCGGGCTCGATCTCCGGAAAGCACTGCCTGCTTCATGCGCAGGCCGTCGGTGATGCGGTCCAGTCGCTCCTGCGCGAGGCGGCGCTGCGCGTCGGCATCGGCGCGTTGCAGGTCCGCTTCCATGTGGGCCCGCTCGGCACTATGCGATTGCATGTAAGCGACTGCGGCGGCGGCGATCGCACCCGCAAGCACCACGGCGAGGCCCATCGCGAGGAACTTGAAACGACGGCCGGCCGCAGCCTCGGCCCTCAGGTGCTCTTCGCGTTCCTTCTGCCGTTGTGCCTCGAGGGCCTGCTCGCGTTCGCGTGCCTCCCGTTGCAGGGCTTCTCGCTCCTGCGCTGCGCGCCGCGCTGCGGCCGCTTCCCGTTCCGTGGCACGGCGCCGGTCGCGCGCCTCGCGCACCACGTGGGTGAGCAGGTCGTGGGTCAGTTCGATGCGCTGGGCACCGTAGGATTCGCCGATGCGCAGCAACCGCAGGTCCACCAGCCGCTGCAGCTGCTCCTCGCTCAAGTGCCCCGGGACGGCGTCGTCGCGCGCATAGCTGTTGCGGTAACCCTTCTCGGTGATCAGCTCGCTCTCGACGAAGCGCGGAACCGCATCGGGCATTCCGTCGAAGCAGGTCGCATAGTAGTCGGCGATGATGCTCTGCTTGGCGCCCTCGAGCAGCGCCTGGTCGATCTTCGCCTTGCCGCTGCGCTTGCGTGCCTCGTTCAGGCCCCTGCAGAACAGGCTGAGCAGTGCGGGCTCCACTTCGCCTTCCTTGCCGTTGCCGACGAGGCCCGCATCGAGCGCTGCCTGCCCGGTGTCTTCGATACTGGTGCCGGCGGCGGCCGCGACGAAGTCGACGATACGCTGGGCGACCGATTCATCGACGATGTCGCGTGCTGCGGACACCGCGGCCAGGGCCTGGTCCGGGCGCATCGGCAGCAACCTGAAACGGACCTTGGCGAGGCTGGGAATGGCGACGCGCCAGCTCTCCAGTTCCGGCAGGAAATCCTCGCGCAGGCTCAGCAGCAGCTTGTAGGGCATGGCGCGCACCTGCAGGGCATCGGCGGCGGGACCAGACAGCACGGCCATCAGTGCCTCGGGAATCCGGTTCTCGGCGAGGTCGCCGAGGTCGTTGCGCAGGCGGGCGGTGGCCTCGCCCAGCTTCGCGCCCAGGGTGAAGACCTCCTCGAACTGGTCGAGCACGAACACCGGGGTGACCAGGAAATTGCGCGCGTTCCAAAACTCGAGGTCCGCCCGGTGCAAGTACGCCCACAAGGATTCGTCGGCCCGCATCGCCGGTGCGTCGATGTGTTCCTGCGCGAGCGTGCCGGCCAGGCAGTCCTGCAGCTGCCGGGCAGGGGGCGGGGCATCGGGTCGCAGTGCGAGCCGGACGTAAACCGGGAAGTACTGCTCCTCACGCAGGCGCGGGAACAGTCCTGCGCGCAGCAGGGAAGTCTTGCCCAGGCCGGACTTGCCGAACAGGACGGTGAGCGGCGCTTCGTGTACCTTGCGCAGCAGCTCGGCGATCTCCACGTCGCGACCGTGAAAGAAGGGGCGTCCGGCCTCGTCGAAGGCATCCAGTCCAGGCCACGGATTGTGTGCGTCGAGGCGGGTCGCACCCGTGTTCATCGCGCGTCCCCGCCGCGGCGCATGGCGCGTATCTCCCGGGCAAGCGTGTCGAGCAGCGCCTCGCTCGGACGCCCGTCCGGCGCGTGGCCGAAGTGCACGGCACGAAAAGCTTCCGGGATGGTGCGGAATCCGCCCGGATTGCCGTCGTAGTCGGGATCGATGACGATGGGAACGATGAAGCGCCGGTTGGGAATCCCGCGTGCCCGCTCCACCGCTTCCGCCCACTCCTTGAAGACGTAGCCTTCCTCGCGCGCTTCGGTCTGCCGGGAGACGAGCGGCAGGAACAGACGGACGCCGCGGCGCACGCTGGCCAGGATCTCGCCTTCCCAGCGATCGCCCGGCTGCAGGCGGCGCTCGTCCAGCCACACGTCACCGCCGATCTGCGCGATCGCCGCCGCGAGCCGCCGCGCCGCCTCGATGTCCTCCCGCACGTAGCTGATGAAGATGCTTCCGCCTGCAACAGCCTGCGCTTCATCCCCGCTGTCAGTGGCAGAGGGAGCGCTGCCGCGACGCGACTGCCAGCGCGAGAGCAGCTCGGCAACGAAGCGCCGCGGGTCCTGGTGGACCACCTGAATGCAGGTGGGATTGCAGTAGGTGCGGAAGAAGGCGGCGAGCTCGGAATCGTTCGACAGCTCGCTATCGACGATGAAGAACTGCTTGTTGCCGAGCGACAGCCGGTTGGTGCTCGCCATGCGCAGCAGGAAGCGGCCGATCCAGTCGGGCATGTGGCAGCCGAGCAGAAGCAGAGGGCGCTCCTTCAACTGGTGCTGCACCCAGTCGGGCAGCCGCGCCGTTTCCGACAGCAGCGCGTGCAGCCACTCGAGGATATCCTCGTCGTGGATGGCGTACTGGGGTACCGAGGAGACTTCGCCGAAGAGCTTGAACACCGCCGCGCTCGCACTCGGTGCGCGCGCATTGTCCTGCTGGGCAGCGGTCGACTGGTTGGGGGCGAACCAGAACTCCTGGGTGAGCCGCTTGCCGCCGAATCGCTCCTCGTCCAGCGCCCGCGCCAGGAGGGAATCGAACGTGGTGCTGACGAACAGGCGCAGGTCGGTGATGCGGGCGAGTGCGCGCAGTGCATCGGGCGGCACAGGGTCGATCTCGCGCAGCGCGTCGTTGACGACGCGATAGAGGCGCTCGAGCTTGTCGCGGCCGGCCGCCGCAAGCACGGCGCGCACTGCGTCGTCGAGCGCGCCGCCGTCATGCCAGGCGACGTCGACCTTGTATCGGGCAGCGAGTCGCTCGCCCAGCATTCGGGACAGCGTGACCTCACGCGCGACATCCTGAAACACCAGCAGGTCGGGGCCGACTACCGGGACGAGCAGGCCCTCGGTGAGGTGTCCCAGAAGGTCGTCCCAGAAATCCTCGTCTGCGGCCATCGGGTTGCAGTAGCGTGCGAAGCGACGTAACGGTCATGATAGTCGAGTAACGCGCACAGGGCGCGCGTCCAGCACCATACTGCCTTTGCAATCTGCGCTAGGATGTCGCCAGGGCACGCCGACAGTGCCCATCGCCTTCAGAGCGGAAGACATCCATGGCAGTGACCCTTGATCCCCTTGCGCCGGAGTTCGCCGCCGAGGTTTCCGGCGTCGACCTGCGCGAGCCGTTGAGCGCCGAGGACGTGGCGGCCATCGAGGGCGGCATGGACCGCTTTGCAGTGCTGGTGTTCCACGATCAGGCGATCAGCGACGCGCAGCAGATGGCCTTCACGCTGAACTTCGGCGGGATCGAGCACGCCCAGGGCGGGAACATCACCAAGGCGGACGAGTACCGCCTGAAGGATGGCATGATCGATGTCTCGAACCTCGATGAACATGGCCGTCCGCTGGGGCGCGACGACCGCCGGCGCATGTTCAATCTCGGCAACCGGCTGTGGCACTCGGACAGTTCCTACCGGGCGATCCCGGCGCGCTACTCGATCCTCTCCGCGCGCGCGCCGGCCCCTCGCGGCGGCGATACGGAGTTTGCCGACATGCGGGCTGCCTACGATGCGCTGGATGAGGAGATGCGCGCCCTGATCGAGGACCTGGTGTGCGAGCACTCCCTGTTGTACTCGCGTGGCTCGATGGGTTTCACCGGTTTCTCCGATGCGGAGCGCGAGATGTTCCGGCCGGTGCGCCAGCGCCTGGTCCGCACCCATCCGGTGAGCGGGAGGAAGTCCATCTATCTCTCGTCCCACATCGGCGCGATCGTCGGCTGGCCCGTGCCCGAGGCGCGGGACTTCCTCCGCGACCTGACCGAGCACGCCACGCAGCGGCAGTTCGTCTACGCCCATCGCTGGAAACAGTACGATCTGGTGATGTGGGACAACCGCCAGACCATGCACCGCGTGCGCCGCTTCGACGAGACGCAGCCGCGCGACATGCGGCGCACGACGGTGGCGGGCGACGCGATGACCGCCCCGCAGGTCTGACGCTCGACCTCGCTTTCGTTCCCGCCTGTGGCGCAATCATCCCCACGCTCCGGCCGATCCTTGGAAGACCTTCCCCTTGCCGGCATCACCGTCGTGGATTTCACCCGCGTACTTGCCGGGCCGTACTGCACGCGTCTGCGCGCGGACCTGGGCGCGCGCGTCATCAAGATCGAACGGCCGGGTGAGGGTGACGAGATCCGATACACCACCGTGCAGTTGGAGCCCGGGCGGAGCGACCAGAGCAGCTACTACGTCCGGCTGAACGTGGGCAAGTGGGGTATTGCGCTCGACCTGGGCAATGCGGCTGCGCGCGAGATTGCCCTGGACCTCGTGCGCGCCGCCGACGTCGTGGTGGAGAATTTCTCGCCAGGCGTGATGAAGCGCTACGGACTCGACGAGCCGCGGCTGCGCGAGGTCAAGCCCGATCTCGTCTACTGCGCCATCTCCGGCTTCGGGCAGAGCGGTCCGCTGAGCGGCATGCAGGCGTACGCACACCTGGTGAACGCCATGTCGGGAATCATGGATCTCGAACGTGGGGGCGAGGCGCCGCCGCGCGCCGCCTACCTGCAGGCGGCAGACGTCCTGGCCGGCGCGCATGCGTTCGGCGCGATTTGCGCGGCGTTGCTGCGGCGGGCACGATTCGGAAAGGGTGCCTTCGTCGACGTGTCCATGCTCGAGTGCCTGATCGCGGCCGACGACATTACTTTCGGCGCGGCACTCAATGGCGCATCGGTCGAACGCCGGCCGCGTGCGGGCATGCTGGTGCATGGCCTCGGAGATCGGTACGTGGCGATGCAGACCGCCGGTGCACCGCACCTGTGGATACGCCTGACGCAGCTCATGCAGCGTCCGGATCTGGTGGACGATCCGCGCTTTGCCACCCCGATGGATCGACGCAGGAACTGGGATGTGCTCGCCGCGATGTTGCGCGAGTGGCTGGATACGCTGGGCGACGTGGAAACCGCAGTGAGGGTCCTGGCACAGGGCAGAGTACCGTGCGCGCCGATGCTCACCGTCGAACAAGTCGTCACGCATCCGCATCTGAAAGAACGTGAGGCGTTCCCGGACGTGGCGCACCCGGTGCGCGGGTCGGTGCGTGTGACGGCCACCCCCTTTCATCTGGATGGTGCACCGGTGCACCCGGCCGGGCCTGCCCCGCACAGAGTGGGCGAGCACACAGGCGAGGTGCTGCGCGAAGTGCTCGGCTACTCGCAGGATCGCATCGACGCGCTTCTGCGAGACAAGGTCATCGAGCAGGCCGCGAGGTAGAAACCGCCGTCCCGCACCCGTAAGCCAGGATGCGAGGATGGCCCGGCCCCTCCCCGCGATGCCGGGCCGGGCGCGGAACCACGAACGTTACTTGGACGGCGCTTGCGCGCGATCGATCGACTCGAGGATCAGCCGCTTCGCTTCCGCGGCGTCGCCCCAGCCCAGCACCTTCACCCATTTGCTGGACTCCAGATCCTTGTAGTGTTGAAAGAAATGCTCGATCTGCTTGAGGGTGATGTCGGGCAGGTCGAGGTAGTTGTGCACCTTCTCATAGCGCCGGGTCAGGCGCGGCACAGGCACCGCAACGATCTTCTCGTCGCCACCGGCCTCGTCCTGCATCCTCAGCACGCCGACCGGGCGCACGGCCACGATCGCACCCGGCACGATCCCGCGCTGGTTGGCGATGAGCACGTCGCACGGGTCGCCGTCGTCGGACAAGGTGTGCGGGATGAACCCGTAGTTGCCCGGATAGCGCATGGAGGTATACAGGAACCGGTCCACGACCAGCGTGCCGGCGCCCTTGTCCATTTCGTATTTGATCGGCTCGCCGCCGACGGGAACTTCGACGACGACGTTGACTTCTTCGGGTGGGTTACGACCGATGGAGATGGCATCCAGACGCACGGAGGTTCCTGATGAGTGGCGAGAGCGGGCTAGGATAACCGGTCTGGTCCGGGAGGTTGAATGCAGGAGACAGCCCCCGCGGTTGGGCCTGCATGGCGTGTCATTCCTAGGCGAAGCTGATGGGTCGGCACGCCGCCATCCTACGGTGTCATCCCGAGGCGAAGCCGGGGGGTCCTCGCTTTGATGGATCCATGAGCAGGCCACCGCGCTTTGTCGTGTTCACGGCGAGCGAAGCCGCGGCTGGAGTCCCAGGCTGCCGTTCCTCGGTCAGACGCCGCTGACGATCAATGAGTAGCGTTGAGGTGGGCCAGGAGCATCTCGCTACTGCGCGCCTGGGAATGAGGAATCAGCGACCGAGTGCCGAGTATGGAAGCCTCGAGTGAGGCGAACAGGTGCGCAGCCTCCTTTAGGTCGCTGGTATCCAGTCCTTCACGGAAGAGCACCAGACGCGCGCCGAGCATCCCCTGGGCCTGCGCCGCCTTACCTTGAGACTGCCATAGCCGCGCCAGTCGGATGGACGTGCGGAGATCCCAAGCGAGCGCACCTGTTTGCTGTGCGATGCGCTGAGACTCCAGATAGCAACGCTCAGCCTCTTTCGGGGACGAGGATTCGCGCAATTCGCCGACCATGCGCCAGACTTCGGGTGCAAAGTACAACTCTCCGGTGGTCTTCACATGGTCCAGTGCCGCGCCCAGGCTGGACAGTGCGGCGTCCGTGTCGCCGCTTCTGCGCTGCGCATCGGCCAGGACTGTCATGATCCAGGAAGTGCCGAGGCTTGCTCCGGTGGACAGGTAGAACTGCCAGGCAGCGCGGATGCGCTCCAGTGCTTCCTCGACATGGCCGGTTTGGGCGTCGACCCAGCCCAACACGATTCCCGCGACGGCTTCCCAGTACGGAATACATTGTTCGGCCGCGTGCTTTGCTGTCAGGGTCGCGGACGCGCGTGCGTCCTCCACGTCTCCCAACGTCTGGTGCAGGAGCGCGCGCATGCCGTGTGCCTGCACCGCACCCAGCCACACTGCGGGGCGGCTGGCAAGTGCAAGCGCGTCATTGGCGCTTCGAAGCGCACTGTCGGGCAGTCCTAGGAACCATAGCACTCGAGCGTGGTAGGCGAGACAGCCGATTCCCAGGTCGACGCCGTTACTGATGCCGTAGTGCCGATAGCCGCCTGGATCCAGGCGCTGCAGCGCGCGATCGAGTTCGCGTGCCGCCTCGGCCAATCGTCCATCGTAGATCGCGATGATCCCGCTCATCATGTGTGCATCGACGAGCTGCGCGAGTTCACCTGTTCCTTCGGCCGCAAGCCTCATCGCTACGGCGAGCGTGCGCGCCTCGCGGTAGCGAGCCTGAAGCAGGAGCAGTTGCACCTGTCCTCGCAACACCGAGCATTCCAGGACGGGATCTGCCACACGAGGACACAGCTCCCGGGCGCGCTCGTAGGTGCGTTCGACATCCGGCGCGGCATAGCCGCGCAGCGTCACCAGCACGGCTCCGCGGGCGACGAGAAGGTCTAGCTCGATTCGCGCACGCGCATCGGAGTCTGGATAGTGTCGCAGCAGGCGTGCCGCCTGATCGAAATGGTGCATGGCCTCTATGTGCGCAAGACGCGAGGCGGCACGCTTGCCTGCCTGGATCCAGTACGGCACAGCGAGCGTGAACTCGCATGCCTCCGTATAGTGATGCGCGAGAAGCTCAGGCGGCGTCTCGTTCGTGTGCTCCGACATGCGCTCGAGCAGGCGGGCAGCCCTGGCGTGCAGCGCATGCCGCGTAGGCCTCACCAGGGATTCGGCGGCCAGGTCCTGTACCAGGGCGTGCTTGAATTGGAAGACGACGTCGTCGCGTGTCGAGATGCTGTGAACGAGGCCGGCCTCGGTCAACCCCCGCAGTGCCCGGTCGGGATCCACATGCAATTCACGTCCGATGGCAGTGACGAGCGCGTGGCTGAACTCGCGCCCGAGGATTGCACCGATCTGTGCCACGACCTTTCCTCCCGGGACGCGATCCAGTCGGGCCATCAGGGAGTCGCGCAGGGTCGCGGGAATCGGGTTTGCGCCCACGTTTACCCCGCCACCTTCGGAAACGGACTCGAGCACGGACTTGGTCATCTCTTCCAGGAAAAGCGGAATGCCGTCACTGCGCGCGATGATCCTCTCCACCATGTCGGGCGCGAGGCGCTTCTTTCCGGTCAAGTGTGCGACGAACGCCTTCGCCTGCGTAGGACTGAGGCGCTCGAGGCTGATTTGCAGCGCACCCGCTGCCAGAACCGTGGCAGCAGTGAAGTCCGTACGGTGCGTGATGATCATCAGGACGGCCGACTCCAATGTCCGACGCGCCAGTTCCCTCAGAACTTCAAGTGTCGTGGGATCGGCCCAGTGGGCATCTTCCACTACCAGTAGAATCGGCTGCCGCCGGGCGGCGGTGAGCAGAACGTCCACCAACATGCGGATCGTCTCCGCACGCAAGCGCAGCGGCGCAAGATTGAGAGGTCCGAGCTTTTCTTCGAAAGGTACCGACAGCAGCGAGGCCATGAGCTTGGCATCGTCGACCGGTCTGCCGAGCCTGTGCACCAGCAGCGCTTCGATCTTGTCCAGACGTGTCGCCGGCGCATCCTCCGCCGCAATGCGCAGCGCGAGGTTGGTGTGCTTGATGATGGGATGAAGGGGGCTGTTGGCGAAGTGAGGCAGACACTGGAGGATCACTTCGGTCGGCGCCGCATCGTGCAAGCTCTCGCGCAGCACCTCGATCAGCCGGGACTTGCCGATACCCGCCTCGCCCGCGACGCACACGACCTGACCGGCTCCCTCATGAGCCAGCTGCCAGCGATGGCGCAGAACGCCGATCTCGTGCTCGCGGCCCACCAGCGGGGTCAGCCGGCCCGCGCGGGTAGCCTCGAAGCGCGTGTCCCACGTGCGCGGGCCCAGTACGCGGTAGACATGGATCGGCTGGCGCGCACCTTTCAGCGCCTTGACGCCCAGATCGACGCACCGGAAGTTGCGCGCGACCAGACTACGTGTGCTCGCCCCGATCAGGACCGTTCCTGGTTCGGCGATCGCCTGGATGCGTGCGGCGAGATTGGGTGCGGGTCCCACCGCCAGCTGTTCGTGCCGGCCCTGTCCGCCCACTTGCCCGACGATGGTGAGGGCAGTATGGATGCCTACCCTCACCTGCAGTTCGGGAAGGTCTTCGTTGCGGAGCTGGCGGTTCATGTCCTTGATGGTCGAGACGATGTCGAGACCGGTCCGGACCGCCCGTTCGGCGTTGTTCTCATGCGCACGCGGATAGCCGAAGTAGACCAGCACGCCATCGCCGAGGTACTGGGCGACGTGACCTTCATGCCGCTGGATGACTTGGGTGCAGACATCGTGATAGCGGCGCAGCAGTACAGCCAGGCGTTCCTGATCAGTGCGCTCCGATAGTTCCGACCAGCCCACGAGGTCGACGAACATGACCGAGAGTTGCCGATGCTCCGAGGGCTCCTCGAGCGGTTGGTCTGACCTCTCGCCGGAGTGCGGCGGCCCGTTCCGAAGCGGCGTGCCCGAGGAGCGCAGCGAGGCGATCGAGTCGAGCAGCTTTCGGCGCGGGCCGAGCGGGATGCCGAGCATGGCTAGATCCGCGTCGCTGAGAAACTGCATCGCCTCCAAATCGATTTCATGGCTGGCCAGCAATGGCTCGAACTGGGACAAGCCCAGTTTAGCCAGCCATTCGGTCAATGTGTTCATCGCGTGGATCGCGCCATTGTCCCGACTCCAGTCGCGCCAGGTTCGACGCGCGTCTCGGGCATTCCCGTGATGCCCCTAACTCATAAAGACTGCGCGTGCGTCACACTACAGTCAATAGGGCGATCGTTCATGCAAGCGCCGACCAGGTGCCGGCACCGGCAAACGGAGTCAGGACGGGGGCGGGCAGCCCGATAGATCGTAGACAGCGTCTATCAAGCGGACCATCTGGGCTCGATTGCGTACGCCCACGGCATCCATCTCCTCGAGCGCCTGGGCACGGATGTGCAGCAGTTGCTGACAAGCGTCCTCCAGCCGTGCGAAGAAGGCCGCGTGCAACGTGCGCAGTTCGTCATGCGTCAACTTCTGCTTCTCGAAAAGTTCACGGATACGGGCATCGTGTTCTATCGCCAGCGCTGCGGGCAAGGTAAGAATGCACTCATTCAGATCTTCGTTGCCGGTCCCGCCCAGCCGCCTGGCATTCTCGTCGGCCGCGCCCAGGTTGGGACCGAGCCCCGAGGCACTGCGGATGTCGGCGATGTCGTCGCAGGCGTGATACAGCATCCCGATTAGGCGGCCAAGACGCCGGAATCGCTGTGAGCGCGACCCGAGGCAGGCGCAGATCTCGAACATGGAGCCGGTATCCTCGCGCGCGAGATAGTGCCAGTCGGCCAATCCCAGATTCAGAGAAAGGCGCTCGCCGCGCTGGAGACTGCCGCCCTTTCTGCTGTCCCACTGAATGCACTCGGCGAGGGCCAGGCGTTCCTTCAGTTCGAGGAGCAGGCGCAGATCGAAATGCACTGGTCCGCTGGCGTCGATGGCGTCGCGCTCGCGCTGCATTTCGTACTGGCCCACTGACAAGCACGACTGCGCGATGCGGTCGACCGACCCTTCGCCCTCGCCGTACTCGCTCCGTGGCTGCGCGCGGCGCCGATCTGCCTCGGGGTGCTCGCCCCTGCGATCGGCCGCCTCGTCCACCAGCGTGCCCATCACCAGCCGGGTGATCTGCGCGTCGATGTAGCCTGCCACCATGTAGGCCGTGAGTTCGTGGTACTTGTCGTGGAGATTGAGCGTGTTGCGCCGATGCCGGGACTTGTCGACGATGTCGTCGATGATCAGCGTAATGTTGTGGAACATCTCGATCGACTGCGCGGCGAGCATCACCCGCTCCGGCACCGGGCGCTCGGATACCGCGCGGTGGAAGGTGAACACCGTCATCGGCCGGAAATACTTGGAGCCGCCTCCGAACTGCTGTCTCAGCATCGGCAGAACGGCTTGCGGGCTGCGCGCCACCCACGCGTCTATACGCTGTTTCAGCCGGTCGATCTCCGGTCCCAGCCCGACCGTTGCGATGACCTGCGCGGAAGTCGGGGCAGTCATGTGCGCCTGGTGTCGCTGTCGTCGCTCGCGCGCGGAGACATCGGCCGGATCGGGCGGCTGAGCGGACGGCGATCGCTGCGCGCGAGGATCTCGTCGGCGATCTCGCTCATCTCCTGGTTCACTTCCGCGCCCTGGTCGCGCGCAAACTCGCCCACCTGCTGCATGAAGATGCGCAACTGCGTGATGAGCGCCTCGCGCTTGCTAGGCGAGGGGTCGGGATCGGACTGGTACAGATCGGCGGCCCGCTTCAGATCGGGGCTAATGCGCCGCAACAGCCCCTGCCAGTCGCGACCCATGCGCAGGATGCTGCGCAACAGCGCGGCTTGGACGAGGACGGACAGCACCGTTGCATCGCTGCCCGCATGGGCCGTGCGCAGCAGTTCCGCCGGTCCGGGGTCGAGGTGCCGTCCGCTCAGCTCGTCATGCAGATCATGCCAGCGTTCGCGCTCTTCCTCACGGTAGGCGAGCACGGCCCGCTGGACCGACACCCAGTCGATGCCTGCCTGGGCGAGATCGAACAGCGAGGCGATCGCGCGGGAGAACGCATCGGCGGTCACGTTATCGTCTGAGGCCATGGCGCCTCCGGCAGCGTAGGACGCGCGGATCGCGCCGTCCATATAGCCCGGCGCATACTGTACGAGGGCGCCGTCCTTCTGTCATGATGACATACGACGTTCGCAATTCGCAATCGCAGGGAGAATCGGCAGCGCGCAGGGAGGGGACATGGCAGAGGGCGACAGCAGGGGCTCGGGCGAGGGCGGCGGCGCGGTGCATCTCTTCGGTCAGGCGGCCAGTTCGCTCGGCAACCTGGGGCTGTGGTTCCTGCATGCTGCGCGCCCCGGTGGCCAGAACGCCCACGACGGTTGGGTCGGTGCGCTGGTCGAGCAGTACCGCCAAGTGTTCGGCGACATGTCCGATCTTGTCAGAGGCGTGCTCGAGCGGGTCGGACAGGTGGCCGACGTGTCGTCCGGGCACAGGCTGCTGTTCAGAGCGGCAGCGCAAACACCTGGCGCGGTGCTGTCTATAGAAGAACAGGCGCTGCACGCCTTCGTGAGCGAGATCTGCAAAGCCGCCGGGAGCCCCGTCAGCGTCAGCCAGGCGTTGTACCAGCGACTGCAGGCAGCTCAAGGGCTCCGGGACGTGCTGCGGGCTGGGGCGGGCTGGGGGGACATCCTCGATGCGCTGCTGGACCACGAGGACCGGCGCAACCTTCCGCGCCTGCTAGAGGACCTGCGCCACGAGGTGCGGGCGGATCGGGTGGAAGGATTGCGCGCCGTGCGGGCGGCGCTCGGTTGGCTTCTCCCGGATGCAGGAAATCAGGCCGGAGCGATCTACGACTTGCTCGACCGGCTCGACGACGTGCTTGGCGAGTGCTGTATGCGCGAGCTGTTGCGGCGGCGAGCGGTCAAGCATCTGCTGGCCGTGCAGGAGGCACCGGACAAATGGGTGCCGGATCTGCGCCGCTGCTTCGCAGGCTTCGGCATCGCGCTCGGCGATCGGCTCGGCGTGCTCGCGGCCGGTATGCAGCAGGCACGCCCGGAACTGGTCGTGCTGGATGCCGCGAACGATCGCTGGTTCGAGATCCGGCTGCAAGGCAAGTACGGCCCTTCGGTGCCGTCCTGCGAGGTGTATGGCGCGACCGAAGGGCTGGCTTATCGCCCCCCGGGCGGGGATTTTCGACTGCCGCTTCGCGTGCAGGACGCATCGCAGGCACTGGCCGCCTGGTCGGTCGACAAGCGACCTGTGCAGGAGATCCTCGGCACATTGCCTGGCGCCAGGAGGCTGGACCTGCGTGCGTGGGACACTGGGGCCAACCGCACGCCGCTGGTGCTGATGTTCGTGCACTACCGCGAAGGCGACTTGGGCCGCTACTACGAATTAGGCTTGGGTTGCTTCGTTGCACCTCGGCGCGATCCGCTGAGCGTGGGCGTCTACATGCTCGGCACCATCCTGGTGTCGTCCCAACGCGCGCTCGACATCGGCGAGGCGATCTGGGGTTACGACAAGGAACATGTCGTCGAACAGGACTGGGAGGTGCACTATCGCCGCGATTTCCTCCACTGCGCGGTGCGCCTGCCGGGCGCGAAACTGTCCCTGCGCGTTCCGCGCGGTGGTGCACTGGGACTGCCTTCCGCCGTACCGCTGCTGAGCTACACGCACAAGCCGGTGCGTACGCCGAAGGCTGACGGCCACTTCGAAGGCGGCCAGTGGCATCGCGCCGTGCTGACGCGCTTCTCGCCCCGGGACCGCGTACGCGCTGCCGGCGACGGCGTCAACCTGGAGGTCAAGGTGACCGACGCTGACCAGGCATGGCGGCATCCGCTGCTATCCAAGTTGCACGCGCTGGGACTGGTGGACGCACAGGGCAATCCCGGGCCGCCGGCCCTGCACTGCGCATGGACCGAGCACATGAATGCGCATCTGGGCCCGCCGGTCCTGGTTCCAATCCCCAACGAGGATTACGACTGAGCAGGCACGCGGACAGCGCAGGATGGGTTTAACGGCCGCGTGCGTGGAGGTCGGCGAGCCACTGCGCGGCGCGTCCGAGCATGCGCACCGCGGCGTTCGGCCCGGCCGCCGCGCCGTGCAGCGCCTGTTCCAAATGAAACGCGAGATCGCGCGGTGTGGCCATCCGCTCGGGATGGCGCGCGAACTCTGCCTGCTTGGAGGCGGCGTACGCGGCAGCGGCGTGCGGAAGCAGCATTGCCTTGAAGGCTTCGGCATTGAGGGCGGGCTCGGTGGCAGGCAGTTGGACCGGGATTTCGCGAAGCAGCGGATCCAGCGCCGAGAGGCCCGGCCTGTCCGCGCGTAATCGGGCCTGCAGTGCCCGCGCCGCCACCAGACCGCTGACCACCGCGCCTTCGACGGAGACGATGCCGATGTCGTTGTCGCAGAAATCACCCGCGAGGAAGAGCCGGGGCATCTCGGTGGTGCTCGCCGGCCGCCAGGGCTCGCTGCCCACCTCGTTGATGAACAGCGGCTCGGCGTTGTTCATCTGCAGGTAGGTGCGGGTGAAGTCGACGTCCTCGTCTCGGAAGTCGATGAAGCGCCGCAGGTCCTCGAGGATCGCGGCTGTGGCCTCGACCTTGCCCATGCCATCGATCTTGTAGAAGTCGGTCACCGCCACGGTGAGATGGGTCGGCAGGTCGCTATAGGATTGCTCGCATCCGTCGGGAAGCTGATGCGGCACCTTGGGGTCCCCGTACCAGGCCTGAGAGTTGTCCACGAAGGTGAGGCCGAGGGCGGACTCGCGCAGGATGACGTGACACCCAGGTATCCCGGGCAGCTTGCAGCGGAAATGCAGGTCCAGGGCCGCGGTTACCGCGCTCTGCAGCTTGCGCACCGTCGCCAGGCCTGGAACCGCGTCGCGGAAGTCTCCGCTGATATGCGCCAGCGCCGCCGGCGGGACCGCGACCACGACGTAGTCGGGAGCGAACACGCTCAGCCGTGCATCGTCGTCGCTGCCTCGCGGACCGTTGCGATCGTCATCGTCGCTGCGTCGCCCGGTCTCGGAATCGCGCGGCCAGCCACGCATGTCCGCGGGCCGATATTTGATGCGCACGCGCTCGGCATCCCAGGAGATGCCGGTCACGCGCGTGCCGCGCAGGATCTTCAGGCCGGCACACTGCAACCGTTCCTCGAAGATCTTGAACAGTTTGGCGTAGCTGTCGCCTTTGAGGACCCAGAGCATGGGGTCTGGATCGGCGACGGTGTACTCGACGTACTTTCGATAGGTGTAAGCGGAACTGAAGTAGGTCGGGACGGCGAAGGCCTTGGCGAGAAGGTGCTCGTGGAAGCGCACACTCTCGTCGGTGGCGTACCAGCGGGACCCGAGGAAGGCGTGCACGCTTCGACGGTCGAGGTAGCGGGCGGGATCCAGATCCTGACTGATCAGATCGGCCATGGAATAGACCCAGAGCAACATGTCGGGCAGGGACGCGGCACCCGACAACAGATTCTCGCCCGCATGAGACAGGCTGGCCGGACTGGTCAGCGTGTGGCTGCGGCGGTGCAGCGGCCCGCTGCCGGGGAACAGATGCACCAGCTCATCCATCGACCGGAACGCGGTGCAGCGATCGAGCCCGATCTGCTGCATGAGCGCCCAGAAGTTGTGGTACCAGTTGAGGAACATGTGATAACAGTGCCCGTGGTAGACGGCATCGGTCACCTCGAGCACCGGCGAACCGTCCTCGCGTTCGTAGATGGCGACGCAGAAGGCGATGTCGAAGGGGAATTCAAGTGGGGAAATCTTGACGCTGGGATAGCGAACGATCCATCTGTCCAGAGCGCCGTGGAGGTCGCTGCTCGGCTCGACTTTCGGCTTTCCGGAACTCTGCAGCGCGCTGAGGATATACGTCCGCAATTGCGGGTCGGACAGTTCGGCAAGTCCCAGCCGTCTGGCGACCCTGCTGAAGTGAAAGGCCACCAGCTCGAGCAGCCACTCCGGAACTGCAAACAGTTGCAGCTGGTCACGCAGTTTGCGTTCCTGATCCTTCTGAAATGCGCCGGAGTCGAGGTCGATGATGCCGGCGAGTCGCTTGCGCGTATGCTCGTCCCACTCCTTGGGGCGGCGCTGGAAGGGAATGCGAGCCGGATGCGCGCCCAGTTTGCCGCCCAGGTGGACGCGCTCCTCAAACAGGGTGACTTCGAATCCGCGCTGGAGCAGCACCCATGCGGCCGTCAATCCTGCGATTCCACCACCAACGACCGCGACCCGGGGCTTGTCGATACCATTCGGTGCGTTCATGTCCCCTCCCTGTTCCGTGGCCCTGGCTAAGGAAGATGCCGCTGGGTCGCCCCGAGCGTGCGGATGACGGTCGCCGGCCGGAATCCGGTATGAGTATCCGGGCGCGATTCGCGCAATAATTGCGCAAATCCCGGGTCATGTCATGTCGCGCGAGGCATAGATAGATGGCGTTCAAGACGGTGAATGCGCAGGAGTTCGAACGCACATTGCAGCAGGCACTCCCCCAGGGAAAGTTCGTGCTCCTCGACGTGTATGCCGACAAGGGCTGCAACACATGCACGAAACTTGATGCACGCGCTGCGATCGAGCATGTGTACGCCAGTGCTTGGCATCTGCTGCGTCTGGATGCCGATGCGCCCGACTCTGCGCAGTTTCTAAGCCGGTACCGGATAACCGGCCTTCCGACGCTCGCGCTGTTCAAACCGGACGACGAGCATCGCATGTTCATCCACGTACCCGACGACGACGGCAAGAACGTTTTAGAGTGGCTGGAAGCCGAAGCGACCCCGTAGCGAGGCAGCTGCGGCGATTCGGGACCTAACCCAGGCACCGCGCGCAATGCCTTTCCTCAACCCGATCTCAATTCAGAGCGGATTGATCCGTGCAACGCCTCAAGGTGCCGGATTAGGATAGCGCTGCAGAACGTCCTCGACTTCCCGCAGCGTGTCCGCATCCAGCGTGATCTGCGCGGCCGCAATGTCCTCCTTCAGCTGTGCCATGGAAGTCGCGCCGATGAGCGACGAGCCGAGGAACCAGCGGCTTGCCACGTAGCCGAGTGCCAGCTGTACCAGCGTGAGGTCACGCCGCTTCGCCAGCGCCGCGTAGGCGTCGATCGCTTCTGGCACGATCGACTTGCGGAAGCGCGCGCCCAGCGAGTCGAATAAGGTGAAGCGCGCATCCTTCGGCTTCGCGCCGTTCAGGTACTTGCCTGACAACAGACCGCCGGCGAGCGGACTGTAGGCGAGCAGGGACATGCTCTCCCGGAACAGCGCCTCTGCCAGGTCGTTGTCCACGTTGCGTGAGAGCAGGCTGTAACTGTTCTGGAGTGTCACCGGCCCGGGTACGCCGAGTTCCTTCGCCACCCGGTGGAACTCGCATACGCCCCACGTCGTCTCGTTCGACAGGCCGTAGTGGCGAATCTTGCCGGCCGCCATCATTGCCGCCATGCCCTCGACCTGCTCGCGGATGGCAGGTCCTCCTTTCTCCTTCGAAGGGTCGAATTGCGTGCCGCCGAACATCGGCACGTTGCGCTGCGGCCAGTGGATCTGATAGAGGTCGATGTAGTCGGTCTGGAGGCGTTCGAGGCTGGTTTCCACCGCCTCGGCGATGACCTCCCGGGTGAGATCGGTGCGCCCGCCGCGGATCCAGTCCCGACGGCCCGGGCCGGCGATCTTCGTGGCGACGTAAACGTGCTCCCGCTTCTGGTGCACCAGCCACGTGCCGATGAAGCGCTCCGTGCGACCCTGCGTCTGCGCGTTGGGGGGCACCGGATACATCTCTGCCGTGTCGATGAAGTTGATGCCCTGGCTCACCGCGTAGTCCAGCTGCTCGTGCGCTTGGGCCTCACTGTTCTGCTGGCCCCAGGTCATGCTCCCCAGGCAGATCGTCGACACCTTCATGGCGGTGCCGGGCAGGGTTCGATACTCCATGGCGGGTTTCCTCTGTTTGGACGACACGCACCTTAGCCGATCCGTCTGTGCTCGTCCTGAGCGCGTCATTTCGCCGGTAGACGAAACGCTCAACATGGAAATGGCGACCCTGCGCTTTGCTAAAGTGCCCCCTGCAGCGAATCGGATGATCATGAACGAAACCAGCGACGCAGTCGAAGCACCCCTGCGCAGAGTGCGCATCGTCCTGTCCCATACCACCAAGCCCGGCAACATCGGTGCGGCGGCCCGCGCGATGAAGACCATGGGTCTATCCCGACTCATCCTGGTGCGGCCCGCGCAATTTCCCCATCGCGAAGCGACTTTCATGGCAGCAGGCGCCGCCGACATGCTCGAATGGGTCGAGGTGTGCGACACGCTCGACGAAGCCCTTCGCGGCGTGACGCTTGCCATTGCACTGAGCGCGCGACGCCGTGACCTCTCGCCGGTGCTCATCGACGTACGAGAGGCGGCGCAGCTGGCGGTGGACGAAGCCGCGGCCGAGGGCGAGGTCGCCTTCGTGTTCGGTACGGAGATCTCGGGGCTGTCCAATGACGAAGTGCTGCGCTGTCAGCGGGCCGCCCGCATCGGGACGAGCCCGGCGTTCTCGTCCCTGAACCTGGCGGCGTCGGTGCAGGTCGTGGCGCACGAGCTGCGCTACGCCGCGCTTGGCAACCAGGTGCGCTACGAAAGCAAGACGCCGCGCGCCACGCTCGAGGAGACGGAGCACTTCTTCCGGGCGCTGGAGGCGAGCCTCGTGCGTAGCGCCTTCATCGACCGCGACAAGTCCGGCCGGGTGATGGAGCGGCTGCGCCGCCTGTTCGGGCGCGCCATGCTGGAGTCGCAGGAGGTCAATGTGCTGCGAGGGATGCTGAATGCGTGGGATGAGACCATCGCGAAGCGCGAGCGTTAGCCTCCACGCTCAATCGAACCACACCTCCACCGTCCCGATCCCCGGGAACGTCGTACGCACCGATGCGCCAGCACCAATCGGCAGCGGCTTGGTAAACGACCCGGTCATGATGCGATCGCCCGCGCGCAGGCTCCCACCGAAGCGGTGCAGCGTATTGGCCAGCCACGCGAGCGTCTGCAACTGGTTGTCGATGACGTCCTTACCCACCACGTCGGCGACGACCTCGCCGTTGACTTCCACCTTGGCCTGCACTGCGCCGAAGTCCAGGTTCGGCCCAAGCGGAACCGGTGCGCCATGCACGAAGGCGGCCTGCGAGACGTTGTCCGCGATCGCCAGTCCCAGGTCCCGGCGCATCTCCGCTCGTCCCAGTTCGACGACCTCCAACGCCGGGGCGATGGAGGCGATCGCGCCGCGCGCGGACTGAGGCGTGACGGACGGTCCGGACAGATCGCTGGCGAGCGTGATCATCAGCTCGCTCTCCACCGCCGGGCTGCGCAGCGCGGCGTGCGTGAAGCGGTGGCCGCTATCCTTGCGCGCGGAGGCGAGCAGATGGCCGAACACCGGGTCGGGGTTGCCGAACATCTCGCGCATGTGCGGGGCGGTGAGACCCACCTTCCAGCCGGCCTGCTGTTCGCCTCCGGCAAGCTTGCGGGCCAGCATCCCCAATTGCACGGGGTACGCCTGCTCGACCGTGAGCTTGCCCTTCCACTGTTCAGGCTGGTAATCGCCGCTTCCGAAAGCGGTCCAGAGCGAATCGACGACTTGTTCCGTGGACATACCCATGTTCTTTCCTATGGTGGGGGTTGCGGCACTTGCGTACCAGGCGCGTTCCCATCAGCCTACGATGAGCGCGTTCCTCGCTTCGCCGGCACCTTGCCGGCGATCTTTCGCTCCGCCTCGAGCTGACGCAATGACTGCTTCGCGCGCCGCAGCCACTCCAGTGCGCCCGGAGTCATCGTCCAGACATCGCGGGCCGCTTCACAGTACTCCCACGCGTCCTCACGGCTGCCGATCGCGACGCTGCCATCCGCAGTGCGCTTCGGGGTAGCGGCATTCGGGCGCAGTAGGTAGTCGAGCACGTAGCGATTGCTGTCGACGAAGGCCTGCAGGCACTCGGTCGCGGCGGGAAGATCGCGGCGGCGCAGGGCGAGAAGGATGGCGGCGCCCTGCATCTCGAGCGTTGCATCGCCGGGGTAGCGCCCCATCAGGGCGACCGCCTCTGCATCCATCCCGCGCCGCAGGAGACTGTTGACCAGCAGTCCGCGGAACCCGTGATTGTCGTTCGGGTTGAGCGCGAGAATGCGACCTGACAATTCGCAAATGCGTGCGTCGTCACCGTCCTCGATCGCGAATCCGATGCGCCGCGCCAGCGCGCGCAAACCGTTGCGGTTCTGCGGCACCGCCCAGGGCAGCACTGCGGAATGTTCTTCGAGGGCGCGCTCCACGATGGCGCAGGAGCGATCGATGAGCCGGGCAGCCAGTCCGCCCTGCGCGCCCTGAGGCAACTGCCACTCCAGGTGCAGCACTGCGCCGGCGACATCGTCGAGAATGTCCAGGCTGTCCGCCGATTCCGGGCGTCGTTCCAGGAAGGCGATCCAGTCCGCCTGCGCCTCCGTTGTCCACGCTGACTCGGCGTCGCTGGTCACAGCATCGGTTAGCAGCGGCTTGGCGCATGGAAACACGCGATGCCACGACTGCTCGAGCGAGGCGAGCGATTCGGGCGGATGCAGGGCGAAGATGGCGTCCTCGTCCTCACTGGCGGCGGGGAGCGCGGACACCTCGTCGGCGAAGAGATCTGCAGTGGCGGGTGCGGCGCTGCCGGGCGATGGTTTGTGCTGCGCGGCCGCTTCAGCGATATCGCGTACCAACCGCTCGACGGCCGACTCGACGTGATCCTCCGCCACCCCCATGGCGATCAGCCGGGCGCGGGCCATTCGTCGAAGCGAGTCCACGTCGGACGGGTCGAGGGCCTCCTCCTGCCGCACGCTATAGATGGGAAGCGGCTGGCGTTCGACCCGCTCGAACCACCCGGCGAGACGATCGAGATCGGCGCCAGTGTGCGCCACCATTTCCTGCGCGAGCGTCTTGGAGGGATCCTGCGCGGCCGAGCGGAAGACTGCGATCAACTCGTGGTCGGGATAGTTCTCGCGGGTGAGCTTCGCGGCCCAGAACGTTGCACGCGCCCGGGCTTCGTCCAGCCGCCTCTCGGTCACGAGCAAGGTCAGTTCGTTCAAGCCGACCGTAGGGTCGCCCGGATCGGCCTGATGCGCCATGCGGATGGCGTCCCAAGCCGCGTCGATCCGGCCGGCATCGTGGCGGATGGCGGCGAGACGCTGCCACGCGGCCCGGGCGAGCGGACCGCGGGCCTCCTGCGCGATGCGCTCGGCGAAGCGCTCGCGCTTGCGATCGTTGCCCTGTTCGACATACACGTCGCACAGCAGATCGAAGGCGACCTCGAAACGCTCGTCCAGCCGATCGACGCCGGACTCGAACATCGGTTCGAGCAGCGCAGCGGCCTTGCCCGGCTTGGCGTCGTCCAGGTAGGTCTGGGCCGCGGCCGCCAGGGCAAAGGGAGGGATGCGCTTCGCGGCCACCGCCGCGTCGACCTGAGCGCGCGACAGCCGCGAGATCAGGATTGGCCATATTTCGTCCGCCGTGAGCAGATCGAACTGCGGCAGTCTTGCGCAGCATTGCTTGTACTTGCGGCCGGATCCGCAGGGACAGGGATCGTTGCGGCCTGGCTCGGGAATCGGTTTCGGCCGAAAGTGGTTCCCCGGCAGCGGTGTCGCATTCCAGATTCCGCGCCCCAGGGCAATCGACGCCGCAGCGCCGCCATCGTCGCCGTGCTCGATCGATTCCGGGAGCAACTTCCGGGCATTGGCGCGAATCCAGTCGAGGAAACGTTCCGGATCCTCATGCCGCAGGATTTCGCGCACGGCCGCGTCGATCAGGTCGAACAGTTCGGCGCTGGCTGGTTCTTCGGACATGGCGGTTCAATGGGTGGTGCGCGTCATTTCGCGCGAGGTCTGCCGTTCAGTATACGGCCCTCGCTGCAGGCGGTGCACAGCGTGGCCGAGTGCCGAGCGCTTCTCCCGACGCGTGGGACCATGTAGCATCCGCTGAACAAATGTGGCACGAGCGCGACGGGTCTGCGCCGGATGCCGGTGATCTGCAGGAGGAGAACGAGGATCATCATCCTCGGCACCATCCTCGCACCACTGGCCGAGAGCGTTGGCATGCAGCCGGTGCACTTCGCGATCATCCGCGTGATCTCGATTTCGTTCGGGCTGGTCACGCCCCCTACTGCCTGTGTCTGCTGATTTCCGCCGCGCTCGGCGGCATCACCATCCGTTAGGCGATCCGCGACACGGTCATCCAGCTGGTGCCGATGCTGGCAGTCCTGGCGTTCGTGATCCTGCTGCCGGATGCGATCCTGGCACTGCCGCGCTGGGTCATGCCGAAGTTCGTGGAGTAGGGTGGTCGAGAAGGGAAACCATGGGAGGAAGAGGAAGGCGATGGGTGGAGCGATGAGCGGGGTGGCGGTCGTGACCGGCGGTGCAAGCGGCATCGGTGCCGCGTGCTGCCGCGAGCTGGCCGCGCGGGGGGCACGCGTGGCGGTGCTCGATCGCAGCGAGGCGGCGTACGAGGTCGCCGATCAGGTGGGAGGGCGCGCATTCCTGGTGGACATTGCGGACGAGGCGCAGGTCGCTGAATGTGCCGCGGCTGTCGAGGCCGCGTGCGGACCGGTCGAGATGCTGGTCAACAACGCCGGCGTCATCCAGGTGCCCCTGCCGCCGGGACAGCTGTCGATGGCGGACTGGGACGAGGTCGTGCGCGTGGATCAGCGCGGTGCCTACCTCGTTGCCACGGCGTTCGGGATGCGGATGGCGGGGCGCCGACGCGGCAGCATCGTGAACATCGCGTCTGTTGCCGGCATGCGCTCGATGCCGCTACACGCGTATGCGCCGGCCAAGGCGGCCATCATTGCCCTGACCGAATGCCTCGCGGCCGAGTGGGGCCCCTGCGGGGTGCGGGTGAATGCGGTGTCTCCTGGCCACACGCTCACGCCTGCCCTGCAGGCGGCGGTGGACAAGGGCGAGCGTGACCTCGGCATGCTGGAGCGTTGCACGGCGCTCGGCCGACTGGTTCGTCCGGAAGATGTCGCGCGGGCGGTGGCGTTCCTGGCCGGACCGGAAGCAGCGGCCATCACCGGCGTCAATCTTCCGGTCGACAGCGGCTGGTTGGTTGCTGCGTCGTGGCAGGGATACGGTGGGCTGCGCAAGGCGTGAATGCAATGGACACGACGATCCTCGTAGAACGAAGTGAGCGCATGGCAGTGGTGCGTATGAACCGGCCCGAACGGCGCAATGCCTTGTCCGTGGAGTTCATGCGGCAACTCACGCGCACGGCGGAATCGCTGCGCGACGAGCCGTCGCTTGACGTCGTCCTCGTCACGGGAGCGGCCGGCTGGTTCTCGGCCGGCGCCGACCTGAAGGACGAAGCGCGCTGGGCCATCGCCGACCAGTCCCTGCAGGCGCAGCGCGAGGTGAACCAGGTCGGTTATCGGATGGCGCGCGCCTGGGAGGAGCTCCCGCAGATCACCATCTGCGCGATCGAGGGCTATGCGATCGGAGGCGGGCTCGCCCTGGCGCTCGCCTGCGACTGGCGCGTGATGGCAGCCGACGCCTTCGTGAGCCTCCCGGAGATCGCGCTGGGGCTGCCGCTCACCTGGGGCACGCTGCCACGCCTGATTGCGCTCACGGGACCGGCGCGTGCGAAGCGGCTGACCATCCTGTGCGAACGCCTCGGCGCCGAAGACGCATTGCACATGGGGCTGGTCGACTACGTGGTCCCAGCCGGCGCGACGCTCGAGAAGTCATTCGAGATCGGGCGCCGCGTGCTGGAAATGTCCCAGCCGGCCGTGCGCATGAGCAAGGAGACGATCAACGCGACCGCGTTCGCGCTGGCGCATCTTGCCTCGCATGCGGGGGCCGACCAGTTCAATCTGGCTTCCACCAGCGACGAGGCGAACGCGGCGCGAAGACGGTTCCGGGGATCGTGATCCTGCCCGTCCGACCGGCCGGGCGCGGGCCCATGCCAGTGCCGATCGGTGTTGCCGGGCGCTGCCGCGCGGCCGACGCAAGGCCACCGAGCAGGCGTGAGCGGCCGCGGAGTACACTGCTTCGCGGTGATACGGTGCGTGCCGTGGCCACCACGATCAGGAGGAGACCGACATGATTCAGCGACACACGCTTGCCGGGCACTATCCCCCAGTCAGCCACTACTGCCACGTCGTGCGGGCCGATCGGCACGTGTGGGTCTCCGGGGCGGTCGGTCTGAAAGCCGATGGAACGGTGCCGGAGTCGACGGTTGAGCAGTTCCGTGTGGCGATGGAGGTCGTCGACGCGAGCCTCAGGAAAGTGGGCGCGAAGCCGGCGCACGTCGTGAAGGTGACCATCTTCATGACCAATATCGACGAGCGTCCGCTGATCAATCCGTTGCGCATCGAGTACTTCGGCGAGCATCGCCCGGCCTCGACGCTGGTCGAGGTGAGCAGGCTGGTCGATCCGCGGCTGACGGTGGAGATCGAGGCGGTTGCGTACGTGGACGATTGAGCGGCCCACGCCCGAGCGTTCGTTTTCCCAGCCCAGCTTTCGAACCGCCATGATCCAGACCCGCCATCTGTTCACTCTCACCATCGAAGTGCCCCGCGTCGTCGACCTCGGTGCAACCCCGAACGGCCATCGACGCATCGCCACGGTCGGCGGCGGCTCGTTCGTCGGCGATCGTCTCCGAGGAACCATCCAGCCCAGCCCGGGCGGGGACTGGTTGCTGCTGCGTCCCGACGGCGCGCTCGTGCTGGATGTGCGCCTGACGCTCGAGACCGACGATGCCCATCTGATCTACATGACCTATCGCGGACTGCGGCACGGACCTGCGGACGTGATCACCCGCCTGAATCGCGGCGAGGCAGTGGATCCCGCGAGCTACTACTTCCGCACGACACCGGTATTCGAGACCGCTTCCACGAAGTACGACTGGCTCAATCGGGTCGTTTCGGTGGCGACGGGACGACGCGAGGCGAGCGGGCCGATCTACGAGGTGTACGAAGTGTTGTAGGCGAGGCATCGCGATCCCGCTATAGTCGCGGTCGTGTTCTGACTAAAAGAAAAACACCGCCATGACTCGCACCGCACTGTTTCAGCCCTTGACGTTCGGTCCCTACACGCTATCCCACCGGGTCGTGATGGCGCCGCTCACGCGCATGCGCGCGACGCGGCCCGGCAACATCCCCAACGCGCTCAACGCCCAGTACTACGCGCAGCGCGCCACGCCGGGCGGCTTGATCGTCTGCGAGGCCTCGCAGATCTGCCCCGAGGGGCAGGGGGTGCCGGCCTCGCCCGGCATCCATTCGCCCGAGCAGGTGGCGGGCTGGAGGTTGGTGACCGAGGCGGTCCATGCCAAGGGCGGAACCGTATTCCTGCAACTGTGGCACGTGGGCCGGATCTCACACCCGTCGCACCAGCCAGGAGGGAAGATGCCCGTCGCGCCGTCGGCCATCGCGGCCGAAGGCATGGCCATGACCGCCGACTTTCAGCGCGAGCCGTTCCCAACGCCACGGGCCCTCACGCGCGAAGAGATCTCCGGCGTGCTGCGCAGCTACGAGCAGGCCGCCCGCAACGCGCAGGCAGCCGGCTTCGACGGGGTGGAGATCCATTCTGCCAACGGCTACCTGCTCGAGCAGTTCCTGCAGACCCGCTCCAACCAGCGCACCGACGAGTACGGCGGCTCGATCGCGAATCGCTGCCGGCTGCCCGTGGAGGTGGCGCGCGCCGTCGCGTCGGTGTGGGGGGGCGAACGAGTCGGCATCCGCCTGTCGCCGTTCGGCATCGCGAACGACAGCGGCGAAGCCGACCCGTTGCCGCTCTACAGCCACCTGGTCGAGGAGTTGGACAAGCTGGGCCTGGCGTACCTGCATCTCATCGAGCCGCGCGCGAGCGGAGCCGGGCAGAAGGAGGTCGACCACAAGAACGTGCCGTCGGCGTGCGAATTGTTCCGCCCGATGTGGCACAGCGTGCTCATCACTGCGGGCAACTTCAAAGGCGACGAGGCCGAGGCGACCGTCGCGATGGGTGCCGCGGATGCGATCGCCTTCGGGCGGTACTTCATCTCCAATCCGGACCTGCCCGAACGGCTGCGCCGCGAAGCCGAGCTGACGCCCTACAACCGCGCGACCTTCTACGGCGGCGGGCCGGACGGGTATACGGACTATCCCACCATGGGTTAGACATCCTCGCTGTATCGGTTCATCGACTTCCACATCGAGGATTCCTCGCGTTGCTCGGAATGACCCCGCTGGGGCTGCAACCTCGTCGCCTTCGGCGGTGTCTTATTGCGTTGCTCCGAATGACACCATTTGGACTGCGACGTCGTCGTCTGCGGCCACGTCGTCTTCACTTCGGCGTCGTGCTCGATCCGCTGTAACGCTCACCCCGGTGTCGTTCTTCCCTTCGTCATCCTCACACCGAGGTCGGCTCGACGAAGAAGCCGAGGGATACGTCGTGTGTCAGCACCACGACGCGCCAGCCGGCGCGCGCAGCAGTTCGCGCACGTTCGCCTCGATCACCCGGTAGCCGACGTTTCCTGTGAGCATCTGCCGGCCTTCGTTGAAGAGCAGGGTCGGGCTGGCTCGCACCGACAGGTCGCGCGCCAGGGCGATGTCCTCGGACAACAGTGCGTGTGCGGCACCCGAAGCGAGAATGGTCTCGATCTCGCCGACGGGCAACGCCAACCGTTGCGCGATGGCCAGCAGCGCCTGCTGCTGTGACACGTCCGTCGTCTCGACGAAGAAGCTCCGGCGCACTTCCCACGCGACGCGCTCGAAGGGGGTATTGCCGTGCGCGTCCGGTGTCCGGTCGTTCAGCACCCTGAGCGCGCACAGGAACAGGTGCGCCGGCATGGACGAGCGCGGGGTGGTGCTGACCCATACGTCCGGGTGGATCGGACAATGCTCGAACTTCGCCACCACGTCCCTGACGTGCCGCCCGTAGGCTTCCACGCCGCCGCGCTGGCTCCATTGCGTCTGCAGTTTCTGATGGGCGTGTCCGAACACCGGCACATAGTGGTAGTCGAGCTCCACCTGATCGCCGAACTGCTGCTTGAGCTCGTCGATGCGCACCTGGGACACGTACGCCCATACGCACAGTACGTCGGAAAAATGCTGGATCCTGACCTTGTCCATGAAACGCGTGCCCGAGCGAAGTGGTCGCAGATCGGTATTCTGAGCGAAAGTGAACGCGCGGGCGAACCAGAGGGAATTTCGCCTTTCGGCAGGCGCGAACCTCCTGGTACCCTTCGCGAGTCTTCGCCTCCTCCGGGGGAACCCCATGGCCCGATCGATCGCTGCGCTCGTCCTTGCACTCCTCGCCGCATGCGCGCGGGCCGAACCGGTCGAACCGTTGTATTCCCTGGCCGGAAAAGAGCGCGCCGCCGTGGTCGATACGCTGCGGACGCTGGTCGAGGTGGAATCGGCCAGCCGCGACCTGGAGGGTCTGGAACGCCTCGCGGGGCTGATCGCGCAGCGGTTGACGGCACTCGGCGCGCAGGTCGAGACCTACCGGCCCTCGCCCGGCGAGACCGTCCGCCTGTTCGATACGCCCGAGCGGGTGGGACCGGTCGTGATCGGTCGCCTGCACGGGTCCGGCAGCCGGCGCGTCATGCTGCTGGCACACATGGACACGGTCTACCCGCGCGGTACGCTGGCGACGCGTCCGTTCCGCATGGATGCGGATCGATTGTATGGGCCCGGTATCGCCGATGCCAAAGGCGGTGTCGCCGTGATCCTGCACGCCGTGTCACTGCTCAACGCGATGGAGTTCAGGGACTTCGGTACCTTGACCGTCGTGATCAATGGGGACGAGGAAATCAGCTCGCCGGGTTCGCGAGCGCTCATCGAACGCCTGGGCGGCGCGCACGACGTGGTGCTGTCCTGCGAGCCCCCGCTGGGAGGCGCCGATCAGATCGCCCTGGCGACCAGCGGCATCGGCCTGGCCACGCTCACGGTGACCGGCAAGCCCGCACACGCCGGCGTCAATCCCGAGCAGGGCCGCAATGCCATCGTGGAACTCGCCCACCGTCTGCTGCAGACGGCCGATCTGAGCGATCGCGAGCGGCGCGTCAAGTTCAACTGGACGCTTGCCAGTGGCGGCCAGGTTCGCAACATGATTCCCGACCGCGCGAGCGCGACGGCCGATGTGCGGGCGAACCGGCTGGCCGATCTCGATTGGATCGAGCGGCGACTGCGCGAGCGCATCGCCTCGCAACCGCCGCTCGTGGCCGGGACCATCGTGGACGTGAAGTTCGAGACGCGTCGTGCACCGCTGGAGGCAAGTGCTGCCTCGTGGGCGCTGGCGCGTACTGCGCAGTCGATCTACGCCGAGATCGACCGGACGCTCATCGTGGACGACAGCGGAACTGGGGGCGGGACCGACGCGGCATTTGCCGCAGCCTCGGGTCGCCCGGCTGTGACGGAGAGCTTCGGCCTCATCGGCGCGGGCTTCCATTCCTCTGGCGACGAGTACGTCGAACTCGGTTCCATCGCACCCCGGTTGTACCTGCTGACCCGGCTGATCGTGGAGGCAACGCGAAGCGCCGACTGGTAGTCGCCGTCAGTTCGGGTTGCCCTCATTGCATCGCGCACTCGATCTGGCGCGCGGCCTCGCGCCAGCGCTGCAGGTGATGGGGCGTCCAGCGCGAGGCCCATCCCCGCTTATGCGGCTTGCACAGCGCGCAGCAGCGGCGCTTGATCTTGAATTGCTTTCTCATGATGCCAGTTCCATTCCCGTTCACGCGCGACATGCGTACGCACTGCCGCTGCATCCGCTCCAAACATCGCTCTCGCCGGCTCAAGGCCGCCCGTCTGCGTTCGCGCGCGACACCGAGCGCAGGACTCGGCAGCACAGGTCGAGCGTCGGTGTCGCGACGCCGAGTTCCCGTCCGAGAGACACCGCGTAGTCGAGCGTCTCGTTCACTTCCAGGCGGCGGTTGCGGTCGGCGTCCTGCAGGATGGACTGCCGAAACCCGGGCGCGTTCGCGCGCATCCGTTCGCCGTGTGCCTGCACCGCTCTGACGGCGTCCTCCTCCGTTCCTTCGATGAATGCACGGCTGCTGAAGCCGCTGTCCTGAAGGGTCACGCCGTGCGCGATGGCGACGGCTGCGCTCTCGCGCATCACTCGCGCGACCAGCGGGGCGGTGTCCGGATCGCTCATGAAGCGCCAGGTCGGCAGCCGGGTCAGCACGGCGAGCGTGCTGAATCCCGACCACGCAACGAACTTGGACCATTCGGCCGAGACGATGTCATCGGAGGCTTGTGCCGCGAGCCCCGCGTGTCGCATGGCATTCACGATCTGTTCCACGCGCGTGGAGGCGCCGTCCGCGATCTCCCCGATGATCGTCGGGTTCGCCATGTTGTAGCGCACGGCGCCCGGCAAGTCGCCCTCGGCCGGCAGCACATCGCCGCCGACCATGCTGATCGCCCCGAGCGTTGCCTGCGTGCCGAACACCTCGCTCAACTGGCGATCCTTGAGCACACCGTTCTGCACCGAGAACGCGCACTTCGTCACGAGGTTCCGAAGGGGCGCCAGCGCTTGTTGGGTGTCGTAGGTCTTGACGGCGACGATGACGACGTCGGCTTCGCGCAGGCCCTCTGGCCGGGTGACGACGTCACAGGTCGCCGTAAAGTTGTCTTGACCTGTCACGGGGATGCCGTGCCGGGCGAGCGACGTCGCGCGCTCGCCGCGGGCGATCAGCGAGACACGATGCCCGTCCCGGGCGAGATAGGCGGCGTAGATGGAGCCGAGGGCGCCGGCCCCGACGATGACGAAGTGCATGCGGTTCGGTGTGTGGATGCGAGGAGCGGCGCGTTCCGCCGCGCCCGCAACCTACCACAGCGGAGACGACAGCGTCCTGGGGGACGCCTGCTTTCCGATCCTGATGACGGACGTGACACGTCATGCTCGACTGAGGCACACTCCGTCGGCATGCATGCCCGACTTGTCCTGCTCATCGTGCTGGCCGCTGCGCTCGGCGGCCTGACCGATCCGGCGGGAAGCGACGAGCTGGCCTCAGCAGGCGCGTTCTCGGTCCCCGTCACCGATGCGCAGGCGTTCTCCCGACCTGCGCCTGCGCTCAGCGAGCGGCAGCATGCGGCCTTTCTGCGTGGCCAGTCAGAGTTCAACCGCCCGTGGGTGGTGTTCTCGTTCGGCCCGGGCGGCTGGGGCCTCGGACCCACCTTCGTCGCCGACCGGTGCAGCGCCTGCCATCTCGGCGGCGGTCGTGGCAGTCTGCCACTCTCCGAGAACGCGCAACTGACGGCGATGGTCGTGCGCGTGAGCATGCCGGGTTCAGGTCCGCACGGCGGACCGAAACCGCTTGCACACTATGGCGAGCAATTGCAGAACCGCGCCCTGCAGGGCCAGCAGCCGGGAATGGCATTCGCTTATGCACCGGTTCCGGCCGAGGCGGATCTGTACGTGAGCTGGGAAGAAGATATCGTCCGGCTCGGTGACGCTACCGAAGTCCGCCTGCGGCGACCGACGTTGAGCATCGAGAATCCATCCTTCGGCGAGCTGCCTGCCGAGACGATGACCTCACTGCGCCTCGCGCCGCCCGTGTTCGGGCTCGGGCTGCTCGCGGCCGTACCGGAGGAATCGGTCCTCGAGATTGCCCGACGGCAGCGCGAGCGCGGCTTCAATGGGCGCCCCAACTTCGCGTGGGACGCTACCGGGCAGCGCAGGACGCTGGGGCGCTTCGGGTGGAAAGCGACGCAGCCCGGACTTCGACAGCAGGTTGCGGCGGCTGCGCTGCATGACATGGGGCTGACTTCCGGTCTGTTCTCCCGACAGAATTGTCCCGAGGTGCAGGCGGTCTGCCGCCGGGAGGTGCCGGGAAACGATCCAGAACTGATCGATTCGACGTGGGCGGAGCTGGAGATGGCCATGCTCGGGGCGGCGGTGCCCGCGCGGCGCAACCAGGACGATCTCGCCGTTCGCCGGGGTGCGGCAATATTCGAGCTGCTGCAGTGTGCAGTCTGTCACGTGCCGACCTTGCGCACGGTGGACTACTTCGCTCGGCTACCCCAGCTGTCGCGGCAGACCTTCCACCCGTACACGGATCTTCTGCTGCACGACATGGGGGAGGGCCTCGCGGACCGTCGCCCCGACTTCGCCGCCGGCGGGCGCGACTGGCGCACGCCGCCCCTTTGGGGTCTGGGACTATCGAAGACGGTGAACGGCAGCAGTGTGTTGCTGCACGACGGGCGCGCGCGCAACGTGACCGAAGCGATCCTGTGGCACGGCGGCGAGGCGCAGGCGTCGCGTGACGCGTTTGCGAGGCTGTCGAAGGACGATCGCGACGCGCTGGTGGCGTTCCTAGAGTCGATCTGATCGGTCGCCGAGGTTCAGGCGCCCATGGGTGCGAACATCGGGACAGGCGTGCCGTCTTCCGCCGCCTCGAAGACCAGCCGGACGCGGCCGCCGACCGCAATGTCGTCTGGATCGCAGTCGACGATGTTGGTCAGCATGGACACGCCTTCGTCCAGCGTGACATAGGCGATCGTATACGGCACCGGCACGCCGCGACGCAGCGTGCTGCACGCATAGATGACGCCCGTGCCTTTGGCGGGTACCCAGTCGGTGCGATCGGACAGGCAGTGCGGGCACAGGGCGCGCGGATAGAAGTGGTAGCTGCCGCACGCCTGACAATGTCCCACCAGCAGCGTTCCCTCACGCGCGGCGTCGTAGAAGCGTGCATTGCCTGGCGTGATCGGTGGCGCGGGAATCTGGCGCTGTGCAGGGTCGGTCATCCTCAGGTTCCTCTTGCGTCGTGTCGGTCGTCGCGCACTATGCGCGCTCCAGGATCAGCGTGGCACTGCCATGGCGCGAACCCAGATTGCCGCCCATGCCCTGCGCGAGCGCCAGCGTGCAGTTCGGCACTTGGACGTTCGGGTGCGCTTCGCCGCGCAATTGGCGGACTGCCTCGATGACCTTGGTCATGCCGCCACGGTTGGCGGGATGGTTGTTGCACAGGCCGCCGCCGTCGGTATTGAAGGGAAGCTTGCCGGTGCCCGAGATCAGGTTGCCGTCGGCGACGAATCTGCCGCCCTCGCCCTTGCGGCAGAATCCCAAGTCCTCGATCTGCATCAGCACGGTGATCGTGAAGCTGTCGTAGATCGAGGCGTACTGGATGTCGGCCGGTTTCACGCCGGCCTCCGCGAACGCCGCAGGGCCGGACCAGGCCGCTGCCGAGGTGGTGAGGTCGATCCGACCCCCGGCCTGTCCCTTGGGCGATTCTCCGGCCCCGAGGATGTGGATCACCGGGCGCGATAGCGATCTGGCGATCTCCGGCCGCGCCACGATGACGGCGCCACCGCCGTCCGAGACCACGCAGCAGTCCAGGCGGTGCAGCGGGTCGGCGATGATCGGCGATGCGAGCACGTCTTCGACGCTCACCACGTCGCGCAACATCGCATGCTCGTTGTACTGCGCGTGATGCGATGCTGCAACCTTGATCCAGGCCAGCTGTTCGCCGGTCGTGCCGTACTCGTGCATGTGCCGCATCGCCACCATGCCGTAGCCGTTCACGGTGGTCAGCCCGTACGGCAGCTCGAACCCGACATCCGGCGCAGCCGCACCGTAGTTGCGCGGTTGGGTGCCTGAGGAGCCTTCGGAGCGGGGACGCCCGGCGAGGGTCACCAGCGCCACGTTGCACTTGCCGAGTGCGATCGCCTGGGCAGCGTGCGCGACGTGCACGAGGTACGACGATCCGCCCGTGTCGGTGGAGTCCACGTGACGGACCTTCAGGCCCAGGTAGTCGACCATCGACAGGGGTCCCAGCCCGGGCGCATCGCCGGCGCAGAAATAGCCGTCGACGTCGTCCTTGACCAGGCCCGCATCGATCAGCGCGCCGCGCGCGCATTCGGCATGCAACTGCGCGACGGACTTGTCGGGTGCCTTGCGCGTCGGGTGCTCATAGGCACCGACGATGCAGGCTGCGCGCTTGATGGTCATGGCTGCGTCCGATGGCGTTTGATCGAAGCCGAACTATAGCAACCCGGTCACCGCTTGCGCTGCGATTTGTGGCAGCCTGTCGGCTGACTGGCGCGTAGGACAAATAAGAGGAGCACTCCGATGAGCAGGATGCTGGAAGGTAAGGTCGTCGTCGTCACCGGAGCGGGCCGCGGCATCGGTCGCGATTTCGCATTGGCGATGGCTGCGCATGGTGCCCAAGTCGTGGTGAACGACGTGGGTGCCTCGGTGGCAGGAGAGGGTAGCGATACGGGCCCGGCACAGGATGTGGTCAGGGCGATCGAGGCGGCCGGTGGACGCGCGGTGGCCAACGGCGACAGCGTCGCCGAATGGGATGCGGCCAATCGGATCGTCCAGTGCGCGCTCGATACCTTCGGTCGCATCGATTGCATCGTCAACAACGCCGGCATCCTGCGCGACCGCTTCTTCTTCAACATGAGCATCGACGAGTGGAAAGCGGTGATCGACGTGCATCTCAACGGCTCGTTCTACGTGGCCCGCGCCGCTGCACCGTACTTTCGCAACGAGAACCGCGGCTGCTATATCCACATGACGTCGACCTCGGGCCTGATCGGCAATCTCGGCCAGGCCAACTACGCCGCGGCAAAGCTGGGTATCGTCGGGCTGTCGAAGTCGATCGCCATGGACATGGCGCGCTTCGGCGTGCGTTCGAACTGCATCGCGCCGTTCGCCTGGAGCCGCATGATCGGGTCGATTCCGACCGAGACCGACGAGCAGAAGGCGCGGGTCGAGAAACTCAAACGCATGGAAACCGCCAAGATCGCCCCGCTGGCGGTCTACCTCGCGAGCGACGCGGCGGGCGAGGTCAGCGGTCAGCTCTTCGGCGTACGCGCAAACGAGATCTTCCTTTTCAGCCAACACCGTCCCGTGCGCTCGGTGCAGCGCTCGGACGGATGGACGCCCGAATCCATTGCCAGCCATGCGATGCCGGCCCTGAAGGCGCATTTCTACGCGCTCGATCGGTCACAGGATGTATTCACCTGGGATCCGGTATAAAGTGCGTCATCCCGGTCTGCGAGTGGGTACCAGAGGCGCCCTCGACCGCCTATCGACACGTAAGTTCCATCGCTGGTCGGTGTGCTGTTACCCCTTGACAGGGTGCGAACGCCTATAGGATAAATCACCACGCCTGCATACGTGGCCGTATGCGCTTCGCGCGCGATGCAGTAGAAGTTTCAACGTGCGAAGCGTTTCGGCATCCACGTAAGCGGGCGTGATACACACCGTGCAGCTCCGTCACAGGGGAAACCATAGAACGAGGAGATGCAATGCGGCACTTATCCTGTCTCGTATTCACCGCACTGGTCGGTGGTGCGCTGCCCGTGAGCGTGATGGCGGACAACAACCCGGTCGACGAGAAATGGTTTCCAAGCGAATTCGGCGCCAACGATCAGTCCGGCGCGACCAACTGGATCACGCCGCAGAAGCGCGTGGAAGCCGCCAAGCTCGTCAAGAAGGGCGAGGTCGCCACCCTGGGCATGCCATACCATGCCCGCACGCCGTTGTTCCCCGGGCGGCTGTTCTCGCTGACCATTCCCGGAGGCGGTAACCCCACGCACGATCTCGCTTGGTCGGGCGACAACTACCGGCAGACCTTCATGGATGAGTTGGTGACCTCACAGATCGGGCAGGTCGGTACGCAGTTCGACTCACTGGCCCATCCCATGATCCAGATCAAGGGCAAGCAGGGCTGGAAGGACGGCAACTACTTCTACAACGGCGTTCGGCTCGAGGACGTGGGTGGGCCATACGGGATGAAGAAGAATGGCGTCGAGAACGTCGGCTCGTTCTTCACGCGCGCGATCGTCATCGACATGGTCAAGCTGAAGGGTGGCAATCTGCCCATCGGCTATCCGATCTCGATGCAGGACTACCGCGATGCGCTGAAGATGGCCGGCATCGAGGATGCCCGCCAGGGCGATGTCGTGCTGTTCCGCACCGGGTGGAACGATCTGTGGCGGGACAACATGAGCAAGTCCCAGGCGCAGGCCACGGCGGACAACGCCAGGTTCAACTCGGGCGGCCCTGGCATCTCGCCGGAAGTCTGCGATCACTTGGCTACCCGCAAGGTGGCGATGGTCGGCGCCGACAACTGGGGGATCGAACCCTACGACTTCACCGGCGAGGGTAAGTGGCCGACGAAGTTCGAGGACATCAAGGAGTGGGCCTACTGCCACATGAACCTGACGGTTCGCCGCGGCATCTACCTGTTCGAAAATCTCGACCTCAAGGATCTGGGCGAGCGCGGCCCAGGCGAGGTGCTGTTCAGCTGGGCGCCGCTGAAGCTGGTCGGTGCAACCGGTTCTCCGGGAAATCCCATCGCCACCTGGTAATCGCGGCGCACGCTGCTCGCTGAAGTCGAAAGGGCCGCCTCGTGCGGCCCTTTCCCATGTTTCATCGCATTCGGTGCAGGCTTGCCATGCGCCGGATGCGTCCTGAACTAGTCTATCGCCGTGACCGCTATCCTCTCACGCATCGTCTTCCTGACCCTGGTCGCTTTGCTCTTTCCTCTGCACGCTCTTGCCGAGACGCCGCGCCAGGTCACCTGGAAGGACCTGCTGCCTGAAGCCCCCCGCATCGCCAATCCGTTCGCCAAGCTCACCGTCGAGCAGCGCCGGATGCTTGCCGACCTCGCCGAGATTCGCGAGCGTCGCGCACGCGGAGCCGCGGCCGTGGCCGCGAACGACCCGGCCGACGAGGCCTTTCTGACGGAGCATCTGCGCAAGGCAGGCATCGATGCGCAGGCGCTGCTCGATGAGCGCGAGCGCATCCTCGCGCGGCAACGCGAACTCGCTCAGGCAACAAATCCGAGCCTGAACGGGGCACTCGTGCGCATGCCCGGGTACCTTCTTCCGCTCGATCACTCCGGCAAGCAGGTCAGCGAGTTCCTGCTCGTACCGTGGGTCGGTGCGTGCATCCACACACCGCCGCCACCACCTAATCAGATCGTGCACGTCAAACTGGAGCGACCGGCGCCGTACGACGGTCTGTTCAAGCCCGTCGTGGTGACCGGCCACATGATGGCAGCGGATCGTCGCCAGTCGGTCTTCCTGGTAGACGGTGCCGCAGACATCGATGTCAGCTATGGAATGCGGGCAGTACGGCTGGAGCCCTTCGTCGAGTAGGCCGGCGGCAAGCGGATCGTTTGCGCGGGTGTTCGCGAAGTTGGACAATCGGGCTGGTTCGACGCGATGAGGTGAGTCGTGGAGAGTCCCACCGTGCTGCCGGCGGACGGAGTCGGCACCAGGACCCGATGGCGGTGGGTCCTGTTCTGCGTCTTCCTGTTCGGCTTCATCCTGCTTCCTTTCGCGCTGTTCGAGGGGCGGATGAATGCGCTGGTGCAGGACAGCCTGCAGTCCGGCACTTCGCTCACGTTGATCACGCTCGCGGTCATCGGCTTCCTGACCGTCGACATCGCACTGCCGATCCCGTCCAGCTTCGTGCTCAGCACGACCGGTTACCTGCTCGGAATGGCTGCCGGCACCGCCGTGTGTTTTCTGGGCATGTCGGTATCGTCGGCGATCGGGTACTGGCTCGGACACTATGCGGGTGCGCCGCTGGCGCGGCGCCTGATCGGCGCGCGCGGTCTGCGCGACTTCAACGCATTGGTGCATCGCTATGGGGACGCGACGCTGGTGGCGTTTCGCGCGGTGCCCGTGCTGGCCGAAGCAACACTCCTGGTCGCCGGACTGTCTCCCATGAAGTTCGCTCGCTTCATGACCATCGTATCGATCGGCAACCTGATCGTGTCGGCGCTGTATGCCTGGATCGGCGCAGTGTCGGCGGATCGATCGTCGTTCCTGTTTGCTTCCGTGGCGTCGATCGTAATCCCGACGATCATCGTCATCCTCACCCGCCAGGTTGCCGCGCGACATCCGGGGGCCGGCGAGGCGGAGCGCCCGACGTCGAGGAGGAGGACAGAGTCGATGCCTAACCCCGAACCGCACCCGATCACACCCGACCAGTTGCCGGCCGTCGCACTCGCCGTACTGGATCGACACAGATTTCCGATGCTCGCCACGCTGGACGGCACTCAGCCTCGGGTGCGGCCGGTCACGGCCACCTGGCACGAGGGGTTCACGGTGTATTTCGCCAGCCTCGAACGCTTTCACAAGACGGGCGAACTGCGTGCCGCTCCCCAGGGCGAACTGTGCTATCTCGACAGCGATGACGATCAGGTGCGCATAACCGGGCTGTGCGAGCGGGTGAGCGATCGCGCCACGCAGGAGGAAGCGTTTCGCCGTGATTCCTTGCTGCGTCAGTACCTGGGCGGCCCGGACAATCCCGAGTTCACGCTCTGGCGTGTGCGACCCACTCGTGTGAGATTCATGCGCGAATGGGCGCTGGAGTATCACGAGGTGCCTTTGCCGCATGGAGAGGCGACCGGTCTTCCCGGTGCCGGATCGACCGCGTGAGCGGGAGCAGAAGCTTGAAGGAGGAACGATGATCAAGGGTCTTCATCACAACGCATACCGATGCCGCGATTCCGCCGAGACGCGACGCTTCTACGAGGACTTTCTCGGACTGCCGCTTGCCGGTGCCCTGGAGATCAAGCAGACTAAGAGCGGGCGCGAGACGAACACCCTCCACACGTTCTATCGTCTGGGAGACGGGTCTTTCCTCGCCTTCTTCGAGGCGCCGGACATGCCCTTCGAGTTCAAGGCGCAGCACGATTTCGACCTGCACATCGCGCTCGAGGTCGAGCGCCGAGTGCTCGATGAGATGTTCGCGCGCGGAAAGGCGGAGGGCCGCGAGACGCGCGGTGTGTCGGACCACGGGTTCATCCAGTCGATCTACTTCCGGGATCCGAACGGATACGTGATCGAACTCACGTCGAAGCAGCCGGGACATGACGACGCGATGGATCCTGCGCGCAATGGCGCGCGCGCGATCCTGGATCGATGGCAGTCGGAGAAGCGCCGCACGTAGCACGCATGCGGTCTCGGGTGCACGGAGTGCTGCCTTGTCCAGAGCTCGTGCATCCGCACCGTCGCATCGGGGACAATGCCTGCTTCCAGCACGTTCAGCGCCGATCCACCCGTGACCACCCCTTCCGACATCGCCCGCCACTATACGAGCGGGAACTTGCTTCAGCGCCTCGAGGCCGCGCTGCGTGACGACGGCTGCGACCCGCATCGTCCCACGCTCGCTGCGCTCGCACCCTATGATCAGTTCCACGGCCGCGGCTTGGAGGCGACGGTCGAGATGACGGCGCTGGTGCAGGTGCGGCCCACCGACCACCTCCTCGACGTCGGGTGCGGCATAGGCGGCCCGGCCCGCTACTTCGTCGACCGGTTCGGCTGCAGAGTGACGGGCATCGACCTGACGGCAGAGTTCTGCGAAGTTGCGCGCCACTTCACCCGACTGCTCGGCATGCAGGAGCGGGCGGCGTTCGAGGTGGGCGATGCGCTGGCGATGCCCTTCGCCGCAGAGAGCTTCGACGGCGCCTATTCGATGAACGTGTCGATGAACATCGCCGACAAGCACGCGCTGTATCGGGAGATTCGTCGGGTGCTCAAGCCGGGCGGATGGCTGATCCTGTCGGAGATCGCGCAGGGCGAGGGCGGTGAACC
>JAEZCG010000009.1 GCA_023430065.1 Pseudomonadota bacterium | reverse complement strand
GTGAACTGATCCGGTCGGGAGATCCGGCGACGCCGGTCCCGACGTGTGGAGACTGGCCCCTCAAACAGTTGTTCCGCCACGTCGGTCGCGGATTCCGTTGGGCCGCACAGATCGTCAGCGAACGTCGCACCGAACCGCTGGACCCTCGCGACGTGCGCGACGGCAGACCGCCCGAGGATGTCGACGGCGCGATCGACTGGCTCAACGCCGGTGCGCAGGCGCTCATCGACGCCGTCGACCGCGCCCGCCCGGACACCAAGGTGTGGACCTTCACAGGCCCCCGGCCGGGCGGCTGGTGGCTGCGCAGGAGGCTGCACGAAGTGGTGGTGCACCGTGCCGATGCGGCACTCGCGCTGGACGCCATCGCCGACGGACTTCCCGCTGGGAAGGTGGCAAAAGAATGCTGGTTCGACGCGGCCGGGTTTCGTGCACGCAAGCAGGAGGAGCTGCGCAGGCGCGCGGGTCCGGTGATGGAGGTGATCGAGGCGCTGCGCGCAGCCGTCCCCGACGAGACGATCTTCGTGGACGATCTCACGCTGGTCGGTTACTGGATGCCGCTGTTGATGCCGATCCAGCATCCGCGCACGCTGATCCATCCGGGCACCTACGGTACGCTCGGCTATTCGCTGCCCGCGGCCATCGGCGCGAAGCTGGCCTGCCCGGACAAGCCGGTGGTGTCGATCAACGGCGACGGCGGCTTCCTGTTCACCGTGCAGGAACTGGCCACCGCGGCGACCCTCGGCCTGGATCTGGTGGTGCTGGTATTCAACGACAACGCCTTCGGTGCCATTCGACAGTACCAGGATCGCATGTTCGGCGGACGGCGCATCGGCGATGACCTGAAGAATCCGGATTTCGTGAAGCTGGGCGAATCGTTCGGGGCGCACAGCGTACGCGTGCAGCCGGCCGAGGTCGGAACGGCGGTGCGGCGTGCGCATGAAGCCGGCGGGCTGTGGCTCATCGAGGTGCCGTTCGCCCCGTCCGGCAGCGCGCAGATGGTCCCCTGGATGCCGTGACCGCTCACACCATGAGGACGTCTTCGTGAAGAGCGTGCGACTGCCGTCGGGTGAGCGCGTGCCCGCACTCGGCCTCGGCACCTGGCGCTACGGCGAGAACCGTGCCGTGCGCGCGGACGAGATCGCCACCGTGCGCCTCGCGCTCGACCTGGGCGTGCGCCTGATCGACACGGCGGAGATGTACGGCGAGGGCCTGTCGGAGTCGCTCATCGGCGAGGCGATCGCCGGGCGGCGGGACGAGGCCTTCCTGGTCACCAAGGTGTACCCGCACAACGCCTCGCGCAAGGCGGCCGTGGCAGCGTGCGAGCGCAGCCTCGAGCGGCTGCGCACGGATCGCATCGATCTGTACCTGCTGCACTGGCGCGGCAACGTTCCGTTCACGGAAACGTTGGAGGCGTTCGTCGCTCTGCGCGACGCTGGCAAGATCCGCCATTTCGGCGTCAGCAACCTGGATCTCGCCGACATGGAGGAGTGGTCCGCCGAAGCGGGCGCCGAGAAGGTGGCGGTCAATCAACTGCTGTACAACCTGACCCGGCGCGGCATCGAGTTCGACCTGTTGCCTTGGCTGCGTGCGCGCGGCATTCCCGTGATGGCCTATTCCCCGATCGAGCAGGCGCGGCTGGTCGGCAACCGGAAACTGCTGCAGTTCGCTCGGGACGCGGGCATGACGCCGGCGCAGGCGGCACTGGCGTGGTTGCTCGAGCACGACGATGTCATCGCGATTCCCAAGACGGGAAGACCGGACAGATTGCGGGAGAATTTCGCGGCACTCGAACAGCGGCTGAGCGCGGCGCAGCTCGCCGAGCTCGACCGGCTGTTTCCTCCCCCAACGCGCGCTCAGCCGCTGGAGATGCTCTGACGCACGTCGCGGGTCGGGACGACGCGGCTGGGCGTCCATGGCGAGGATTTCTCGCTTCGCTCGAAATGACACCGGGGGTCGAACGACGCCGTGGGGTCGAACGACGCCCTAAATAGCCACGACCTGTGCCCTCACCAACGGTGTCATCCCGAGCCACCGGCGAGGAATCCTCGCAGTGCAGCGTCCACGGCGAGGATTTCTCGTTTCGCTCGAAATGACACCGGGGGTCGAACGACATCGTGGGGTCGAACGACACCGTTGGGGCGAACGACGCCGTGGGGTCGAACGACGCCCTAAACAGCCACGACCTGTGCCCTTGCCAACGGTGTCATCCCGAGCCATCGGCGAGGGATCCTCGCAGTGCAGCGTCCACGGCGAGGATTTCTCGTTTCGCTCGAAATGACACCGGGGGTCGAACGACATCGTGGGGTCGAACGACACCGTTGGGGCGAACGACACCGTTGGGGCGAACGACGCCTTGGGGGGCGAACGACGCCGTGGACAGCCACGACTCGTGCAAAGTCATTCGGCCTGCACGTCGAAAGCCACCAGCACGCGGGAAACCATGTTGTAGCTGGCGATCACGCCCACCAGCTCCACGAGCAGGCGATCGTCGCCCAGGGCGCGACGCATCTGGTCGAAGACCTCGTCCGACACGTTGACGTGGCGCGTCGATTCGAACGTGAAGCGCACCACCGCTGCCGAGTCGGAATCGAAGACATCGGGCAGCGCCCCGGCATCGAACGTGGCCAGCGCGTCCAGCTGCGGCTGCGTGCCGCCCGCTTCCAGAAAAAGCGGCGCATGATGATGGAATTCGTAGTCTGCGCCGTTGAGCCGGGCGACCACGCAAATCGCCAGTTCGCGCAGCCTGGGCGAGAGGGCGAGGCGGGTGCGCACGTTCCCCATCAAGGTGTTCCAGCCCTCGGCCAAAGGCGGGCTGTACAGCAGGATACGATCGAGATGGAGCAGGCGCCCGCCGCGGCGTGCGCGTACGGCATCGACCAACGCACGCGGCTCGGCGAGGTCGACGGGTCGATAGGGAATGCGGGGCATGAGCGGTTTCCAGCGGGTACGGACGGTGGGAGCATACCGCGGCCAGCGCAGGACGGCCGGCTTGAGGCACACTGCAACCTGCGGCGACTGAACCGCTTCACGCAAGGAGCACGACATGGCGCGCTTCCCCGATTTCGTCCCCGAGGGGGTCATCCCGGCGACGCTGCTGATCCTGCATTCCGATCTGTCCATCGACGTGGGGGCCACGCGCAGGCACCTGCGCCAGTGCGCGCTGCTGCCGGGGGTCAGCGCCGTGACGGTGAACGGGCATGCGTCCGAGGTGCACGCGTGCGCCTTCGACGAGCAGGAGCGCATTCTGGCCGGATCGATGGAAGAGGTGGGCGATCGCGTGCCGGTGATCAACGGCGTGTACGCCGACGGCAGCATCGAGGCGGCACGCATCGCCGCCATGGCGCAGCGCAACGGGGCATCCGCGCTGCTGGTGTTTCCACCCAACAGCATGGCGATGGGTGGGCAGCTGCGTCCCGAGATGGCCGAGGCGCACTTCAAGCGCATTGCCGACGCCTGCGACCTGCCGCTCATCTGCTTTCAGTACCCGATGGCGAGCGGGCTGGGCTATCCTTTCGACACGCTGCTGCGCCTGTTCGACTCCGTCCCGAGCATCCGCGCCATCAAGGACTGGTCGAACGATGCGATGCTGCACGAACGCCACATCCGCACCTTCCAGAACCTCTCGCGGCCGGTCAACGTGCTCACCACCCACAGTGGCTGGCTGATGGCATCGCTGAGCATGGGCGCCAACGGCCTGCTGTCCGGTGCGGGCAGCGTGATCGCGGACCTGCAGGTGCAGCTGTTCCGGGCCGTGAAGGCGCAGGACCTGGCTCGTGCGCAGGCGATCAACGATCGCATCTATCCGCTCGCCCAGGCGTTCTACGCCCCGCCCTTCCTCGACATGCACAACCGCATGAAGGAGTGCCTGGTTCTGCTCGGCCGGGTGCGCGAAGCGCACGTGCGCCCGCCGTTGATGAAGCTCACGCCGGGAGAGATCGCCCGGCTCGGGCGTGCCCTGCAGGCGGCCGGTCTGACGCCCGATTCGCTCGCGAGCGCGGCTTGAGCGCGCGCGCAGCCGCTATCATTGGCGCCCGCGCCGCGCTGTCCCGGGCGGCGGTCCGCATCTGACCCTGGATGGACTACGACTACATCATCGTCGGCGCCGGCTCGGCGGGCTGCGTGCTGGCCAACCGACTGACCGCCGACGGCCGCCACAAGGTTCTGCTGCTCGAGGCAGGGCCGCGCGACAGCAATCCCTGGATCCATGTCCCGCTCGGCTACGGCAAGCTGTTCGCCACCCCAAGCGTGAACTGGATGTATCAGTCCGAACCCGAGGCGGAACTGAACAATCGCCGCGTGTTCACCCCGCGCGGCAAGGTGTTGGGCGGTTGCAGTTCGATCAACGGTCTGGTGCACGTACGTGGCCAGCCCGAGGACTTCGACACCTGGGCCGCGCAGGGCAACGCAGGCTGGAGTTTTCGCGACGTACTGCCGTACTTTCTACGCTCCGAGGACCGTGAACAGGTCGAGAGCGAATTCCAGGGGCGTGGCGGGCCGCTGTCGGTGAGTGCCCTGCCCGATCGGCACCCCCTGTGCGATGCCTTCATCGCCGCCTGCGGCGAGTTGGGGATTGCGCGTAACGAGGACTTCAATGGGGCCAAGCAGGAGGGCGCCGGCTACTATCACACCACGTCGCGCCGGGGACGGCGCGCGAGCTGCGCCGTGGCCTATCTGCGACCGGCCCTCGGCCGCACCAACCTGCAGGTGCGCACCGAGGCGCTCGTCACACGCATCCGCTTTCACGGCGGCCGCGCCGTCGGCGTGGAGTTCCGCGTGGGCGACACCATGCACATCGCCAATGCGCATCGCGAGGTAATCGTCAGCGCGGGTTCGATCAATTCGCCGCAGCTGCTGCAACTCTCGGGTATCGGACCGCGCGCGCTGCTCGAACGGCACGGCATTGCCCTCGTACGCGACGTTCCCGGCGTGGGCGGCGGTCTGCAGGATCACTTCTACGTGCGCACAGTATGGAAGTGCACGCAGCCCGTCACCATCAACGACGCGATGGCCAGCGTGTTCGGCCGCATCGGAATGGGGTTGCGCTATGTGCTGCAGCGGCGCGGTCCGCTCACCGTCAGTGCAGGCTATGCCGGAGCATTCGTGCGCTCGTCCCCACGCGTGCCGCGCCCCGATGTGCAGCTGTACTTCATCAACTTCAGCACCGACAAGATGGGCACGAAGCTGCACCCGTTCTCGGCCTTCACGGCGTCGATGTCGCCGTTGCGTCCGCAGTCTCGTGGCAGCGTGCGTATCCGCTCGGCCGACCCGGCGGAACCGCCTGCCATCCACTACAACTATCTGAACACGCCGGATGACCAGCGCACGGTCGTGGCCGGTCTCAAGCTCGTGCGCCGGATCATGGGAGCCGCCGCCATGCAGCCTCTCGTACTGTCCGAGTACGCACCCGGGCCGCGCGTCCTCACCGATCTCGACTGGCTGAACTATGCGCGCGAAGTCGGCGGCACGGTCTATCACCCCACGTCCACCTGCCGCATGGGACAGGACCCGTTGGCGGTAGTAGATGAGCGGCTGCGCGTGCGCGGTGTGCCGGGCCTGCGCGTGGTCGATGCGTCCGTCATGCCGAGTGTCGTGTCAGGCAACACCAATGCCGCCACCGTAATGGTGGCAGAGAAGGGCGCCGACATGATTCTGGAAGAGGCACGCGCCGGTGCGCACGCGCGTGCGGCCTAGATCCGGTTTGGCGCAGCCAGTGGCGGCACGGAACGAAACGTGCTGCCGCCGTCTCGAGATACGCTGCCGCCCGGGCGACCGGGCCTTAGGACGATGTTAGCGAAACGGGCGGCCACGCCCCCCGACGACTACAAGGAAAGCGAGGGGCGTCTGGCCACGGTCCGTTGGCTGCGGCTGGGCATCGTCGCGGCGCTCGTCCTGCCCACCGCGTCGTTTCTGCTGGCCGCGTGGAGTGGTTATCGCGACGCCTTCTCGGAAGCGCGCGTGCGGCTCGATCGCTCGGTGCGCATCGGCATCGAGCATGCGGCACGGGTGATCGAGACCAATCAGGTCATCACGCGTCAGGTGCTCGAGGCGATCGGGGACGACGACGATGCGGCGATCCGGCGGCGCGAGCGGGCGCTGCACGAGCAGTTCCAGCGCGTCTCGACGGGCGTCGCGCAGATCCAGTCGATCTGGATCTGGGATGCGCGCGGTCGCGCACTGGTATCCAACCGCTTCTATCCCGTGCCGCCCAGACTCGACATCTCCGACCGGGAGTACTTTCTGTATCACAAGGACGGCCGCGGCGATTGGTATTTCTCGCGCCGTCTGATCAGTCGCGTCACCGGCGAGCCGTTCTTCGACGTCACCCATCGGCGGGAGCGTCGGGACGGATCCTTCGCCGGCGCGGTCTCGGTATCGATGTACCCGTCGCATTTCGTGGAGTTCTACGCCGGTCTCGCCCGCAGCGAACCGGGGCTCGTCCTGACCCTGTTCCGCGAGGACGGTGCCATCGTCGCGCGTTGGCCGATACCGCCGCGATCGGTGAGCAACTTGCCTCCCGCCGATCCGTTGATGCGTGCGGTGGCGAGCGGGGCGCGCGAGGGCGAAGTGGATTCGGTCTCTGCCGTGGACGGGAAGCGCCGCCTGGTGATCTTTCGCAAGCTCGGCGAGTACCCCATCTACGTCGCCGGCGGGCTCGAGCGGCATGCGGTGCTGGCGGCGTGGTATCGGGACGTCGGCCTGCTCGCGGCGTTCGCGTTCCCCACGTCACTGGGACTGGCTTACGTGTCCTACGTCGCATTGCGGCGCGTGCGGCGTGAGTTCGAGGTGGCGCAGCGCCTGAAGGACGAAACCGAGCAGCGCCTGCGTGCCGAGGAGGCGTTGCGCCAGGCACAGAAGCTCGAGGCGATGGGACGCCTGACGGGAGGGGTCGCGCACGATTTCAACAACCTGCTGATGGTCGTGGGAAACAACCTGTACCTGCTCAAGCGGCTGCAACCGCAACTGGCGGACAGCCCGCAGCTGGCAGCCATCGCGCGCGCCATCTCCTCCGGAGAGAATCTGACGCGGCAGCTCCTGTCGTTCTCGCGCCGTCAGGCGCTGCGCCCCGAGGTGATCCGCCTGCAGGACAGTTTTCCGCTGCTCCTCGCGATGATCCGACCGGCGCTCGGCCGCGCCATCCAGGTCAGCGGCGACGTTGCACCGGACGTCCTGCCCGTGGAGGTCGATCCCTCCGAGTTGCAGCTGGCAATCATCAATCTCTCGGTCAATGCCAAGGACGCCATGCCGCGCGGCGGGCAGCTGACCATCACTGCGCGCAATCTCACGCCTGGCGAAATGCCGGCGCTCGAAGGAGCCTACGTCGTGGTCAGCGTGGCCGACACCGGCGAAGGCATCGAGCCGGAACTGCTGGAGAAAGTGTTCGAGCCGTTCTTCACGACGAAGCCGCCGGGGAAGGGCACCGGGCTGGGGCTCAGCCAGGTGTATGCGCTCTGCGTCCAGGCCGGCGGGACGGCACGCGTGGAAAGCCAGCCTGGGAAGGGCACGACGGTGCATCTGTACCTGCGTGCCACCGACAGCGCGCTCGCACCTGCCCCGGCCGACGAGCCGCGCGTCGCCGGTCCGCTGGACTGCCGCGTCCTGTTGGTCGAGGACAACGAGGCGCTGGCCGACGCGACGCGGCCGATCCTGGAGGCACTCGGCTGCCGCGTCCGACACGTTGCCTCGGCGGACCAGGCTTTGGAGCTCGTGCGTCGCGAGGAGCGAAACTACGACGTGGTGCTGAGCGACATCGTCA
>JAEZCG010000245.1 GCA_023430065.1 Pseudomonadota bacterium | reverse complement strand
AGTGACACCCCGGGTGTCACGGCGGCGCCCGTCGATGACGGGGCGGCGCCGGCGATCGCTACTGGGGCAGGTTGTCGGCCCAGGTCTGGGCCGCTTCGTAGCTCTGCTCGGCCAGCAGAGGCGGGATCTTGATGCGCCCGAGCAGATCGTTCGCGCGCTGCGTGTCCCCGGCCTCGATGGCGATGGCGAGTTCGAGCAGCGCCCCGCCTTCGCCGCTGTGCTCGAGCAGGGCTGCGCGAATTTCCGCCGAGAGGTTGAGCGGGGCCAGGGCAGAGGCGAGCGGCTGCCCCATCAGTTCGTCCAGCCGCGAGAACACCCCGACGATGAAGCACTGGTCCGCCAGCGTGAGCGTGATCGACTGGCTCATCGCGAGCGTTTCCATGAAGGAGGCGCGCACCAGTGAGGAGCGCACGATCTCGGTGCGGGCGCCGTTCTTGGCGGTGGTGACCAGCAGGACGGCCAGCCAGCGATGCAGCTGGTGATAGCCGAGGATGACGACGGCCTGCCGGAACGAGGAAATCGATTTGTGAAATCCGGCCGAGGCCGAGTTCACGAACCGCAGCAGCCGGTACGACAGCACCGGCTCGCGCTTGAGCTCACGCTCGACCTCGATCAGATCGGCGTCCGACTTGATCATGTTGAGCAGGCGAACCACGGTCGCGGCCGAGGGCGCCTGATCGCGCTCCCACTTGGCCAGGTGTTCTGAGGAAGTCTGGGAGGGAGCCGATCGCAGCATGGGGGCGCACCGTTTGTTCAACGTCCCGGTTATCGACCGCGGGTGCGATTCCTTCAGTCGTCCCCGCGCCGCGCGAGCGGTTCACTTCGCCGTTTCTTGCTCTGGGTTCAGGCCGGCTTGGCGCTGTTCAGTCCTGCCTGCGCCATCTCCGCCGCGCGCAGGACTGCGCGCGCCTTGTTCTGCGTCTCCTGCCACTCGCTGGCAGGGACCGAATCGGCGACGATGCCCGCCCCGGCCTGGACGTAGAGCCGGCCGTCCTTGATCACCGCCGTGCGAATGGCGATCGCCAGATCCATGTCGCCGTTGAAGCCGAGATAACCGACCGCGCCGGCATAGATGCCGCGGCGCGTCGGTTCCAGCTCGTCGATGATCTCCATCGCGCGCACCTTGGGCGCACCGCTCACCGTGCCGGCCGGAAAGGTCGCCTTCAGCACCGCGATCGCGTCCAGTCCGGGCTTGAGCGTCCCGTCCACGTTCGACACGATGTGCATCACGTGGGAATAGCGTTCCACGACCATGTTTTCGGTCACCCGCACGCTGCCCGCGGCCGACACCCGTCCAACGTCGTTGCGGCCCAGGTCCATCAGCATCACGTGCTCGGCGCGCTCCTTGGGGTCGGCGAGCAGATCCTGTTCGAGCGCGAGGTCCTGCTCGCGCGTTGCGCCCCGCGGCCGCGTGCCGGCGATCGGACGCAGCGTGACGACGTTGCCCTCCAGGCGCACGAGGATCTCGGGAGAGGCGCCGACCACCTGGAATCCGCCCATGTCGTAATAGAACATGTAGGGCGAGGGATTGAGCGCGCGCAGCGCGCGATAGAGCGACAGCGGCGAGGCCGGGTAGGGATGGCTCACGCGCTGCGACAGCACCACCTGCATGATGTCACCGTCGTAGATGTAGCGCTTGGCGCGCTCCACCGCCTGCTTGAATGCCGCTTCGGAGAACTCGAGCTGCACCTGCCCGGCCGGCATCGGCACCTCCTCCGGCATCGGGAAGGGGCGCCGCAGCTCACGCGCCAGTTCCTGCAGCCGCTCGAGCGCGCGCTCGTAGGCGCCAGGCTGCGCCGGGTCGGCAAACACGATCAGGAAGAGCTTGCCCGACAGGTTGTCCACCACCGCCAGCTCTTCGGACAGCAGCAGCAGGATGTCGGGTGTGCCGAGCGGATCGGGTTTGCTGGTCCTGCCCAGTCGCGGCTCGATGTAGCGCACGGTGTCGTAGCTGAAGATGCCGACCAGGCCGCCACAGAAACGCGGCAACCCCTTGGGAAGGGCCGCCCGGTATCGGGCCTGGCAGCCGCGCACGAAGTCGAGCGGATCGGCGTGCTCGCCCTGCTCGACGATGCGCTCGCCGCAGAACTCGGTGCAGCGATGCCCGCGGATCTCGAATCGGGTCTGCGCCGGCAGCCCGATGAAGGAGTAGCGGCCGAAGCGTTCGCCGCCCTGCACCGACTCGAGCAGGTAGGACCAGGGTCGGTTGGCCAGCTTGAGGTAGACGGACAGGGGGGTGTCGAGATCGGCGAAGGTCTCGAGCACCAGCGGAATGCGGTTGTAGCCCTGCGCGGCGAACTGCTTGAATTCGGATTCGGTCATGCGACGGCTCCAGCGGGAAACGCGGAAAACGGACGGCGGACGGCTCGAACGGCTGTCAGCGGCGCCACCAGCGCCACGGCGCGCGTCGCGCCCTGCTGTATTCCGGAATCCTTTCTGGAGCTGCGGTGGTCATGACCGTCTCACGCTGCGACGTCGACGAGCCGCAGCACGTGCACGAGGTCGTCCACTATAGCATCGCAGTCCAGATCCCGCAGCGCCATCGTGCCGCGATAGCCGTACGGCACGCACACGACCGGGCATCCGGCGGCGCGCGCCGCACGCGTGTCGTTGTCCGAATCCCCCACCATGAGCACCGCGGCGGGCGCGATCGCAAAGTGTGCGGCAACGTGCAGCAGCGGCGCCGGATCGGGCTTCCTCGCCGGCAGGCTGTCGCCCGAGAGCACCAGCTCGAAGTAGCGCGCCAGTCCGGTCGATTCCAGCATCGGCTCGGTGAAGGCGCGCGCCTTGTTGGTCACGCACGCCAGTCGCAACCCGGCGCTGCGCATCCCCTCGAGCCCCTCGACCACGCCCGAAAAGATCGTCGGCGCCGTAAGAAAGGTGTCGCGATAGTGCCGCAGGAAGGCATCGAGCGCCGGTCCGAAGGTTTCTTCGGGGGGCTCGGCCTGCATCTCGCCGGTCAGAAGTCGCTTGACCAGGCGCGGGATGCCGTTGCCGATGTAGCGGCGCACGCACGCCTCGCCGGCTGCGGGGCGGCCCAGTTCGCGCAGCATGCGGTCGGACGCAGCTGCGATGTCGGGCAAGGTGTGAAGGAGCGTGCCGTCGAGGTCGAATGCGACCGCGCGCACCGCGAAGCGCGCCATCACCCGCGCCGGCGGCGCCTGCGGCCCGGCATCACGAACCTGCTTTCGCCAGTTCGCTGCGCATCGCGTCGATCGTCGCGCGATAGTCGGGCGTGCCGAAGATCGCGGAGCCGGCGACGAAGGTATCCGCCCCCGCGCGCGCAACGCGGGCGATGTTGTCGACCTTCACGCCGCCGTCCACCTCGAGCCAGATGTCGCGACCGCTCGCCTCGATGCGGCTGCGCACGGCGCGCAGCTTGTCCAGCGTGGAGTCGATGAACTTCTGGCCGCCGAAGCCGGGATTGACCGACATGAGCAGGACCAGGTCGAGCTGGTCCAGGACGTGGTCCAGGTAATTCAGTGGCGTGGCCGGATTGAGCACCAGGCCCGGGCGGCAGCCGCACTCGCGGATGAGTCCGATGGTGCGATCCACGTGCTCCGACGCCTCCGGATGGAAGCTGATGATGTCGGCGCCGGCCTGGGCGAAGTCGGGCACGATGCGGTCCACGGGCTTGACCATCAGGTGCACGTCGATCAGCGCGCGGGTGCGGGGGCGAATGGCGGCGCAAACCATCGGCCCCACCGTCAGGTTGGGAACGTAATGGTTGTCCATCACGTCGAAATGAACGATGTCGGCGCCGGCGTCGATCACGGCCTGCACTTCTTCGCCGAGGCGTGCAAAGTCGGCCGACAGGATGCTGGCTGCGATGCGGTATCGGTTGGACATGCGCAAATTGTAGCCGCAATCCGCGGCCTCTCCGGGCACCGGACGCTTGTCCGCCGCCGCGATTTCGTGTGCAATCGCGCGATGACGACCAAGTACGAGATCAGCGTGCAGGCGCGTTCGACCTTCATGCCCGAGCAATCGGACGTGGACGAAGGCCGGTTCGTGTTCGCCTACACCATCACCATCACCAACACCGGTTCGATCGCTGCGCGGCTCATCAGCCGGCACTGGGTGATCACCGACGCCGAGAACGAGGTGCAGGAAGTGCGTGGCTTGGGCGTGGTCGGCGAACAGCCCCTGCTTCAACCGCAGCAATCGTTCGAGTACACCAGCGGAGCGGCCATCGCCACGCCGGTGGGCACCATGCGCGGCACCTACCAGATGGTCGCCGAGGACGGTACACCGTTCGACGCACCCATCCCTCAATTCACCCTGAGCATGCCGCGCGTGCTGCACTGAGCCGAGCGCGCGACCGCCTCACTCGGGCGGCGGATCGTCCGATCTCTTCTCCTTCTTCGGCAGCGTCCACCATACGATCCCGATGAACAACGCCAGCCCGAGCGCGATCTCGAGCGCCATCCACGCCATCGCCCTGCTCCTTCCCGCAATGCGGTCACTCCCCCGCGCGGCACCTCTGGCACTGCTGCTGAACATCGCCGCCTGTTCGAGTGTACCCGAGCGCACCGCCGCCCCCGCTCCCACACCTGCGCAGACGCCGGCCCAAGCCCCCGCTGCGCCGCCTGCACCGGCCGTGCAGCCACCGTCTCCCGCATCCCCCGCTTCCGTGCCCACCGGCCCGGCCGTGGACTTCGCCCGTCTTTCACCCGTTTCCTACGAAGACCTGCCGGCGTGGCACGGCGACGCGCATGCCCAGGCGCTGGCTGCGTTCCTGCGCGGCTGCGAGAAGCTGCGCGCGCAGGCATCCTGGCGACCGGTGTGCGAACGTGCGGCGCAGGTCGCGGCGGCGGACGACGCGGCAGCGCGAAGCTTCTTCGAGACGCATTTCGAACCCCACGCCGTAAGCGATCCGTCGGGCGGCACGGAGGGCGTCATCACCGGCTACTACGAGCCGCTGCTGCGCGGCAGTCGCTCGCGAAGCGAGCGCTACCGCTTTCCGATCTATCAGCCGCCGGAGGACATGCTGCGCGTGGAGTTGGCCGAGGTCTATCCGGAGTTGCAGGGCAAGCGCCTGCGCGGGCGCCTGGACGGCCGACGTCTGGTGCCCTATCACACGCGGGCGGACATCGACGCCGGCAAGGCACCCCTGCACGGTCGCGAGATCGTCTGGGTCGACGACGAGATCGACCTGTTCTTCCTTCACGTGCAGGGATCCGGGCAGGTCATGCTCGATACCGGCGGCGCGATCCGCGTCTCCTACGCGGATCAGAACGGCCACCCCTACGTATCGGTCGGACGACGGCTGGTGGAACGCGGCGAGATGACCCTCGATCAGGCTTCCATGCAGGGCATCCGCGCATGGGGCGAACGCAACCCGGGACAGCTGGCGGGCGTGCTCGGGGAGAACCCGTCGTACGTCTTCTTTCGTGAGGTCAGCGCAGCCACCGACGGCCCGCCCGGGTCGCTTGGCGTGCCGCTGAGCGCCGGGCGCAGCATGGCGGTGGACCCGCGCGCCATCCCGCTGGGCGCTCCGGTCTTCCTGAGCACGACCGAACCCAATTCCACCGTGCCGATGAACCGGCTGATGATGGCCCAGGACACCGGCGGTGCCATCAAGGGGGCCGTGCGTGGCGATTTCTACTGGGGATCGGGAGACGAGGCAGGCAAGCTGGCGGGCCGCATGCGTCAACCCGGGCGCATGTGGCTGCTGCTGCCGCGCGGCTTCACTGTAGATCCGCCGGCTCGCTGAGCGGCGCGTCCGGCTCGATGCTGTCGGGGTTGAAGCTCACCGTCACCAGCACGCGGCTGCGCACGCGCCGGCCATCTTTCAGGGCCGGCTGGAACAGTACTTCGCGAAATGCCGCGAGCGCCGCCTGGTCGAACACGCCGGGCGGGTCGGACTCCACCACGCTGCGCTCGCGGATTCTCCCCATCTCGTCCACATGCAGCAGCAGGGTCACCTCGCCACCGATGGACGCGGCCGCCGCGGCCTCGGGATAGGCTGGCTCGACCTCCACCAAGGCAACGGGCAGGACATCCAGCTGCCGGGCGGGATACCAGGTGTCGTCGACGGCGGCGACGGATTCGAGCTCGGGACGCAGCGCATCGCGATCGGCCTCCACGGCTTCGGCCGTGGCCGCAGCCGCCGCTTCGGACGCCGGTGGCTCGGCCGGCTCGGGGGGGGCCGCCACACGCTCGCTCGCGACGATCCGGGGCGTGGGCGACGGGCTGTCGGATGGCGGTTGCACGCGTGCCTGCGCCTCCTCGGATGCGCCCGGAACGCCCTCCAGCCGCGCTTCGATGACGCCCGACGCGGCGACCGGACCGGACGGCGGTCGCACCACCAGCCCGACGATCACGAGCGCATGGGCAAGGACGGAGGCCCCGAAACAGACGAATGCGCGTGTCCGTTCGTTCCAGTCCACGGCGGCGGCGCGGCGCGGGCCCGCAACGTGCGTCCCGGCTCAGTCCTCTTTCTTGCTGGCCAGCCGTTTCTCGATCTGGTCGGCAGGAATGTAGCCGCCGACCCGCTCGCCGGAGGCAAAGATCAGCGCCGGCGTGCCATTGATGCGCTTCTTCCGGCCGAACTCCACCAGCTTGTCCACGGGATTGGAGCAGGTGGAGTCCGCGGCCGGCATGGTCTTGCGGCTCATGTACTCGTCCCACGCCTTCAGTCGGTCCGGTGAGCACCAGATCTTGCGCGCGGTCTCGGGTGCGTCGGCGTGCAGGGATTCGAGCGGATACAAGAACATGTAGACGGTCACGTTGTCGAGTTTCGCCAGTTCGGCCTCCAGCTTGCGGCACCAGGGGCAGTCGGGATCCGAGAACACCGCCATCCTGCGCTCGCCCTTGCCCTTGACGCGCTTGAACGCCATGTCGAAGGGCAGTTCGTCGAACGGGATGGCCGAGAGCTTCTGCTTGCGCTCGCCGGTCAGGTTGCTCATCTTCGTCAGCGAGATGATGCTGCCGTCGATCAGGTATTCGCCCTTCGCATCGGCATACAGGATGTCGATCTCCGGTCCGGCCACCACGATTTCGTACAGGCCCAGGTAGGGCAGCTTGGTCACCGACTGCACCGGCATGTCGGGGAACTTCTCGGCAAAGGCCTTGCGCACCACGTTCTCGTTCGCGCCTGCCAGCGACGCCGCGCACAGCAGGGCTGCGGCGCAGCCCAGGGACACCAGTCGAATCAACATCGTCCTTCCTTGGAGGATTGGAATGGGTTATCGGTCAGCCGAACGCTTGCCTGATGAGCAGACGCTTGAGCGGCGGCGCACGGTCGACGAGCGCGAGGCCGCCATTGCGGATCCAGCGGACCGCGGCGGCCGGGTGCCCGAACAGGCGCTGCAGCCCGTCGGTCGCCATGGTCATCGCCAGGATGTCTTCCCAGCGCGCGCGCTCGTAGCCACGGAGCAGCCGAACCTGTCCGACATCGCGGCAGGCGCCGCGTTCGCGCAAGACGCGCGCCAGTTCGCTGGCATCCTCGAATCCGAGGTTCACCCCCTGGCCGGCGAGCGGGTGCACATGATGGGCGGCATCCCCTACCAGCGCAAGGCGGGGCCGGACCAGTTGCATCACCTGCACCAGTTGCAGCGGAAAGGCGGCCGGCGGGGTGATCACCTCGAGCGCACCCAGCGTGCCGTGGGCGGCGTCGGCGACCCGTGCCGCCAGCTGCTCGGCATCGAGTGTCATCAGTTCGGCGGCGACCGGCTCGGTTGCGGACCAGACCATGCTGCAGCGCTGGCCGGGCAGGGGCAGCAGTGCCAGCACGCCGTCCGGCCGGAACCACTGCCAGGCCATGTCGCGGTGCGGCTGCCCGCAGGCGAAGTTGGCCACGACGGCGGTCTGGCCGTACGGCCGGACACGGGCCTCGATGACGAACTGGCTGCGTGTCCAGGAACGCGCACCGTCCGCACCGACCAGCAGGTGCGCGTGCAGGATGCGCCCGTCCGCCAGGCGCAGGCGCGCCCCGTCGTCGTCCACCCTGAGCGCCGCCGCAGCCTCGCGGCAGATCGTCAGGTCCGCCATTCGGGCCAGCCGGGCGGCGAGCGCCTGCAGGAGCAGACGGTTCTCCACGATGCTGGCCAGTCGGGGGGCATTCGCTTCGCGCGCATCGAAGCCGATCGCACCGCGTGATCCATCGCCGTAGACGCGCATCGCCATGACGGGCGCGATGCGGTCGCCGGTCGAGGGCCACGCGTCGACCGACGTCAGGAAGCGCTCGCTTCCCGGGCTGATCGCGAAGACGCGCACATCCCAGTCGTCGCGCTGGCCCTCGAACGCGGGCTCCGGTTGGGCGTCGACGAGCGCCACGCGCAGCCCGCTGCCGTCGAGCGCCGCCACCAGGCTGGAACCGACCAGACCCCCACCGACGACGACGATGTCGTACGCCTGTTCCTCCACCTTCCTCCTCCAAGCATGCGGCGTAGACGCTGCCGGCGCGCGCCTTGACAGTCCCCACCCCGCTCAGTAACCTTCCGGCCCTCGCGTAAGCGGGAATGCGAATCCGGTGATGTAGCTCAGACGGTTAGAGCGAGGGATTCATAACCCCTAGGTCGGCGGTTCGATTCCGCCCATCACCACCACGGCTTGCGCGGCCCCTCACCGGCCGCCTGCCGCCGCCGCGTCTCAGTCTCCGGGACACGGGACCGATAACGGCACTGTAGCCTACATCCCGTGGCTCCGGCGCGGCCCGCCGCCGCTCTCCCCCGCTTGCTAGAATGACCACAGGACACCCGAACGCCTCGATGCGCCGTTGCTCTTCCATCTTCAGTTCGATCCGGACCGCTGCCGGCGCGCTCGCGCTCGTCGCGGGGATCGGACTGGCCAACCCGATGCTGCCGGCCCAGGCGCAGCAGGCCCGGCCCGTGCAACTGCCGGCCGACGCCCGCTTCGGCGAGTTGAAGGGACTCGCCTATCCGCTCGCCAGGATCGGCAAGGACACCCTGCGGCTGGCCCCGGGAGCGAAGATCTACAACACCCAGAACCTGATCGTGATGCCCGCTTCGGTGGCCGGCACCGGTCCCGTGCTCTACAAGCTGGACGGGCGCGGCGAGGTCGCGCAGCTGTGGCTGCTGACCGCCCAGGAAGCCGCGGCGGCAAAGAAGAGGGCGAGCCCAGCCAAGCCATGACGCGGAAGTTCTACATCCGCACCTTCGGTTGCCAGATGAACGAGTACGACTCGGACAAGCTGGCCGACGTGCTGCGCGCGGCGCACGGCATGGAGCCGGCGCAGTCGCCGGAAGAGGCGGATGTGCTGCTGTTCAACACCTGCTCGGTGCGCGAGAAGGCGCAGGAGAAGGTGTTCTCCGACCTGGGCCGCGTCCGCCACCTGAAGCAGCGCAACCCGGACCTGCTCATCGGCGTCGGCGGCTGCGTGGCGAGCCAGGAGGGTGCGGCGATCGTCGAGCGCGCGCCCTTCGTCGATCTGGTGTTCGGCCCGCAGACCCTGCATCGCCTTCCCGGCATGATCGAGGCGCGCCGCCGCAGCAATCGCCCGCAGGTCGACATCTCCTTCCCTGAGATCGAGAAATTCGACCATCTGCCGCCGCCGCGCAAGGATGGGGCGAGCGCATTCGTGTCCATCATGGAGGGCTGCAGCAAGTACTGCAGCTTCTGCGTGGTGCCCTACACGCGCGGCGAGGAGGTCTCGCGTCCGTTCGAGGACGTGCTCACCGAGGTGGCGGGACTGGTCGACCAGGGGGTGCGCGAGATCACGCTGCTCGGGCAGAACGTGAACGCCTACCGCGGGCGCATGTCCGATACGCAGACGGCCGACTTCGCCCTGCTGCTGGAATACCTGGCCGAGATGCCCGGCCTGGAACGCATCCGCTACACCACGTCGCACCCCAAGGAATTCACCCAGCGCCTCATCGATGCGTATGCCGCGGTCCCGCAACTCGTGAGCCACGTGCACCTGCCGGTTCAGTCGGGATCGGATCGCGTGCTGGCCGCCATGAAGCGCGGCTACACCGTGCTCGAGTACAAGTCCATCGTGCGGCGGCTGCGGGCCGTGCGGCCGGATCTGTGTCTCGCCTCGGATTTCATCGTCGGCTTTCCCGGAGAAACCGAATCGGACTTCGAGGCGACGATGCGGCTGGCGCAGGAGATGAACTTCGACGCGAGCTTCAGCTTCGTCTACAGCCGCCGCCCGGGCACGCCGGCTGCCAGCCTCGACGACGACACCCCGCAGGAGGTCAAGCTGGAACGCTTGCAGCGGCTGCAGCGGCAACTGGACGGGCAGGCGCAGGCCATCAGCCAGGCCATGGTGGGCAGCACGCAGCGCGTGCTGGTGGAAGGCCGTGCCAAGAAGGATGCGAACGAGGTATCGGGCCGCACGCCGAACAACCGGGTGGTCAACTTTCCGGGGGCTGCGCACCTGATCGGCCAGCTGGTCGACGTCACCATCACCGCCGCACTCCCGCACTCCCTGCGTGGCGAAGTCGCCGGGCGCCAAGCTTGAAGCCGGCCACCGAGATCAGTTTCACCCCGGTCGACAACCAGAGGCTCGCCAACCTCTGCGGCGTGCTGGACGAGAACCTCAAACAGATCGAGTCGGCGCTCGACGTGAACATCTCGCGGCGCGGAGAACACTTCACCATCGCCGGCAGCGAGCGCCAGACGGAACTGGCGGCGCGCGCGTTGCGCCGATTCTACGAAGAGGCGGCGGGCGGGCTGAACGTCGAGGACGTCCAGCTGGGCCTGATCGAAGAGTCCAACCCGCGCGATGCGAACGTCGAGGCGGAGCCGGCGTTGATCACGCGCCGGCGCGATCTGCACGCACGCACGCCGCATCAGGTGCAGTACCTGCGCCAGATTCGCGAGCACGACATCACCTTCGGCATCGGACCGGCCGGCACGGGCAAGACCTACCTCGGCGTGGCGTGCGCGGTGGACGCGTTCGAGCGCGACGCGGTGAAGCGTATCGTGCTGGTGCGCCCCGCCGTGGAGGCAGGGGAGCGGCTGGGATTCCTGCCGGGCGATCTGACGCAGAAGGTCGACCCCTACCTGCGCCCGCTGTACGACGCCCTGTACGATCTGATGGGCTTCGAGAAGGTGGGCAAGCTGTTCGAACGTGGCAGCATTGAGGTGGCACCGCTGGCCTACATGCGCGGTCGCACGCTCAATCATTCCTTCATCATCCTGGACGAGGCGCAGAACACCACGCCGGAACAGATGAAGATGTTTTTGACCCGGCTCGGCTTCGGCTCGAAGATCGTCGTCACCGGCGACGTCACACAGGTCGACCTGCCCGGCGGCGCCAAGTCCGGTCTGCGCGCCGCGATCGAGATCCTCGATGACATCGACGACATCCACGTGTGCCAGCTGACCAGCTCCGACGTGGTGCGCCACCGGCTGGTCTCGGAGATCGTGGATGCCTACGAACGGGCCGGCGCGC
>JAEZCG010000225.1 GCA_023430065.1 Pseudomonadota bacterium | reverse complement strand
GACGACACCCGACGCAATGAGCAGGGCGGACAGGACGCCCAGCGGTCGGCACAAGGTGCGCAGTCGGATGTGCAAGACAGCGAGCGCGAGTTCATCAAGAAGGCAGCGCGAGGTGGCATGCTCGAGGTCGAGGCCAGCAAGCTGGCCATGGAACGCGCCTCCAGCCCGCAGGTGAAGGCCTTCGCCCAGATGTTGCACGAGGACCATTCGGCGGCAAACGGAAAGCTCGAGGCCATCGCGCGCAAGAAGGGGGTGCAGCTGCCCACCGAACTCGATGCGAAGCAGAAGGCGGAACTGGATCGGCTGCGTGGTCTGCAGGGCGATGCGTTCGAGCAGGCCTACATGGAGCGACTGGGTGTGCATGATCACGAACAGGACATCCAGGCCTTCGAGCGGCAGGCACGGACGGGCAAGGACGACCAGCTGAAGCGCTTCGCGAACGAAACGTTGCCGACGCTTCGCAAGCACCTGACGCGCGCGCAGCAGATCACCGGAAGCGCTTCGGCGGAGTCCGGCCAGGGCGCTGCTTCCCAGAAGCGCGAACAGTAAACGTCATGGCAGAACCGGCGGCTCGGATGCCGCCGGTTCTGGCGCGTTATCCCCCCCGTATGGCCGGCGGATCCCCTCGGGGAAAGCCTCAGCCGCTTACGCTGCGCAACGTCTCATCCCAATCGCGCGCGAAGCGCTCGATGCCGAAGCGCGCGTGGGCGTAGTCGCGACCGGCCGCGCCGAGTCGCCGCGCCAGGCCGGGGTCGTCGATCAGCCGCTGCATGCGGACGATGAGTTCGTCGACATCGGTGCCGACATAGCCGGTTCTTCCGTCGTCGATGACGGTCGCCATCTCCGTCGTGGCAAGCGCGACCACAGGCACGCCTGTCATCATCGCCTCGATCACCGCCAGGCCGAGGCTAGTATAGCGGATCGGGTTGAAAAAGAAGCGGTAGCGGGCGACGAATGCGGCCAGTGCGTCGTTGGGAATCTCTCCCAAACCACCCAGTGCAACGGCGTCCATGCCGATCAGATCGAGCGGTACCTGGGCGCGCGCGCGCGCGAACACGTCCGCCCCGAGCCGGCGGCCGCGGCGCGCCAGATGATTCACCACGACGATGCCGCGCGCGAGGCCGCCGTCATAATGCGCCGGATGCGGCAATCGCACACCGTGTTCGATCACGCGGGTAGGCGTGCGGCCGCTGTCCCACATCAACGCGTTGAAGTGCGTCACGTGCACCAACAGGACTGCCGGGTCGTCCACGAAGTGCTGCGTATTGGTCGGGTGCTGTTGCGGCGGATCGTGCTCCAGAAAGATGGCGGGCAGCAGTCGCTGTGCGTCGGACAACTGCACCAGGCGGTCGACGTCGTAGTTGCGGCGCGTCTGGTAGAGGACGACGTCGAACGACTCGTTCCGCAACCGCTCCAGTGCGACTTCATGCACGTTGCTGCCCCAGGGCAGGGCACCGCCGAGACCGCCATAGCCGGGGGTCCGGTGGGCGTCCGTGACGACGAAGAACTGATGCGGTGCCTGGGTGAGGTAGTACAGGTAGTTCCCGTGCACGTGCCAGGTGAGCACACGCAGGGGTCGCTCATGCGGCATGCGACGTCTCCTTCGTGTGTTCGCGTGCCAGCAGCACGCGCGCCTGCTGGATGACCGCGGCGCTGCTCACGCCCCGGGCGCACTCGTGAAGCGTCGGACAGGACAGGTGCATGCACGGACGGCAAGGTACCGGGTGGGCCAGGACCCGATGACGATCCTCGTCCACGGGCGCCCAGCGGGCCAGGTCGCTGCCGTTGCATACGATGACGCTCGGGGTCTGCAGCGCTGCCGCGAGGTGCGACACGCCGGTGTCGTTGGCAACGAGCAGCCGCGCTCCGGCGAGCAGCGCCGTCAGCGCACCGAAGCTGGTTCGCCCCGACAGGTCGACCACGTCCGCGGGTGCGTCGCGAAGGAAGCGGCTCACCGCCCCCGCGTCGGCCGCACCGCCGGTCACGGCCACGGTCAACCCCACTTCGCCCAATGCGTGCGCAACTTCGGCGAAACGCTCGGCGGCCCAGCGGCGCGAGGGAAAGCGTGCGCCCGGGTGCACGCATACATAGGGCGCGCGAGGGCCGGGCCAGATGTCATCCAGCGCGGCGTAATCCATTTGCAGCACGGACAGGGATTCCACCAGCGTTTCCGGACGCGGCGCGCCCAGATGCAGCGGCAGCCGAAGCAGGCGTTCGACTTCGCGTCCGGTCTCGGGCCAGGGGACGAAGCGCGCGGGATCAGGCGTGGGTGCGCTGGCAGGATGGAAGCCGGCGACCAGGGGCGCGCCGAAGCCGGCCACGATGCGGTTGGAGACACGGCCATCCCCGTGCATCTGCACGGCAACGTCGAAGCGACGGGCGCGAATCTCCCGCTCGAACGATGCGAGCGCCGCCGGGTCATGCGATTGCTCGGGCAGCTGCGGATGGCCGGGAAAAGCCAGGAAATCGTCCAGCCAGGCCAGGCGGCCGGGCAACTCGTGGGCCCAGGGCTGCGCCACCAGTGTCAGGTGCGCGGGCGCGAAGCAGTCGCGCACGGCACGCACGGCGGGCAGCGCCGTGAGCACGTCGCCCAGCTGCAGCGCGCGAAACACGGCGATGCGGCGCAGGCGCATCAGAACAGGCCCCGGTAGAGCGTGCAGCCGCGGCACACGTCGGCCGGCGTGCTGCTCGCAAGTCCGGACCGGAACGCACGATTCGCCGGACACATGCGGCAGTGCCGGTTGCATCGGCCGACCGGCGCGACCTGCAGAAAGTCAGGCAGCGGCGCGCGCACAGCGGATCCGCTACACGAAGGGCGCGCGGAAGCGCAGCGCGCCGGCCATGCGCCAGTACACGCTGAGGGGGGGAATCAGCGCCGAGGTCGCGATCATCTCCAGCAGGTGCGCCGGTGCCCGGGACGTCCCGCGCAGCCGCGTGGCAGCCAGCCGAAGCGTGAGGGCCGCCCATAGGAGCCCGAGGGAGAGTGCGATACCGCGCGGTCCGGCTACCGCCGCGAGCGGCGCGCCTAACGCCGCGGCCGTCGCCACGTAGTAGTCCCACGGCGGGATGCGCCGGATGCGCGCGCGATACAGGTGCGGATGCTTCTTGTAGAGCAGGGCGTCGTACAGAACGTTGGCCTGATCGCGCAGACTGACGCCCCAGCGAGCCGGGCGAACCGGATGCAGCACGACGGCGCGATCGGCGCGCACCACGCTTCCGTAGTGCCGCAAAAGGGCGAAATGCAGATCGGAGTCCTCGCGCCATGCGCGACGAAAGCGCTCGTCGAAGCCGCCGACGCGTGCCAGCGCCTCGTGGCGCACGAAGCAGTTGGCGGTGACGAACTCGGCTCGTTCCAGTCCCTTCACGTTGCGCTCGTAGTCCGTCGGCCGTCTGGGAACGGGTACCACGACCCGGCCGGAGGCGGCTGCGGCGCCGCCCTGCAGTGCCGCCAGGCCGTGCTCGAGCCAATCCGGCGCCGGCACCGTATCGTCGTCCGTAAATGCCACGATCTCCCCGCGTGCGGCACGCCAGCCGGTGTTGCGCGCGGCGGCGGGACCACGCCCGTGAGGGGGCGGACGCAAGTAGCGAACGACGAATCCGGTCGATCGGGCCAGCGCCTCGACCCGCGCCTGGACGCGATCCTCCCGTCCGTCATCCACGACCAGCACTTCGACCGCCTCGCGCGCCAGGGTCTGGTGGCGCAGCGCGTGCAGGCAGCGCTCGAGCAGGTCGAGCCGGCGAAAGGTCGGTACGACGACCGAGACGCGCGGTCCCATCAGTTCGCGGGCTTCTCGAGAATGTATCGCCCGATCACCAGCGCGTCGAGCGGCGTGCTCCAGAACGATTCCAGTGCATCGCGGGGCGTGCACACGATCGGGTCGCCGCGGCTGTTGAACGAGGTGTTGACCAGGACGGGAACGCCCGTGCGCTCGCCGAACCGGCGGATCGTCTCGTAATAGCGCGGGTTCTGCGCCAACGTCACGGTCTGCACGCGCGCGGTCCCGTCGACGTGCGTGACGGCAGGGATGCGCTGCGCGCGGTCCTTGCGCACGCGATGCACGAAGGTCATGAAGGGTGCGACCGCGGCATCGGCATGCGCCGGTTCGAACCAGTCGCCGAGGCGGTCCTGCAGCACCACCGGCGCCACCGGCCGGAAGTCCTCGCGATCCTTCAGTTCGTTGAGCCGTGCCTGCATTGCCGCGTCGAGCGGCGAGGCGAGGATGGAGCGTGCGCCCAGCGCACGCGGTCCGAACTCCATGCGTCCCTGGAACCAGCCGACGATCTTGTTCGATGCCAGAAGCGCCGCGGTTTCCGCTTCCAGTTGTTGGCTGAAGCGCCAAGGCAGCTTGCTCCAGCGCAGCAGCGATTCGATCTCCTGGTCGGCGTAGCCGGGGCCGTAGTAGGCGTGCTCCATCTTCCAACGCCGCTCGCCGCACGTCTGGAAGTCCACCAGCAACGCGGCGCCCAGGGCCGTGCCGGCGTCTCCTGCGGCCGGTTGCACCCACACGGCGTCGAACAGGCCGCAGTCGCGCAGCCGTGCGTTCATCACGCAATTGAGTGCGACACCACCGGCCAGGGCCAGCACGCGCTCGCCGGTCGTCTCGCGCAGCCAGGCCGCCAGTTCCAGGACCGTCTGCTCCAGCACTGCCTGCAGGGAGGCGGCGATGTCGAACTCGCGCTGGCCGATCGCGTCGCCGCGCGCGCGCGCAGGCCCGAACGTGGCCTCCAAGCCGAACGTGCCAAGGCGGTATCCGCCCTGGCCGTCGAGCCGCACCAGAGCACGAAAGGCGTCCAGATGGCGCGGTTCCCCATAGCTTGCAAGCGCCATCACCTTGTATTCGTCGGAGGAATGCAGGAAGCCGAGATAGGCCGTCACCGCTTCGTACAGCAGACCGAGCGAGTGCGGAACGTCCACCTGTTTCAGGCGCCGGTAGCGACCGTCCCGATACACGCCGAAGGTCGTGGTGGCACGCTCGCCGCGCCCATCCAGCGTCATCACTGCCATGCGCTCGAACGGTGCCGCGAGGTAGGCGCTCGCCTCATGCGCTGAATGGTGCTCGACGAAGTGCCACCGATAGGGCGCCTCGGGCCGCAGCCCACGGAAGCGTCGGGCCAGATGATGCGGAGCGCCCCCGGCAAGTTGCCTGGGTGCATTGATCGCATAGGTGCGGAACAGCGGGTCCCATGGCGAACCCCACGCATCCGATGCAACCTGGGCGGAGGGTTCGACCGGAAGGCGAATGCTGTCGCCGTCGGTATGGCCCTCCAGCAGCGTTGGGTCGAGTGCATAGGCCACGTGCTCGACCTGCGCCAGATTCAGATCCGCTTCGGCGAGACAGTAGTCGATCGCGTGCCACGGCAGTTCCCAGGTGGAGAAGGGCACTGGTCGCTTGGCGTGCTTGATGCGCGTGAAGCGCTCTTCCTCTGCGGCTGCAATCACCCGGCCGTCGCGCACGAGGCACGCCGACGAGTCGTGGAAGGCCGCGTTGATGCCGAGTGTGTACACGCCTGGGCGCGCTGCGTGGCGTGCAGGCTCAGGCACGCGCGCCGCGTGCGCGCGCCGGCCGCAGGCGGCGCGAAGGCAGAGGCAGCACGTTGTCGCGCCGTTGCTCGAGGGTATCGAGCAGTTCGAGAGCAGCGTGTGCGACTGCATCGGGCGTCACCTCCCGCAGACAGGCATGGTGCTGCTCCGGACATACGCTCTTGTAGCAGTACTTGCACGGCACGTCGTGGAACAACACGCGCGAGAGCACGCGCCAGGGCGTGTGCTGCGGATTGGTCAGTGCATACAGATCCACGACCGGTGTGCCAAGCGCCGCGGCAATGTGCACGGGACCGGTATTGTTCGCGATGAGCAGGGCGCCACGCTGAATCACCGCCGCCAGTTCGCCGAGTGCAAAGTGCCCTGCCATGCCGACTGCACCGCGCGCGCCGTGCACGCGTACCGTCTCGACGAGGGCCCGCTCCTCGATTCCGCCCGTCACCACGAACTGGTGGTCGACGTGGGCGGCGATGAGGCGCATGGCCTGCGCGAACTGTCCTGCCGGATACCGACGCGAGGGTGCAGTGGCGCCGGGGTGCACGACGATGTAGGGGCGACCGGTATCGATGCCGGCCTCCTCGAGCTTCTCCATCGCCGACATGTACTCGCCCGTGTCGACCTCGAACGACAGATGGTCGTTGGTGGTCGTGAAGCCCACTCCCGCGACGAGGTCGAGTTGGCGCGTGACTTCGTGCCGTATCCCTGTGTCCGGTTCGGACTCCTTCACCCAGTCGGTCAGCAACTGGTAGGGGTTTTCGCGCACGTGCGCGAGCCGCAACGGAATGCCGGCGAGCCATGTCATCGTCGCAGCCGGCAGTGCACTCTGCGAGTAGACCGTGAATACGATCGCCGCGTCGAAGCGGCCCTCGGTCAGCTGACTCAGACAGCGCAGACCGCCCAGCGACGACGCCTGCCACACGCTCTTGACCCAGGCGGCGTCGTAGCGGATCACCTCGTCGATCTCGGGAACGTAGCGCGCCGCCTCCGCGCCTGCATCGGAGGCGAGCAGGGTGATACGGCGCAGCGGATCGGATTCCTTGATCGCTCGCAGGGCAGGCGTAGTCATCAGCACGTCGCCCAGATTGTCCAGTCGCACCGCCAGGATGTTGCGCGCCTGGCTCCATCTCTCCGCGCTCACCGCTTCCCGCACCAGCTGCATGGCAGACCGTTCCTTCGAATTCCGAGCCGATTCCGCAACCGCCATGCCGGAGCACGGGTTTCCACCTCGGGGTGCCCGGCACGCCAGCTGCTGAAGTCGAACGCCCCAGGGAGCCCCGCCATGCAATCGACGCTGAACGAATCGGTACTGCCTTTCGAACGCGAATTCCGCCGTGCCGCGCCTGCGCGCGGCTCGGATGCGGCGCACTCGCTTGCGGGCGATGAGACCTTCTTGCTTGCCGGCAGTGCGGACCTGCATGGCGATGCGCTGGATGATGCGGCATCTCACCCGGAACAGATCGAGGCAGAGATCGAGGCGCTGCTCGGCCTCGAGCCCAGCGTCGGATCGCTGGCCGGAAGCGTTGCACTGGGTGTCGCGGCAGGCGTGGTCGCCACCGCGCTGTTGGTTCCTGCCGGCCCGGCATTGGCGTTCGGCGCAGCGCTGGGCGGGTATGCAGGGCTGCTGGTCGCGAGCCTGTGGACCGGCAACACGGAAAAGTGGCGCGTCACCGCTTCTTCCGAATGACGCTGATCGACCCGTCGCCCTCCATGTAAGCCTGCTTCACCTCGGTTACGTTCTCCACACCGCTCTCGCGCAACTTCGCGAGCACTTCGTCCTCGGTCAGGAATTCCCTGCGCAGATTGTGATGCAACATCCGGCCGTCGCGTATCAGCAGCAGCGGCGGCGCTTCGAGGAGCCGCCGCAGGCGCTCGAAGCGATAAGCCAGCATATCCAGCGCCACATTCCAGCCGACGATCGTCCCCACCAGCACGAAGCCTTCGGTGATGCTGTCGTAGCCGCCTGCCATCGCATTCTGGGCGGCGTCGGCGATCACCACCAGAACCAGGACGTCGGCGATGGCAATGGAGCCGACGTTCCGACGCATCACCACGCGGAAGATGAGGAACAGGAACCAGTAGACCGCAGAGCCGCGGACGAACAACTCGAGGGGAGAGACGCGCAGGACGAACAGCTGCGCAAGATCGAAGTCGAGGGCGGTCATGGAGACCGCCGCGGACGCATCAGGTGATCAGGAAGTAGCGATTGCGCCGCCGTCCGCGCCGCTCGGCCCGTGCGAACAGGGCCGATACCACCAGCGCGCACAGGGCGACGATTCCCAGCGTCGCGCGCACGACCTGCGCGACTTCCCAGCGCAGGCGCAGTGCCTCCCAGTTCAGGGGCAGCGATGCCGCGGTGAGGTTGCTCACCCGCATCTCCACCGGATAGACGAAGGCCCACCATACGACGAATGCGAGCAGCAGGGTGATGGCGGCCGCCAGCGACCACCAGAATGATTTCGCCTCATCACGAACCATGCCGAGCAGGACGAAGGCCGTGCCGACCGTCGCAATCTGAAGCAGCGGGCCTGCGTTCCCGTCCAGCAGGGCCTCACGCATGTTCATCGTGTAGAGCCAGTTGCGTCCCTGCATCGCCAGGCGCGCCGGCATGTCCCACAGTTCGGCGACACAGAGGCTTACCAGAAGCGCGGTGAGCAGGATCGAGAACCAGCGCCAAAGCTTCAACGTCATGTATTTGCGCACGGCTTCAATTCTAAAAAGTAACGGGTTGCAGGGCGTTTGTCCAGCACTATGACATAACGGTGCCCGCGAAGATTCCCCTGAGCAACCCGGGTGCCGTGACGGAATGCCGCTTGCGAACCGCCTTCCCGTGCATCGAGGAGACCATCATGAGCAAGCAAGAGACGACGCTGCCCCCGCAACACCAGGATCGGCAACCGGGCCGTGAACATGAGATGGACCCTGCGCCAGAATCGTGGGGACGCCATTACGTCGGCTCCGGGCGACTGCAGGGGAAGGTTGCACTCATCACGGGCGGCGATAGCGGCATCGGACGTGCGGTCGCGATCGCCTTCGCCAAGGAGGGCGCAGACGTCGCCATCGCGTACCTGGAGGAAACCGAGGACGCGGAGGCGACGCGCGCGGCGATCGAGGCGGAGGGGCGTCGCTGCGCGGCGCTGCGTTGCGATGTGTCCGAGGAAGCGGCCTGTCGCAAACTGGTCGAGCGGACGCTGAGCGCGCTGGGACGGCTGGATGTCCTGGTGAACAATGCTGCCGAGCAGCATCCGTGCGCCAGCATCACCGACCTCGACGCTGCGCAACTTCAGCGTACGTTCGCCACCAACATCTTCTCGATGTTCTATCTGGTGAAGGCTGCATTGCCACATCTCGAGGCAGGTGCGCGCATCATCAACACCACGTCGGTCACCGCCTATCGAGGAAGTCCGCAGCTGCTGGACTACTCATCGACCAAGGGCGCCATCGTTTCGTTCACGCGCTCGCTCGCCCTCTCCCTGGCGGAAAGGGGGATACTGGTCAACGGCGTGGCGCCCGGTCCGGTCTGGACGCCGCTCATTCCGGCCTCGTTCGACGAGAAGAAGGTGGAACGATTCGGCGCGAACGTGCCGCTCGGCCGGCCCGGGCAACCGGACGAGATCGCCCCCAGCTTCGTATTCCTGGCGAGCGGTGCCGCCTCGTACATGTCCGGACAGATTCTTCATCCGAACGGCGGGGAGATCATCAACGGATGAACTTGGCGAATTCCGTGAGAAGGTCGTCGCGGTTTAGTTCACGAAATCGCGTAAAAAATACCTAATTCATGTAGATAATGCAGAGAGCCGCATTTCAGCGAGGGTAAAAGATACAAGGGCTTAGGGGTAATGTGTTACGTGGACCGCGTCCTGCTCTCCAGTCCAGTCTAGGCCGACCCGAAGCGTTGGGTCCCGACCAGAACATCTACCAGGAGGCTCGCTTCATGCCGCACATACTGATCGTCGATGACGATCGAGAAACCGTTGAATCCTTGGCGGAACTTGCCAAAGCCGAGGGCTTCACCGTATCCAAGGCGGACACCCTGCGCAATGCGAGATCGCATCTTGTCCGCCACGTTCCCGATGTACTTCTTACCGATCTGCAGCTTCCCGATGGTGAGGGCACCAGTCTGGTGGCCGATCTGGAGGCCCCGGAGAACACCGAAGTGGTGGTGATCACGGGTCATGCGAGCATGGAGAGCGCGATCCGTGCCCTGCGGGCGGGTGCCACCGACTACCTGCTCAAGCCGATCGACGTGGGCCGGCTGAAGGCCATCCTCGATCGCGTCCCGCGCAGTGCGGACCTGCACGCCGAGATCGGCGAACTGCGGGAAGAATTGCGCAAGCTCGGCCGATTCGGGCACATCCTGGGCAACTCGCCAGCCATGCAGACACTGTACGAGCAGCTTGCGCGCGTCTCCCCCACCTCGGCCACCGTGCTGCTGGTCGGCGAGAGTGGTAGCGGCAAGGAGGTCTGCGCCGAGACCATCCACGAGATGAGCCGGCGCAAGCGGCATCCCTTCCTGCCCATCAACTGCGGGGCGGTCTCACCGCAGCTGATCGAAAGCGAGCTGTTCGGCCACGAGAAGGGAAGCTTCACCGGAGCCGACCGCCAGCACAAAGGCTTCTTCGAGCGAGCCAATGGCGGAACGATCTTCCTGGACGAAATCACCGAGATGCCGATGGATCTCCAGGTGAAGCTGCTGCGCGTGCTGGAGACCGGCACCTTCCTGCGCGTGGGCACGACCACCCCGATCGCGACCGACGTGCGCATCGTGGCGGCCACGAACCGCAATCCCGAGAAGGCCGTGGTCGATGGCCGGCTGCGCGAGGACTTGTTCCACCGGCTCAATGTCTTCCCGGTGCAGATCCCGCCGCTGCGCGAGCGCGGCACCGACATCGAGCTGCTCGCCGAATACTTCCTCGACCAGTACAACCGCGAGCAGGGGACGCACAAGACCTTTTCCCGCGCTGCCATCGCCAAGCTGTATTCCCACACCTGGCCCGGCAACGTGCGCGAACTGAAGAACTACGTGCAGCGCGCCTTCATCATGTCCGACCAGGTTATCGAGCCGGACATGGCCACCGCCAACTTCGTCGAGGCCGACAATGCCGAAGTGCTGACCGTGCGCATCGGCACACCGCTCGAAGAGATCGAACGGCGCGTGACCTTCGCTACCCTGGCGAGCTGCGGCAACGTCAAGCGCCGTGCCGCGGAGATTCTCGGCATCAGCCTGAAGACGCTCTACAACCGGCTCGAGGCCTATGCCAAGAGCGGCGCCACGGTGCCGGGCGTCACACCAGGATCGTCGCCCGCCGAGTCACGCCTCGAGCGCGACGAACACCGCGCGCCGCCTTCGTCCGGATCCTTTGCTGCGAGCGCGCCGGTGGGTGCCACGTCTCCACGACCCGGGTGATCGAGCGACGGGTTTGACTGCGACCGAACGGCGTCTTCAGACGCCGTTTTTTTTGCCTGGGCACCTCGATTGCTCGAGGATGGCGCGGCGACCTGCGACTGCGGGAACGCGCCGCACGTTTCTCCTCCCGAACGAGTTCCGAAATGCGCATGGTCGATGTCGATGCGGCGCGCGCAGCCGTTGCCCTGGCACTGCCCGCCGTCGAGCTCGCCATGCGCGATCCTGCCGCCGGCGACAGCGGCTGCCTGCACATCGTGGTGATGGACCCGCTGGCGCAGCCGGACTGCACGTTCGAGCAGGCCATCCTGCACGAGCACAGCATCAATCGTGAAGGCTGGGACGCGGATTACGCACGCTTTGCGCGCGCCAAGGCGCACGTCTCGTGGCGCACCGGCATGGACAGCCATCGGCTCCAGGCATCGATGCCCCAGCGATTAATGCCTGGGGACACGCTGCTGTGGGGTAGCGTGTGCATGGACGGTATCGTGGTGGCGGTCTCCGGATTGCAGCCCTGGTATGACGAGGCCATTGCCGGCATGGTGGCCTGCTGGCTGCGTGCCATGGCGAAGGGCCGAGCCGCCGCGGCTGCGCGCAACGGGCCGTTCCTGCCTGGCTGAACCGGATGAGTGTCGAGCAACCGCCGGAAGACCTGCAGCGCTGCCGGCGCTGCACCCTTTGGGCGCGCGCTACACAGGCCGTGGGTGGCGAGGGCGACGAGCATGCACGCCTGGTGCTGGTGGGCGAGCAGCCGGGCCAGGAGGAGGACATCGTGGGACGGCCCTTCGTCGGCCCGGCCGGTCGGCTGCTCGACCACGCACTTGCGCAGGCCGGGATTGCGCGTGAGCGCATCTACCTGACCAACGCCGTCAAACACTTCAAGTGGGAGCCGCGCGGAACGCGGCGCATGCACAAGACGCCGGCCCAGCGCGAGATCGAGGCCTGCGAGGTCTGGCTGCAGGCGGAACTGGTGCGCATCCGTCCGCACGTGGTCGTGGCGCTGGGCGCCACTGCCGGGCGTGCTCTGCTGGGCGGACCGGTGACGATCTCCATGCTGCGTGGGCGCGCCATCGATCGCGACGACTATGCGGTGCTGGTGACGTATCACCCGTCTGCTGTGCTGCGAGTGCCCGAGAAATCGCGTCAGCAGGAGTTGTTCGGCGCCCTGGTCGACGACCTGGGTATGGCCGCCGAACTGGCGACCGCGAACCCGTGATGCGTCCTCGCTCGCGCGCGCAGGAGTCTGGCGCGCTGGACCGCGGAGCCGATCGACCAGGAGCGCGCCTCTGCCGCGCCGATTCAGCCGCGATCGGCCAACGCGCTACGTCGCGAAAAGATGCTCCACAGCGGAAGCGACAATGCGAGTGCGGCGTAGATCGCGCTGAGGCCGCCCGCGGATAGACGCAGTTCATAGCCGGGCGTGAGCCGCTTCGGCACGAGGTGGTAGTCGACGACATAGGCCAGTGTCGCCACGGTCGGTCCGCTTGCCACTGCGCCAGGCACGCCGCCGCCGACGCGACGTCGCAGTGCCTCGTAGACGGCTGCCCAGAACACGCAAGCAGCGTGGTTGGTGGCCAAGCCGGTGGCGGTATAACGCGCGGACAACCCATCCTGATGGCCGGCCTGGTCGCCCCACACCACATGGCTGACCGCGTTCACGGGAGCGACCGCAGGGGCACCTTGGCGGCGGGCAGCGGTGGCTGCCGCTGCGGTGGTGGCGATGCCGGCGATGGTGCCGGCGATCACTGCATCGAGCAGGAAGTTCATGAGATTTCCTCTGTGCCGCTTGCGCGATTGCGTGCACGCAGGTGGTGTTCGAGTTCCTGGGCTCCCCCGATGAGGGTTCCGTCGAGATAGACCTGCGGCACCGTCGCGCGGCCGCTCACCGCCTTGACGGCGTCCATCGAGATGTCCTCGCCGACCTCGATCACCTCGAACGGCAGGTCGTGCTCACGAAGCAGCGCCAGCGCCCGTTCGCAGAATGGACAGCCGTAACGCGCGAACACCGCGATGGGATGCAGCGCCGGGCACTGCGGATTGAGATAGGCGAGCAGGGAATCGGCATCCGAGACGGTGTAGGGATCGCCGGGCTCGTCCGGTTCCACGAAGGCTTTCTCGATCACGCCGTGGCGCACCAGCAGCGCATAGCGACGTGACCGCTCACCTAGGTGGGGCACGTCGACCATCATGTCGAGCGCGCGGGTGAATTCTCCGCGCGTGTCCGGGACGAAACGGATATCCGGACAGTGCTGGTCGGCACTCCAGGCTGCCATTACCCAGGGATCGTTCACGGCTACGCAAACGATCTCGTCCACGCCTTCGTCGTGAAGTGCGTCCGCCAGCTCCTGGAAGCGCGGAACGTGACGGTTCGAGCAGGTCGGCGTGAAGGCGCCGGGGAGTGCGAACAGCGCGACCGTCTGTCCGCTGAACAATTCGGCGCCAGGCAGCGTATCGAGCCGGTTCCGGTCGACGTAGTCGAACTGGATCTCGGGAATCTGACGGCCCTCCAGACTGCGGGCTGGATCGACGCTACGTTGCATGGGACGGGAGAATCGGACGGTTGCGTATGTTCAGCGAATCCTGCTCCGCGCAAGCGCCCTTCGATGGCTTGAGCCGGCGCCGCACCAGGCGGTGCCTTCCATCCGTTTGGAAATGGCGCGGGACAGGCGGGACTCAGCGGGCGCGCCGCTTCGGCGCAGCACGCTCCATATCCTCCTCATCCTCCGAATTCAGCTCGCGCTGTCTGGCGCCAGCATCGCGCCCGCCCATTGCGCCGTCCATCAACTCCTCCTTGCGCGCCTTCATCTCCTCGCCGAGCGTTTGCGTGTCGAGCTTTGCCTTGCGTGCCTGCTTGAAGATCTCCGACTCCTCTTCCTCGATGTGGTGGTTGACGTACTCGCCCAACACGGTGAAGGTCGCCGCATACTTCGGATCATCTGGCTGCAATTCGCTCAGCGCGGCGATCAGCTGCTTGGCGGTATCGTGCTCGACCCAGGCTTCCTCGAGCATCTCCATCTGATTCTCCTCGACGGCCTCGCGCAGCGCGGGGTAGAAGATCTCCTCTTCGATCATCGCGTGGACTTCCAGCTCCTGACAGACGGTCGTCACCAATTCCTGCATCGCTTCGGTATCTTCATGGTCCATCTTGCCGAACTGCTTGAACATCTTCTGCACGCGCTTGTGATCCTCCTGCAGCAGTGCGAACGCATCCTTCCGGCTGCGTGAACTGCGTGCACTCCGGGTGGGGGAAGCACTGCTTCGGGTGGCTTGGCTGCGCGATGCGGTTGCGGATCGTGGCATGGTTTGTCCTCGTGTCGTTGATGCCGCGTCCATCGCGGCGGGCGTACGATCAGGCGCACAGCAACGCGCGTGCCGCGCGCAGGAGTACGGCACGCGGGGTGCTCGAAACCTCCAACGCAGCCGCAATCCGAAGGAGACCCACGCATGACACGAGAGCAGCAACAGAAGGCGAGGAGAGCTCGCGCCGACGCAAGTGCCGTCGACCAACAACGCGATGCGGGGGACGCACTCGACCGGGAGCGAGGCACCTCGGACCGCATGCGCATGCCGCACGAGCGGGATCAGTCGGCCACGCAGAACGCGTCCCTGGAACAGAAGTCGCGAGGACAGCGAGACACGATCGAGCGTGCGCGACGCGACATCGACAGCGGTCAGCAGGACACGGACTGCCGCAGCCAGCCGAATGCCTCGCCCGCATGTCCCGGAAGCGGGGAGGGCAGATCATGACCTGTCGCGTGCGCAAGGCGGTGCTGCCGGTGGCGGGATTGGGAACGCGCTTTCTTCCCGCAACCAAGTCCTCTCCCAAAGAGATGCTGCCGGTGGTCGACAAGCCGCTGGTGCAGTACGCCGTCGAGGAGGCGGTCGACGCCGGTATCGACGAGATCGTATTCGTGACCAGCCGAGGCAAGCGCGCGATCGAGGATCATTTCGATGCCTCGTCAGAACTCGAGCAGCTGCTGCAGCTGCAGGGAAAGCACGCGATGCTGGATTGCCTGCGCCGGCTGCTGCCGCCACACGTGCGCTATGCCTACGTGCGCCAGTCCGAAGCGCGAGGCCTCGGCGACGCCATCGGGCGGGCGCGTGCACTGATCGGCGACGAGCCCTTCGCGGTGATCCTCCCCGACGACTTGATGGATGCGACGCCAAGCGTGCTGGCGCAAATGCTCGCCCAGTACGCCGACACCGGTTCGAGCGTCGTGGCGGTGCAACCGGTAGCGCCCGAGGAGGTGGGCCAGTACGGGATCGTGCGTTGTCCGGCGGGGATCGGATCTCTATTGACCCTGACAGGGATCGTCGAGAAGCCGGATCCGGCCGATGCGCCTTCGCGACTTGCGGTGGTCGGACGCTACGTGCTCACGCCGCGCGTCTTCGACTGTCTGGAGCGTATCCATCCAGGCCGCAACGGCGAATACCAGCTCACCGATGCCCTCGCCATGCTCGCGACAATGGAATCGGTGCACGCATATCGTTTCAGCGGACGGCGATTCGATTGCGGTTCGAAGCTCGGCTACCTCGCCGCTACGATGCACTTTGCACTCCGGCATCCGGAACTGGGCGAACGATTCGCGCAGATGCTGGAGGAATTGCGCATCCGCTCCCCATTGCGGATGCGCCTGAATGGGCAGGACGCACCCGCGCGCCGCCCGCTGATGGCGAATGGGCCGACACGCAGGGTCCCCCGTCGAGCTCCCGCCGTTGACCGCTGATAGGTCGGCACTCTGGTTGCTGCCGAGCGTTGCGCGTAGGCACGCGACGACTTGAACAGGAGAACCGGTATGGAAACGACTCAGCAGCCTCTCGGCGCCAGCTCCAGCGAACAGCCCTCCCCGGCATCGGAGAACGCGGGGCGCGTGTCGCAACGCGCGCACGAGGTGGTCGATCGCGTGGCGACCTCCGCGCACAGCATGGCGGATCGGATGAGCCGCCAGGGCGAGCAGTTGATGGTGCGACAGGATGAATTGATGCAACAGGTTCGTGGCTACGTACGGGAGAAACCGATTGCCGCGCTCGCCATCGCCGCAGCCGTCGGGTTCGTTCTCAGCCGACTGTCGCGCTGACATGGCGTCAGACGAGGAGCAACTCGCAGGCGCCTATCCGCGCGTGGAGACGGGTGCAGAGGCCACGGTCGGGAATACGTTGCGAGGTGTCTGGACCGAGTTCCGCGTCATGGCGCGGGAGCACGCCTATCTTGCCGTGCTGGAGGCGCAACGGGCGGGACTCCATCTCGCCTACGTGCTGGGAGCGGTACTGGTCATCTCGGTGCTGATGGTCACTGCCTGGCTGGCATTGGCCACCGCGCTGATCGTATGGCTGTCGGATCGATTGTCCTGGCCTGCGATCCTGGCGATCGTGGCTGCGATCAATCTGCTCGGCGCCGCCGGCGCGGCCTGGTGGATCAAGCGGCTCTACGTCGAACTGCCGTTCAGCGCGACGCTGCGGCAACTGGCCGCGGGTCGCCGCGAGATCGGAGCGGGGCCGCGCCATGCGAAGTCTTCGTGATCTCGACGCGGAAATTCGCGCGACCGAACTGCGCCTCGCGCATCGGCGGCAGGAACTGAACCGCGACCTGCACCTCTCACGCGAGCGCACGCGTCGCAGACTTGCCTCGCCCGCGATGTTGATGAGCGCATTCGTGGCCGGGTTCGTGATCGAGCGTCTCGGCCGAATCGGCCGGACCCGAAGGTCCGCTACGGCAACCAAGCAGGCCGGGCCCATGGCAGGCGTCATGGCTGGGTTGGCCGCGGCGGCGGTGCGTGCCGCGGTGTCCAATCCGCAGATGTGGGCGTCCGCACGCGCGCTGTGGGAGAAGCGCAAGGCGCATCGGCATGACGAGTCGAACCGTCGTGCAACCATGGCCTACGACGGCGCGCAGACCGTCCAGCCCCCTTTCTCCGGACGGAAGTAGGACGCCGCATGTCGCAGCCGCTTGCCCTGCGCCTTCTGCACGAGGAGCACGAGTGCGTCGATCGCCTCCTCGGCCAGATGATGGCGCAGGAGGGCGATCTCGACCAGGCCCGACAAAGCCTGCAGGACGCACTGATGCGTCACATGTCGGTCGAAGAGAGTATCTTCTATTCGGCTCTGGAACGACTGGAGATGCTGGCCTCTTTCGTCGCACGCCTGCGCGATCAGCACGCTCGACTGCGTCAGGCTCTGGCCGATCTCGTTGCGTGCGACCTTGCCGATCGCGCGCGATTCTCCGCTGCAGTGACGCACCTCGACGGTCTGTACGACGAGCACGTCGAGGACGAAGAAGGGCGAGGTTTCGCCTATGCCATGGAGCACCTGGCGAGCGAACTGGATGCGCTCGCCGTCGAGATGGAGCATTGCAGGAGTGCAGCGCGGGGCGCGAGCGGAGTGGGGTAACTGCCGCGAACGGTGGCGCGTCGGGTCTGACGGATGAAGAACGGCCCCTTGCCGGGAGACAAGGGGCCGTAACGTCAAGACACGATGCGTGCGGCGTCAGTGTCCGGCACCAGTTCCGCCCGCTCCGGCACCAGCTCCGCCCGCTCCGGCACCAGCACCCGCTCCGCCGGTTCCTCCGGCGCCACGCGTGCTTTCCACACCTGCGGCGGTATCGCGCTCGCCTTCGAAACTGTCGGTCTCGGCGCTGCTGTCACGCGGTCCAGGCACGCCGACCTCGCCACCGCCATCGGAGGGCGTCACCGCCTCACCGTCACGTTCGTAGGTGCCTGCGTCGTTGGAGGCACCCGGCTCGCGCGTGGTGCCATCCGCCGCTGCGGTACTGCCGTCGTGTACATCGGCGGTTGCCTCCGGCGCGCCGCTACGTACCACGTCTCCACTTTGATCGGTCACTGCGGTTTCGGGAATCGCGTCGTGTGCCGTCGTGCCGTGCCGTTGCGTGTTCTCCACGAACGTGCGCTGGCTATAGTTTTCCTCAGCCTGATTGCGCGGGGACCCATAATAGCCCGCACCAGGCATCGGCTCGGCGATCTGCACGTCGTTGCGCAGTACCGTGGAATCACGCGTGTCGCGCACATCATTTCCGCGAATCGTGTCGATCACGTTCTCGGGAGGAACGACCATGTCATAGTTGGTTCGGGTGTCCGCATTGGCGAAGGGAACGGCCAGTGCGGCTGCCACCGCGCCGAGTGCGAATCGGAAAACGATCTTATTGCGTTGCATAGGTATCTCCGTCTCTGTTGTTTGCAGAAGTGCATTGCAGGTACTTCTGTCACTGGACTTGCAACCGGCGTGCCGCACCTCGTTGCGTTATTGCACCTTCTGAGGAGGGCGCAGCGGGTCGAAGTCGTGCCACGTTCCATCGCGCCACTCCCCTTCTGCACGTTCGACGTCGACAGCGCCGTGCTCGCGTAGGGTGTGGATCGCGATGCGCTCCGCCTCGGCGTTCAGCACGCGCACCGCGACCATCCCGCCGCCCTTGCGGCCTGGGCTAGCGTCCGTTTCTTCGGCTGCACTGTCGTCGCCGAGCTTCGCCATTGCGCCGGCAAACGATCCGGTGTAGGCGCCCAGTGCGACCAGTCCCAGTGCGAGCGCGGGTCCGATGCCGGGAATGGCCGCCGCCGCCGCGACGCCGACCGCGCCTCCTGCGGCCGCTCCCACGCCTGCCCCGACGTGCGCCTTGCTCGCTTCGGCGTCGGCGAACTGGTCGCCCCCGGTGGGCAATTCGTGGTGCTGTCCTGCTGGATTCACGAAGAAGCGGCTTGCATCCGTCCGGTGAAAACCATTTGCGATCAATGCTTCGATAGCGCGCTGTGCGGAGACGGCCTCCTCGAAGCGTCCGGCTACGATTGTCGTCACGTTTCTCTCCTTCGATCGGCTGTGAGGTTCAACCTGCGCCCCAGGCATGTGCCGTACCTGCCTCAGCACTGTGTTTTCATGCATGGCATCGGCGTGATGTCATGCGCTCTTCTAAAGTGTGTGTGCGTGCGCGAGCCCGCTGCGCAGCGGCACGGCGGTTGCCGCTGGCTTGCAGCGGCGCCGTCGACTGGTACGTGCGCGCGAGTTCGTGCACGTCAACCACATAGGGAAACGACAGCGCCTATGAGAAGAGTGGCACTGATCAGCGAGCATGCGTCGCCACTGGCCGTGGTCGGAAGCACCGACGCGGGCGGGCAGAACGTGTATGTCGCGCAACTCGCCGTGCATCTGGCGCGCCGCGGCTATCAAGTCGACGTGTTCACCCGGCGGGACAAATCGCTCGCGCGTCAGATCGTCGACTGGCGCCCGGGTGTGCGCGTGGTGCACGTGGACGCCGGGCCGCCGCGCTTCATGCCCAAGGAAGACATGCTTCCATACATGGAGGAGTTTGCGCGCAACACGGTCGCGTTCTTCCGTAGACAGCGTGACCCGTACACCCTCGTGCATGCCAACTTCTTCATGTCCGGCATGGTGGCGCGATACGTCAAGCAGGCGCTGAACATCCCGTTCGTGATCACCTTCCACGCGCTGGGGCGCGTGCGAAGGATGTTCCAGGGCGATGCGGACCGGTTCCCGGAGTCTCGGATCGAGATCGAAGAGACGCTGGTGCGAGATGCCGATCGCATCGTTGCGGAGTGTCCGCAGGATCTCGCGGATCTGGCGACGCTGTACGGCGCCGACGCGCGCAAGGTGCGGGTCATTCCATGCGGGTTCGATCCCTCCGAGCTGGCCCCCGCCGGACGCCGCGCCCGCGCGGACCTGGGTCTGGGCGAGCGTGACTTCGTGGTGTTGCAGCTGGGCAGACTCGTCCCGCGCAAGGGAGTGGACAACGTCATCCGGGCCGTGGCGGAACTGAAACGTCGCTACGGCGTGCGTGCCCGCCTGCTCGTCGTCGGGGGTAACTCGGATACGCCCAGTGCGGAGGCGACACCGGAGATCGGCCGTCTCCAGGCGATTGCTCACAGCGAGGATGTGGTCGAGCAGGTGACGTTTACCGGACGGCGTTCGCGCGATGCGCTGCCGGCCCTGTACGGGGCGGCGGATGTGTTCGTCACCACACCCTGGTACGAGCCGTTCGGCATCACACCGATCGAGGCGATGGCGTGCGGGCTGCCCGTGGTGGGTGCTGCGGTAGGGGGAATCAAATACAGCGTAGTGGATCGGCGGACCGGCTTCCTGGTTCCTCCCAACGACCCGGCAGCGCTGGCGCAGCGAATGTACGTGCTGTCCCAGCGAGCGGACCTCGCGGCAATGATGGGTCGGGAAGGGCAACGGCGGGCCTGGCAGCTGTTTACCTGGTCGCGCGTGGCGGGGCAGGTCGCGCAGCTTTACGAGAGCGTACTTCCGATCCGCGAGCACGAGGTATTGCGTGCGGAGACCGTCGCATGAGTGCGCCGGCCCCGCTGAAGGGGAAGGTCGCTCTGATCACGGGGGCGGGGAGCGGACTGGGTGCTGCCTTGTGCGACGTGCTGTGCCGTGCGGGCGCGATGACGATTGCCGCGGACATCCGTCTGGAGGCGGCGCAGGCGATTGCGGACCGGGTGCGCGATGTCGATTGCACCTGCACCGCGCTGCAGATGGACGTGAGCGACGAACGCTCGGTGGGGGTATCGATGGAGGAGGCCGTTGCGCAGTTCGGCGGCCTGGACATCGTGATCAACAACGCCGGGGTGGACGTCACCCTTCCGTTCGACGAACTCCGCGTCGAGGATTGGCATCGCATCATCGCCACCAATCTCACGGGCCCGTTCCTCGTCTCGCGCCACGCGGTGCGCCGCATGCGCTCGCGTGGCAGCGGTCACCTCGTGAACATCGCTTCCACGGCTGCAAAGCGTGCCTGGCCCAATGCCAGCGCTTATCACGCGAGCAAGTGGGGATTGCTGGGGCTGTCGCACGCGTTGCACGCCGAACTGCGCGGGCAGGGCATCAAGGTGAGCGCCGTCGTCGCAGGCGGCATGCGTACGCCGTTCCTCCTCGAGCGCTTTCCGGACATCGACCTGGCTACCCTGCAAGATCCCCGCAACGTCGCGCAGGCGGTCCTGAATCTTCTTCTCATGCCGGCTGAGACGGTCATCCCCGAGCTGACGGTGTTACCCATGCGGGAGACGTCCTGGCCATGAGGCGTCCGGCACTGTTCGTGGACAAGGATGGCACCCTGGTCGACAACGTGCCCTACAACGTGGATACGGCGCGAATCCGGTTTGCGTCAGGCGCAATCGACGCATTGCAGCGGCTTCACGCCAGTGGCTACACGGTGATCGTGGTGAGCAACCAGGCGGGTGTGGCCTTCGGCCGATTCCCGGAGCGCGCGCTCGTGGCCGTGCAAGAGGCCTTGCGCCAGCGCCTGGCGTCGGCCGGCGTAACGCTCGCGGCCATGTACTGGTGTCCGCATCACCCGGCCGGGACGCTCGCCCGCTACCGGGTGCAGTGCACCTGCCGCAAGCCCCTCGCCGGCATGCTGCACCGGGCTGCGCAAGAGCACGAGCTCGACCTCGAGTCGTCGTGGATGGTCGGCGATATCCTCGACGATGTCGAAGCCGGCCGCCGGGCGCGATGCCGCACGGTGCTTCTCGACAACGGGCACGAGACACAGTGGCAGATCTCGCATCTTCGCCTGCCGCACTACGTGGTACCCGACATGGCGCGCGCGGCCGATGCCATCCTCACTGCCGACGCTGCCGCCGCCACGAACCTGCATCCGGTACGAGTGTCCTGACGCCCAGGCAGGCAACTGTGCCGCGAACTGGAAGTGCTGGTGCTTCAGCTTACGGAGGACGTGGAGCAGCACGTCAGCGAGGAGGAGCACGTACTCTTTCCGCAATTCGAGCAGCGACTTGCCGGACGCCTGCAGCAATTGGGCCGGCGCATGCATCACATGCGCGCGCGCATCACACCGAGCTAGCCGGATGTCGACGCGCGGCCCGGGGTCATCACCCGGGCCGCGTTGCATGCTCAGAATTTGTAGTTCACGCTGATCGTCCAGAGATCCGCATCGCCCCGACCCACGTCGCGATCGCCGATGTTCTCGAAGCGCTCCCACTCGCCGCGGATGCCCACGCGGTCGGAGATGGTGTATTCCGCGCCCAGGCCCCAGGCGAAGTCCACACCGCTGTCGTCATCGTCGAATGCGGACAGGTTCGCGTTGCGCTCGCGGTCCCAGTACACCAGACCGACTTTTCCGAGCAGCGAGAGGCGATCCAGCGCGCCGATGGGGACCGGGATCTTGCCGACCGCGTGCGCGGTGATGCCCCAGGTCTCGATATCGCCGCTGAGCCCAACGCCGCCCCCGGTCTGCCCTCGGAAATCGGCATCCGGCAGATTCACGTAGCCCAGCTCCGCGGCGAGCCAGCGGTTGAGCTGCCAGCCGCCATATACTTTCCAGGCAGTGCCGTTGTCGTCGCAGTCGACCACATTGGGAGATCCTGGGCACGGGCTGTCCAGGTCCGCGCGACCGATGCCCGCACCGGCGTAGAAGCCGGCCGTGTCGTCGATGAACTGCGCCTGGGAAGGGGTGGGAACGAGCATGGCGCCCGCGAGTGCCGCCGTGCCGAACCAAGCAGCCGCGCGGAAGCGATGGGGATGGCGTTGGGTCTGTTGCATTGCAGAGGTCTCCATTGATCGAGGGTGGAAAATGTTCGGCATCCGAATGCCGGTCGTCGACCATCGCTTCGGCAATGCACATGCCCACGCCGCACGGCAACGGCGAATCGTCAGTTCGCAGTGCCAGAGACCGGTTGCGCCCTGTCCGCAGCCGGTATCTCGGCGGGCGCTGGGCCCTCCGGTACCGGACCCCAGTAGAGGGGCCAGCGGCGCCGGGCCGCGCGCACGGTGCGCCACCGCACCGCAGACGGGTCGTCGCAGCAGAGCGCGAGCGGAAGCCGCTCGGCGTCCCGTGCATCGTCTGGGCGGACTTCGATGTGAGTGGAGGACAAGAAGCGGTTCATCGTGCCTGTTTCCGGCGCAGCGTCGTACGAGCGCGCCTGCTGAACGATTCGGTGAACGTTTCGGCTGTGGGCCGGATCAAAACTTGGAAGATTTCCCGGCAACCACTGTGCCCCAGCGTCCGCATTCACGGTGCGAAGCCCGGCACGGGTGTTGCCGCCAGTGATCGCGCTGTTCCGCGCGAGCACATAACCAAGGAGAAGATCATGGGACGTCAGCAACGCAACCGGCACCCGGCCAATCGGCTCGGCCGCCGCCGCACAGCGAGAACGGGAGAGGGTCGTGGCGCGTATCTCCCGGGTAATGCGGCCGCCGCGCCGGATCCGGTGGTGCCCGCTGAGGAATCACCCACTCGCCAGCGTCCCGCCGGTCAGGACTCACCCCACCAGGGCTGAATTTCTTACAGGACCGAGGGCTGCGGCGCGTCGACCATGCGCCGCGGCCGACGGGACGGAGACGGTTCGATGAGCTTGCTGGACGCGGAGTTCAAGTACACCCCTGCTGCGCAGACGGATATCACGCACACCTGGCGCCGCTTCGGATACACGCCCACTACCGAGGCCGAGCGGCATGCGCGGCAGCGATCGGAACGCGGGCGTTCGCGCCGCCCGATGCTTGTCCCAGGTCCATCCCGGCTGCGCGGTGACTATACGCAGGCCGCGTGACAACAATTACGCGGACGCGGCGCGCAGTCGATCGATCTCACTCATGAACGCCTGAGCCTGCGCACGGAGCGCGGGAAGGGCGATGCCGGGCTGGTAGAGCGAAGAGCCCAATCCGAATCCGTTTGCACCCGCCGCCCAGTATCCCGCCATATTGCCCAGGCCGATAGACCCGACCGGCAGGACGGGAGCATTGCGCGGGAGCACCGCGCGCAGTGCCTTGAGCACGGTTGGCGGGTTTGCCTCGGCGGGGAACAGTTTCAAACCGTCGGCGCCGGCTTCCAACGCGGCGAATGCTTCGCTGGGCGTGGCGAAGCCGGGCAGGGTGATCATCCCGTGCTGCCGGGCACGCGCGATCACCGAGACGTTGGTGTTCGGCGCCACGAGCAGCCTGCCGCCGGCGCGCGCGACCGCTTCCACCTCGGCTTCGTAGAGCACGGTGCCCGCACCGATGAGCGCGTGCCCGGCGTGCGCGCGCGCCAACCGTTCGATGCTCTCCAGCGGTTGGGGCGAGTTGAGGGGCACCTCGATGATCGTGATCCCACATTCGAGGAGCACCTCTGCCACATCCAGGCAACCCACGGGGCTGACCCCGCGCAGGATGGCTACCAGCGGACAGCGGTGCAGGGCCTGTTCGAGATTCATCGTCCCATGCGCTCCTGAGCAGCCCGGTCGAGCATGCGTAGCCCTGCCACCGCGGCATCCTGGTCGAGGTTTTCCACGACGATACCCTTTCGCTCCAGCGCATGTCGGTACAGCCGAACCAGATCCGAGTCTCCGATCAGAAACGCCCGGCGCAGATCGTCGGGAAGCGTCGCCAGTTCGTTGCCGATCAACAGGCCCGAGAGGTAAGAGGCGGACCTGTCGCTTCGCAGTTCGTCGAACAGGCCGAGCGCGCGTACCCCGAACAGGCCATGCAGCAGATCCGCACGGCCTCCCACACCGAGGCCGGCATCGAAGGTCTCCAGATCGACTGTCGAGTCGTTCATCATCCGTCCGAGGATGCTGTGGCGCTTGAGCACGGCGAACACCTCGCCGGTCATGAACGTTCGAAACGCCTCGATGCGGCGCTCGCGCACGTGTACCCACTTGCTGTGCGTGCCGGGCAGGCAAATCCAAGCCCCGGCGCCCGGCAGGGCGTCGAGCGCACCGAGAATCTGCGTCTCCTCGCCGCGCATCACGTCCGGCACACCGTCGACGCCACGCGTGCACACGCCCGGAGCGATCCACGCCAGGCCACCGTTGTCCATCGACACGCTCACCATGCCGGCGGCAAGGTCGTCCGCACCGGCCGGTGTGTTGACATAGGGTGCTTCCTTCCAGCCCTGACGGCTGCCGATCATGCCGGTCATCACGACCCGCGTTTCCCCGGACGCGAGCCAGTCACCGATCTGCGCCTGCAAAGCCTGCGCGAAGCGGCCGTTCTCGATCTGCATGATGCCCAGCGGGGCTGCGCGTTTCTCTACGACTGCACCGTCGCCGGCAAGGCGATAGGCGCGCAAGCTGGACGTGCCCCAGTCGATGGCGATCATCGTTTCAACTCATGTCGGACCACGAAGGCCTGTGTTCGAAGAATTTGCTGGTCTTCGTGTCTGCGCGGCTTCGTGGTAAGTAACCTCAGATGCGTCCGAATTCTTCCAGCAGCTGCTCGAAGGTGCGCCCCTGCTTGATGCGCTGGCGGGTGGCTTCCTCGCGCTCGGCTTGGTCGCGGGCCGCGGCGAGCACCGTCTCGAGGTCCGCGGACGGGACGACGGTGACGCCGATCTCGTCGGCCACGACGACATCGCCGGGGTGGACCACGATGCCTCCGCAGGTTACCGGCACATTCACCAACACGTCGCTCTTGCGCCCGGAGAACATGGTGTGCGTGCCGCGGGCGGTGATCGCCTTGGAGAACAGCAGAAAGTCGATGTCGCGAAGCTCGTCGACGTCGCGGCAGGCACCGTCGATGATTGCGCCGTGTATGCCGCCGTTCTTGAACAGGCTGCCCATCAGACCGCCGAACACCGAAGTCTCCGTCTCCCCGCCCGCGTCGATGACGACCACGTCACCGGCCTTGGCCACGTGCAGAGCGAGCAGCGGATCCTGCAAGTCGCCGGGCGAGAGCCTCACCGTGACCGCCGGACCGACGACCTTGCCGCGGAAGATCGGTTTGATCGAACTGTGCATGACTCCGCCGCGATGCTGCACGTCGGCGAAGACGCAGGACGCGCTGTAGCACTTGGCCACCTCGCGTACCTGTTCCATGAGGCGCGCGTCGGGGCGCTTGAAGTCGGACTGAGACACTGGATTCTCCTGGTGCTGGCAAGGCCGCAAAGTATAGCGGCCGTCCGCAGACGGACGGGCGGGGCTGGCTGTCAGGCGCGCAGGAAGGCGGCGACGCGGTCGATCTGTTCGGACGCCATCAGCGAAGGGGCATGCCCGATCCCGGCGAACGTATGCAGCTGTGCCCGTGGACCCCGCCGCGTCATCTGCTCGGCCGTATCCTCGCGTAGGAGATCGGACTCGGCTCCGCGCAGCACCAGGGTGGGGCAGCGCAGTGCATCCCACAGCGGCCACAGGTCGACGTCGCGCAACTCGCCCGAGAATGCATCGCCGATGGCCGGATCATAGGCGAGATGGATGGTTCCGTCCTCGCTCGTGCGTGTGGAGTGCGCGGTCATATGCGCCCATTGTGCATCGGTGAGCGGACCGAACGGCGCAAAGATCCTGCGCAGATGGGTCTCCAGCGCAGCAGCGTCGGCGAACGGCCCGGTGCGGCCCACGTAGCCGGCGAGGCGTTCCAGAGCCGCTTTCGGCACGAGCGGTCCGACGTCGTTGATGACCAGCCGCTCGATCGGTGAGCGGGGTTGTGCGGCGAGCATCATCCCGATCAACCCGCCCATCGACGTGCCGACCCAGCGCGCGCGCGCCGCGCCGCTGCGCGCGATCAGCGCTGCCATGTCGGACAGATACAGCGGATAGCCGTAGTCCTGCTTGTGCTCGAGCCAGTCGCTCGTTCCGCGGCCGACGACGTCGGGGCAGAGCACGCGGAATTCCGGCGAGAGCGCCTGTGCGAGGTCGTCGAAGTCACGGCCGTTGCGCGTGAGTCCGTGTACGCAGACCACGACCTCGGGGTTGTCGGGCGCACCCCACTCAACGTAGCGGATGCGATGGAAGCCGTGGGGACCGAGGCAGGACAGCGTCTGACGACGCATCACCCCACTCACCGCAGCCCGGTGATGTAATGCCCCAGCTGGTCGATCTGCTCGTCCGTCAGCCCGCGCGCGACGCTGGTCATGTTGCCGGCATCGTTCGTGCGCCGCCTCTCGCGGAAGTCGCGCATCTGCTTGACGATGTAATCGTACTCCTGTCCCGCCACGCGCGGCACCTCGTTCTGGCCCGAGAAAGCGCCGAGGTGACACATGGTGCACAGGGCTGCGTCCGAAACCTTCTTTCCCTCTGCGGCCTTGGCCGGATCGACCTCGAAGGTGCTGGGCGCGTGCTTTTGCTTGGAGTAATACTCGGCGAGGTCGAGCATGTCCTGCCTGGTCAGGTTGGCTGCCATCGGGCTCATCAGAGGGTTCTTGCGACGGCCGTCCTTGAAGTCGCGCAGCTGCAGATAGAGGTAGCGCGCGGTCTGGCCGGCGAGATCCGGGTAGGCCTCACCCTCGGGCGCGGTGCCGGGAACGACGTTGCCATCCGGGCCGTGGCAGGCCGCACAGACGGCTGCCTTTTCCTTACCCGCTTCGAGGCTGCCTTGTGCCTGGGCGGTGCCCGACAGGGCGGGAAGCGCCGCCATGACGGCGGCCAGAAGCGCGATACGGTTCATCATTTGAAGTCCTGCTGGAGGATAGCGATTACGGTTACTAGCAACAAAAAGGCCGTGTCCGGCACTCAAC
>JAEZCG010000173.1 GCA_023430065.1 Pseudomonadota bacterium | reverse complement strand
CATCTCGACACCGCCCGGGCCCTTTCCGAGAAACTGCGCCGGGCGGTGGTGGCCCGCCTTCACCTCGACGACCTCCGGGTCATGCACCCCGAGATCAGCCTGGGGGTTGGCATCATGCACGACGGCGATGACGTGTTGACGCACCTGATCGAGCGCGCCGACTTGGCGTTGGACATTGGCAGGAGAGCGGCAAGGGCGCGGACGGCAAAACAGGATGCCCCAGGTCGAGTGCCGGCAGATCGCTCGTCGAGGTGGCATGCACCCGATGGACCCGCTGCTTCGATACCCGGCTGACCGCTTACCAACCTTTCTCGCGTTCCCTGCCAACGGCGGCCATCGGCCAGAACGCGAAGTTCCGTCGGGTTTGGTTATCTCGAGATCTTCGCGTTGTCAGCCAAGGTCTATGTCGAGGTCGGTTCCGCCACGGGTTTCGGACGCCCCCCGCTACTGAGAAAGAACGTCAACAAGGAATGCGTTGAGGCTAAGCAGGACACTTTCACGAGTGAGGAATGGACGCCCTTGCGCCTCGTGCCCCTCCTGACAAGCAGTGGTTGTTGCGAGCTCGGGCGTACGGCCCAAGCTCACCGAGCAGTCTGACTTGCGTTCGCACGTTCAACCCTGAAGCGGCCCCTGATACGGGGACGGCCTCGCTGCAATACCAACGCCCGGCTAGATCGTCGCGCCGCCACCGACCTCGATCACCGCGCCATTGATGTAGCTTGCCTCATCCGAGGCAAGAAAGGCATACACGTTGGCAATCTCCTCCGGCTTGGCCAGACGCCCGAGCGGTACGCGGCTCTTCATGGCCTCGATCACCTTCTCGGGGATGCTGCTCAGGATGCTGGTCTCGACGAAGCCCGGGCACACGGCATTGGCACGTACCCCCTTGCGGCCGAGTTCCCGCGCCCAGGTCTTTACCATGCCGATCACGCCGAACTTGCTGGCAGCATAGTTGGTCTGGCCGAAGTTCCCGTACAAGCCGACTACCGACGAGGCGTTGAGGATGACGCCGGCCCCCTGCTGCACCATGATGTCGGCGACGGCCTTGGCGCAGTTGTACGTACCCTTGAGGTTCACGTCGATGACCTTGTCGAACTGAACCTCGCTCATCTTCAGCAGCTGTGCGTCCTGAACGATTCCGGCGTTGTTGACCAGCACATCCACCCGGCCGTACTTGTCCATGACCGCATCGACCATGGCGCGGATGGTGGCCGGCGCAGTCACGTCGACCACGAAACCGAGCGCCTCGCCCTTTCCGGCACGCACCTTGGCCACGGCCTCGTCGACGCTTGCCTGGTCCATGTCGCAAACGACGGCGACGGCACCCTCTTGTGCGAATTTGATGGCGGTTGCCAGCCCGATGCCGCGTGCCGCTCCGGTGATGATCGATACCTTTCCCGCCAGCCGCATTGTTTTGTCCCTTTCCGTGTCAGGGGATCTGAAGGTCGCGGCACTCTAAACCAATCTTCCGCGATGCACAACGATCGAGCTGGAACCTCACCCGTGCTCGCGTACGTCTACCGAGGTACCCGCCTCGACCCGGTCGAACAGGTCGAGAAGGTCGGGGTTGTGCATGCGCACACAGCCGATGGAACCCGGAATCCCCATTGGCGCACTGTCCGGGCAGCCGTGGATGTAGATGAAACGGCGCATCGTGTCCACGTTGCCCAGCCGGTTGAAGCCTGGCTCGCAACCGGAGAGCCACAGGATGCGCGTCAGGATCCAATCGCGTCCCGGAAAGCGGGCAGCCAGTTCCGGGGACCAGATTTCGCCGGTGGGGCGCCTGCGCACCAGCACGCTGTTGACCGGGAGGCCGGCGCCGATCTTGGCGCGGATGACATGGCGTCCCCGCGGCGTCTTGAAGCTGCCGAACTGCTCTCCCATGCCCCGTGCCGACGTGGACACCGGATAGCGCTTCACCAGGTCGCCCGCCGCGCTGCGCAGTTCCAGCGTCTGGCTTGGAATCAGGATGCGGATGGCACTCAAGCGTTCTTCTCCCGCCGCTGCCTGAAGAACTTCCGCAGCACTTCCCCGCACTCGTGCGCGAGCACGCCGCCCTGCACGGTCGCATGATGATTGATGGGCTCGAGGGCGAACAGGTCGACCACCCCACCGGCGGCACCGGTCTTGGGATCGGCAGCGCCGTACACGACGCGCGCCACCCGCGCATGCAGCATGGCGCCGACGCACATGACACACGGCTCGAGCGTCACGTACAGCGTGGCGCCAGGCAGGCGGTAGTTCCCCACGCGCGCCGCCGCTGCGCGGAGTGCGCGGACCTCCGCGTGCGCGGTCGGATCGGCACTGGAGATGGGTGCGTTGAAGCCCTCGCCGATCACCTCGCCGCCCTGGACGACGACGGCGCCCACGGGAACCTCTCCCGCAGCGCACGCCTGCAGCGCAAGGTCCAGGGCCTGGCGCATGAAGACCTCGTCCGCTGGCGCGGCCCCTGCCTCGGGATCGATCATGTCCGCACTGGTGGTCAAGGGTTGGATTGGGCTGCCCGCTCCTGTTGAACCAGTACGCGACGAAGGATCTTGCCTGACGGGGATTTGGGGATGGTGTCGACGACGCTGATCCGGCGGATCTTCTTGTAGGGCGCGACGTGCTGGGCAACGAAATCGAGAATGGCCTGCGGTTCGACGGGCGCCTTCAGCACCACGAAGGCCTTCGGCACCTCCCCGGATTCCTCGTCGGGACTCGGGATCACCGCGGCATCGGCCACGGCCGGATGACGCAGGAGAACCGCCTCGAGTTCAGCCGGCGCGATCTGATAGGCGTTGTGCTTGATCAGTTCCTTGACGCGATCGACGATGAAGAAATACCCATCCTGGTCGACGTAGGCGATGTCCCCGGTATGCAACCATCCGTCCACCAGCGTTTCCTGGGTTGCATCCGGCCGCTCGAAGTAACCGCGCATGACGTTCGGTCCGCGCATGAGCAGTTCGCCGGTCTTGCCCCGATCGACGTCGGCACCGGTCTGGACGTCGACGATGCGCGCGTGCATGCTCGGCCAGCACTTGCCGACGGAACCGGTCCTGGGCGCCGCTTCGGCCGCGGCATGGGACAGCGAGGCGCCCGCAAACTCGGTCATCCCGTAGCCCTGCATGATGCGGCATCCGAGTCGCTGCGCGCACGCCTGCTCCACCTCTGCACCGAGCGGTGCCGCGCCGCTGAATATCGACTGGATACTCGACAGGTCGTATTGGTCGACTGCCGGATTCTTGGCGAGCCCGAGGACGATGGGAGGCACCAGCGGCGCGACCGTCACGCGATGCCGCTGCACGCTCTCGAGGAACTGCACGAAATCGAACCGCATCATGCTCACCAGGGTCGCGCCGTGCCGCAGACCATCGAGCAGGATGAGCATCAGGCCATAGATGTGGAAGAAGGGCAGTACGGCGAGCACGACATCCTCGCGCCTGCGCGCGAGCATCACGGTCGCCTGCTGCAGTTGTGCCACCATGTTGTACTCGGTGAGCATCACGCCCTTGGGTACGCCGCTCGTGCCACTGGAATACGGCATGGCCGCGACGTGCGTTCGTACGTCCACGTGGACTTCCGGCAACACACCCGAGTCGGAGAACAGGCTGGCGAAGTCGGTCGCGCCGGGCGATGCGCCGACGCTCAACACCTGGCGCACCGACGTCCCCGCGCTCGCCTCCACGCAGCGCTGCACGAGGGCCGGCACCGTCAGGAGGAAGCAAGCGCGCGTCTCGCGCAACTGCTGGGCGATCTCCTCCGCGGTATAGAGCGGGTTCATGGTCATCGCCACGCCGCCCAGGCGATTCACCGCAAGCAGCGCAACGGCATATTCGGGCACATTCGGGCAGCAGAAGGCGAACACGTCGCCCTTGGCGAATCCGGCGGCAGCCAAGCCCTTCGCCGCACGCTCGACGTCCTGCGCCAGTCGTGCATACGTGATTCCCCGTCCGGTCGGCCCATCGACGATGGCCGGACGCTCGCCATGCTCCGCGAACCGCTCCATGACCAGCTTCCAGACCGGAATCTCTGGGATCGCGACATCCGGGTATTCGCTGCGATGGATCACGCTATGTCGAGCCTGGCAAGAGTGAGAGCGTGTAGATTACACCGTGTTTCGCGCGCTGCGGGGCGCCGGCGAGCGGGACCCGCTCACTGGCGGCGCGAGCGCCCGCCCAGCGGCGGTGGGAGCGCATCGCCGGCCAGCCGGCGCCGAAACAGCGCGGCGCGGGCCAGCACGATCGTCGTCACCGGTGCGGTGATCGATAGCACGATGATGATCAGCCACGTGTGCAGCGAGAGTCCGCCGCCACGACTGCTGAAATGCACGATCGATGCCAGCGTCACGATCCAGGCAGCGAGCGTCGAGGCGAGCGCCGGGGCATGCATTCGCAGGAAGAAGTCCGACAAGCGCAGCAATCCCAGCGCCGCAAGCAGCACGACGCCGCCACTGGCCAGCAGCAGCAGCGCGACCGCGACCTCGGTCCAGGGCACTTGCAGCATGCTCATTCGATGGCCTCGCCGCGGAGCAGGAACTTGGCCAGCGCCACCGAGCCGACGAAGCCGAACAGCACCATCAGCAGCGCGCCCTCGAAGTACATTTCGCTGTCGTAACGGATCGCCAGCAGCAGCATCACCAGCATTCCGACCACGTACAGAAAATCCATCGCCAGGATGCGATCCTGCGCGCTCGGTCCCCGCATGAGGCGCACCAGGCCGATGCTCATCGCCAGCGCGTACAGCACCAAGGTGACGGTGATCGCCAGGGACAGCAGCGAACTCATTCGAAGATCTCCTTCAGCGGAAGCTCGTAGTCGCGTTTGAAGCGTGCAATGAAGGCGGCCTCGTCCTCGAGGTCGAACACGTGGATGAGCAAGGCGTCGCGATCGCTGGCGAGCTCGGTCCACACGGTCCCCGGGATGACCGCAGTGATCATCGCCAGTGCCGCCAGGGCGTGCACGTCGCGCAGGTCCAGCGGCACGACGACGAAGCTGCCACGGGGCGGCGAGCGTCGGGCGCGCGCGATGCCGGCGGCCACCTGCACCGCCGAGCGCACCACCTCGATTCCGACCCGTCCGATGAGTCGTACCAGCAGACCCCAGCGGCGCAGGGGTGCCGGTTGCGGTCGCAACGGCGAGGCCAGCAGCGGCATCACCACCGCCACGAGCAACCCCAGCAGCATCTGGCCGACGCTACCACTGCGGGAGAGCAGCAGCCAGCCGCCGAAGATCCCCAGCGACAGCCAGGGCGAGGGTAACCAGCCCCTCATCGCGCTTCCTCCAGGTGCTGGATCGGGCGCGCGCCCAGTACCGCTGCGATGTAGTGCTCCGGCGCGTGCAGTGACTCGGCCGTGGCCCGCATATAGCTCAGCACCGGCTCGGCGCGGGCGACGAGTACCAGCGCGGCCACCAGCAGCCCGGCAATGGGCAGCGCTTCGACGACGCGCAGGCGTGGCGCAGGCCGCTCCTGCGGCGTCCAGAAGTGGCGCATCCCCGCCCGCATGAAGGCGATCGCGGCGAGAAGCCCCGTCGCAATCAGCAATCCAAACAGGGTCCAGGCTGCCGGGGTCCCGATTTCCAGCAGCGGGCGCAGCATCGCCAGCTTGGCGACGAAGCCGGTGAGCGGCGGCAGCCCGCCAATTACCATGGCACACACGGTGAAGGCCACCCCCAGGAAAGCCAGTGTGGCCGGCAGCGCACGGCCGATCAGCGCCTCCTCGTCGTCATCGAGATTGGTGCCGCCCGGGGGCTCGGCATCGCGAAAGGCGGGCAGCACGTACAGTCCGTCGTCGACGTGGGCGGGGCCCCGTTCGATCTGGCGCGCACGCTCGAGCAGTTCCACCAACAGGAACAGCGCACAACCGACCAGGGTGGAACTCGCCAGATAGAAAAGTGCGCCGCCACCGAGCGCCGGCGCGTCGAAGCCGATTGCCGCCACCAGGGTGCCCGAAGAGGCGATCACGCTGTATCCCGCCAGCCGCGCCAGCTTCTGCGAGGCCAGCATGCCGATGGCGCCGAATGCCAGTGTGGCCAGGCCACCCCATACCAGCACGTCGCCGCCGAAGCCGGCGGAGGCGCCCGCGTCCGGCGGGAAACACAGTGTCCACAGCCGCAACACGGCGTACACACCGACCTTGGTGAGGATGGCGAACAGCGCCGCCGCCGGCGCGCTGGCGGCCGCATAGGCAGCCGGAAGCCAGAAGTTCAGCGGCCACACCGCGGCCTTGGCCAGGAAGGCAATCGCCAGGATGGCGGCGCCGGCATGCAGGAGGCCGCGATCGCCCGGGGGAATCATGACTACCCGGCGGGCGATGTCGGCCATGTTGAGTGTCCCCGTCACGCCGTACAGCACTGCCACGCCGATGAGGAACAGCAGCGACGCAAAGAGGTTGATCGCGATGTAGTGAAGTCCCGCTCGCACGCGTTCGCTTCCGCCGCCATGCAGCAGCAAGCCGTAGCTGCTCGCCAGCAGCACCTCGAAGAAGACGAACAGGTTGAACAGGTCAGCGGTGAGAAAGGCCCCGTACAACCCCATCAGCTGCAACTGGAACAGCACGTGAAAGTACACGCCCGCGTGCTGCCAGCGCGGCAGCGCGTACAGCAGCGCTGCCAAGCCCACGCTGCCGGCCAGCACCGCCATCAGTGCCGACAGACGGTCGGCCACGAGCACGATGCCGTAGGGCACGGACCAGTTGCCCGGCAGGTAGATCCCGAAGGCCGCCGGCCCCTCGGCCTGCGCGCGCAGCAGCAGCGCCACCGCCACGGCCAGCCCGATGAGGGTCGACGCGATGTTGACGAGCGACTTCAACCTGCGTCGCTTTTCGTCCAGCAGCAGCATGACGGCCGCTGTGGCCAGCGGCAGGAGAACCGGCACGGCGACCAGATGGTCGGGGGTGGCGCTCACGGGCGCTCCTCCTGTCCGTCGACGTGGTCGCCGCCGCTCAAGCCCCGTAACGCCAGCAGAACGACGAGGAACAGCGCCGTGGTCGCGAACCCGATCACGATCGCCGTCAGTACCAACGACTGCGGCACCGGGTCGGTGTAGTGCGCCAGGTCGGCCGGCACGCCCGCCCGCAGGATGGGCTCGGCGTCCACCGCCAGGCTGCCGACGCTGAAGATGAACAGGTTGACCGCATACGACAGCAGCGACAACCCGATCAGCACCTGGAACGTGCGCGGCCGCAATACCAACCACACCCCGCCGCCTGCCATCACGCCGATGGCCATCGAAATCACGATCTCCATCAGCGCGCCTCCCCGCCGTCGAGCGCGTCGTGACGGCGGCGGGCACGCAGCGACTGGTGCGCGATCGCCGTCAACATCAGCAGCGTGGCACCGAGCACCACCGCGAACACGCCGAGATCGAAGACCGCGGCGCTGGGCAGATGCACCTCGCCGACGAGCGGCCAGCGCACGTGGGCCGTGTGCGACGTCAGGAACGGGAAGCCCAGCGCCACAGCGCCCAGCCCAGTAACCACTGCGAACAGAATGCCGACGGCAATCCAGCGCGGCGGCAACAGGTGCATGCGATCCTCGACCCATCGCGTGCCGCTGACCATGTACTGGGCGATGAAGGCAATCGCCACCACCAGCCCGGCAACGAATCCGCCGCCCGGTTCGTTGTGACCGCGCATGAAGAGGTGGAAGGCAAACACCATCGCCAACGGCAGCAGCAGCCGCACCAGTACCGCCGGCACTTCCAGATAGTGCTGCGGCGTGCTGCCGTCCTCGCGCGTGACGAGATCGCCGCCGGCTGCACCTTCCGCGGCCTGCTGCGCGGGCCGGTCGATCACCTCGGCCGGCGGCCGAAAGCGGCGCAGCAGCGCATATACCGTGATGCCCACGACGCCCAGCACGGTGATCTCCCCCAGTGTGTCGAACGCACGGAAGTCCACCAGCATCACGTTGACCACGTTGGTCCCGCCCCCCGCCGATAGCGCGTTGTCGAGAAAGTACGGCGCGATCGACAGCGGTGCCTGGCGCGTGAGCAGCGCGTAGGAGAGCGCCGCGAGGCCGCCGCCCATGCACACTGCGATGACCAGGTCGCGCCGGCGGCGCCACCAGGCGCGCACCGCGGTGCGCGAGTCATCCATCTCCACGCGTTTGGGCATCCAGCGCAGTCCCAGAAGGAACAGCACCAGCGTGACGACCTCGACGGCGAGTTGCGTCAGCGCCAGGTCGGGCGCCGAGAACCAGGCGAAGGTGATGCACAGCACCAGCCCCACCACGCCCAGCATGGTGAGCGCGGCCAGGCGGTGGAATTTCGCCTGCCACGCCGCACCCAGCGCGCAGGCGCCGCCCACTGCCCACAGCAGCACGAACTCCGGCGCCGCCGGCACGCGCGGGCGATCGCCCCAGGCCAGCGGCACGATCAGCGCCGAGCCCAGCCCGGCAAGCCCGGCCGTCAGCACCAGCCAGAGCAGCTGCGGCTGCAGGCGCCGTGTGCCCAGCGATCGCAGCGCCACGCGCGCGGCGCCCGACAGCCACGCCATCAGGCCTTCGAACACGCGCCGGCCGTCGAGTCCGAGCAGGCCCGGCGCAGCCCGCCGACTGCGGCGCTTGAACGCCCCGGCAAAGCGCAGGTACAGCAACAGCCCGCCGCCGGTGGCCACGGCGCTCATCACCAGCGGCGTGTTGAAGCCATGCCAGAGCGCAAGACTGTACTCGGGCAGCGTGCCGCCCACCACCGGCTGGGCCGCGGTGGCCAGCAGCGGACCCACCGACCAGGCCGGCAGCGTACCCACCACGATGCAGGCCAGCACCAGCAGTTCCACGGGCACGCGCATCCAGTGCACCGGTTCGTGCGGCTGGCGCGGACAATCCGGCGGATCGCCGAAGAAGACGTCGTGGCCGAAGCGCAGCGAGTAGACGACCGCGAACACGCCGGCCAGCGTGGCCAGCGCGGGCAGGCCGAACTCGACCGCCGGGCTCGCGCTGACGAACATCGTCTCGGCGAAGAACATCTCCTTGGACAGAAAGCCGTTGAGCAGCGGCACGCCCGCCATCGCGGCGCAGGCTACGATGGCCAGCGTGCCGGTGATGGGCATGTAGCGGAACAGGCCGTCGAGCCGCCGCATGTCGCGCGTACCGGTCTCGTGGTCGATGATGCCCACCGACATGAACAGCGAGGCCTTGAAGGTCGCATGGTTCATCATGTGGAACACCGCCGCGACCGCGGCCAGGGGGCTGTTCAGACCCAGCAGCAGCGTGATCAGCCCGAGGTGGCTGATCGTCGAGTACGCCAGCAGGCCTTTGAGGTCGTTCTGGAACATGGCCGCGTAGGCGCCCAACACCAGCGTCGCGAGGCCGGCGCCGCCGACGATCCAAAACCAGGCGTCAGTGCCCGCGAGTACCGGCCACAGGCGAGCCAGCAGGAAGACCCCCGCCTTGACCATCGTCGCCGAATGCAGGTAGGCCGACACCGGCGTAGGTGCGGCCATCGCATGCGGGAGCCAGAAGTGGAACGGCACCTGCGCGCTCTTGGTCAGCGCACCCAGCAGGATGAGTCCCAGCGCTACAGGGTACAGCGCATGGCCGCGCACCTGCTCGCCGGCGGCCAGCACGACGTCGAGCTCGAGACTGCCGACGATGTGGCCGACGATGAGGATCCCCGCGAGCAGCGCGAGCCCGCCGGTCGCGGTGACAGTGAAGGCCATGCGCGCACCACGCCGCGCATCCTTGCGGTGGGTCCAGTAGCCGATCAGCAGGAAGCTGAAGACACTGGTGAGCTCCCAGAACACCACTAGCTGCACCAGGTTGCCCGACAGCACCACGCCCAACATCGACCCCATGAACCCGAGCAGCAGCGAGTAGAAGCGCGCCGCCGGATCCTCGGGCGAGAGGTAGTAGCGCGCGTACACGGTGACCAGCAGACCCATGGCGCTGACCAGCATCGCGAACATCCAGGCGAACCCGTCGATGCGCACGACCAGGTCCATGCCCAGGCTGGGCAGCCACGCCAGGCGCTCGACGAGCACGCCGCCGTCGCGCACCGCCGGGTACATCAGCGCCAGCGGCAGCGCAACCGCCAAGGAGACGGCAGCGGCCCACAGCGACTCGAGGTTGCGAGCGGTGGTGGGCAGCAGCGCGGCGACCCCGCAGCCCACGAAGGGCAGCACGAGCAGCAGAAACAGCGAAGTCGTCGTCATGGCAGGTGGATCGAGCGTTCAGGGTGCAGCGCGACCCGACACCGGAGCGAGCTGCGAGGTCGGCAATCAGCCAGATTCAGTTGGACTCCGAGGCGTGTCGAGGACCAAGCGGTCGTTGAGCAGGTCTAACGTCTCAGCTGGCACGAGCGCTGTCGGCGCCGTCGTGTGCAGCCGGATGAGTGGGCCTGAATCATATCGCAGGCGGTGCGCTCCTCGCGCAC
>JAEZCG010000143.1 GCA_023430065.1 Pseudomonadota bacterium | reverse complement strand
CTCCTCTTCCTCCTGCAACTGCTCTGCGGTGGGAATGTAGAGGCTGCCCTTCTGGCCGCAGCCCTGCAGCAGACAGGCCAGCAGGACGAGCGGAAGGTAGGCGCGCATGAGAGAGGCGAAGGTTTCGGTCGAGTGTAGCACAGGGGTCTCCGGCCCCCGGCTTACAGGGCCATGTAGTGCGCGGCGCGCCGGTCGAGTTCTGCGCGTGCCTCGCGGTAGTCGGGAAGCAGGCGCTCGACGGTGGACCAGAAGCGGGTGGAGTGGTTCATCACGCGCAGGTGGGCGACCTCGTGCGCGACGACGTAGTCGATGAGGCGCGGAGGCGCCTGCATCAGGCGCCAGTTGAGCCGCACCTCGCGGCGTGCGTTGCAGCTGCCCCATCGCCCCTGTGCGCTGCTGAGGAGCACGGTGGGCGGGCGCTCTCCCAGCAGTGCCGCGAAGCGCAGGGCGGCGCCGCTCAGGTGCGGCAACGCATGACGCCGGTACCAGCCGATCACCGCTGCGCGCACCGCGCTCGAATCCTCGGGTGCCGTGAGCCACAGCCGCAGGCTGCCGTCATCCTGCAGTTGTGCCACCGTGCGGCCGTTGTGCGCGTTCAGGTGCAGCGGCACGCTGCACCCCAGGTACTCGATGGTCTCGCCGTGCGCCCAGCGCCGCTCGCGCGGCCGGCGCGTCGCGTACAGCTCGAGCTTGCTCAGGACCCAGGGCGCCGACTGGCGCAGCAGGTTGGCGATGCGCTGTTCGCCCGTCCGCCACGGCACACTCACGGTGAGCCCGTTCTCGTCGACCGTGAGCAGCATGCGCCGTCGCTTGACACTGCGCTTGAGCAGATAGGGCACCTCGTGCTCGCCGAGCAGCGCGATCCGACGCTCGGTCAGGCGTTCGGGGCGTTGGAAGAGATCGAACTGCACGGCGAGCTCAGTGCGGCGCACCGATGCGCCGGACTTCCTCCTCGATCCATGCGCGCACGCGGCGGTTCAATTCTTCGGCCTTCATTCCCGCCGGGTCGATGGCCGGTCCGACGCTCACGCTGATCGTGCCCGGCCGCTTGAGGAAACCGCTGCGCGGCCACAGGTATCCGGAGTTGAGCGCGATGGGCACCACCGGCGCGCCGGTCTGAACCGCCAGCCACGCTCCGCCGACGTGATACGTGGTTTCTTCGCCCGGCGCGTGGCGGTGGCCCTCCGGAAACACCACGATCCAGAAGCCCTGTGCCATGCGCGCGCGTCCCTGCTCGAGCGTCTGTTTCAGCGCGCGCATTCCGGCCTCGCGATCGATCGCGATCGGACTCATCAGCGCCAGCGCCCAGCCGAAGAACGGGATGCGCAGCAGGCTGCGCTTGAGCACCCACACCTGCGGAGGCAGGAACACCTGGAAGGCGAGCGTCTCCCAGGCCGACTGGTGCTTGGCCAGCACCACGCTGGGACGTGTGGGCAGATGCTCCAGCCCCCTCACCTCGTAGCGCACCCCGCACACCACGCGCGCGAGCCAGATGACCATGTGCGACCAGGCGGTGATGAAGCGGTAGCGCGCCAGCGGCGGAAACGGCACGGTCAGCATCGACAGAAGGGACCAGACGACGGTGAGCAGGGCCTGCAGGATCGCGAACAGCAGCGAGCGCAGCGCGATCAGCACCGGTTCACGGCCTGGCGATGATGGCGCGCACGGCAGCGACGAGGTCGTCGAACACGCGCGTCGACTCGGGCAGCCCGCCGGCGCTCAGGGTCTTCTGGCCCTTGCCGGTGAGCACCAGCATGGGCTGACAGCCCACCTGGGCTGCGGCCTGCAGGTCGCGCAGCGAATCGCCCACGCTCGGCACGCCGGCGAGCGGCGTATTGAAGCGCCGCGCGATGTCGAGATACATGCCGGGATTCGGCTTGCGGCACTCGCAGCCGGTTTCTGCCGGGTGCGGGCAGTAGAACAGCGCGTCGATGCGCCCGCCGAGCACGGCGAGCGCCTTGTACATCTTGTCGTTGATGGCGTTGAGCGCTGCCATGTCGAGAAGGCCGCGGCCGATTCCCGACTGGTTGGAACACACCACGACCCGATACCCGGAGTGCGTCAGCGTGGCGATCGCTTCCAAACTGCCGGGGATCGGCTTCCACTCCGCAGGCGACTTGATGAACTGGTCGCTGTCGTAATTGATCACGCCGTCGCGATCCAGGATCACCAGCTTCATCGACGAAGGCATGGCGGCTCGTCCGAATCAGTTCTCGCCGGATACGCCCAGGCTGGAGATGTCCGCGACCTGGTTCATGAGCGCCTCCAGTTGCGCGAGCAGCGCCAGCCGGTTGTCGCGCGTGAGCGGTTCGTCCGTCATCACCATCACCTCGTCGAAGAAAGTATCCACTTCCTTCCGTACGCCGGCAAGCAGGCGCAGCGCCTGCGCGTAGTCCTCGTCGCGCACCAGCGCGCGCACCTGCGGGAGCAGCCGCTGCGTGACGGCGTGCAGGTCCTTCTCCGCCTGCGCCTGCAGCAGGGCGGGCTCCACGTCCGTACTCGCCACCGTCGTCTTTCTCAGGATGTTGCGGATGCGCTTGTTGGCGCTGGCCAGCGACTGCGCCTCCGGCAGGCCGCGGAAGGCGCGCACCGCCTGCAGCCGCGGCAAGACCTGGTCGATGCGCGTGGGGTGCTGCGCCACCACCGCTTCGATCTCGTCGAGGGCGAACTCGCGCTCGCGCAGGTAGCCGCGCAGACGCTCGAGCATGAACGTGTGCAGGTCCGCGTCGACGCTGTTGGCCACCACGCCGGACGGGAAGGCGAGCTTGGCCAGTTGCAGCAGTTCGCGCAGGTCGAGCGGAAGTTCGCGCTCGGCCAGGATGCGCAACACGCCCAGCGCCTGCCGGCGCAGACCGAAGGGATCGCGGTCGCCGGTCGGCACCAGGCCGATGCCGTAGATGCCGACCAGCGTGTCGAGCTTGTCGGCAAGCGCCACCGCGCTGCCGATGTTGTCCCGCGGCAGGCTGTCCGCCGCAAAGCGTGGACGGTAGTGCGCTTCGATGGCGTCGGCGACCGCAGCCGGCTCGCCGTCGTGGTGCGCGTAGTAGCGTCCCATGACGCCTTGCAGCTCGGGGAACTCGCCCACCATGTCGGTCACCAGGTCGGCCTTGCACAGCCAGGCGGCGCGCTCGGCCTGCGCGACATCGGCGTGGAGCTTTTCGGCGATGGCGCTGGCGAGCTTGCGCAGGCGCTGCACCCGCTCGAGCTGCGAGCCGAGCCGGTTGTGATAGACGACGCTGCTCAGGCGCTCGACGCGATCGGCCAGCTTCGTGCGCCGGTCCTGGTCGAAGAAGAACTTGGCGTCGGCCAGGCGCGGGCGCACCACGCGCTCGTTGCCTTGGATGACGCGCCCGGGGTCCGCAGGGGAGACGTTGCTGACCACCAGAAACTTGTTGGTGAGCCGCTCGTTCGCGTCGAGCAGCGGGAAGTACTTCTGGTTCGCCTTCATCGTGAGGATGAGGCATTCCTGGGGCACGTCGAGGAATTGCGCGTCGAACTGGCACAGCAGCACGTTCGGGCGTTCGACCAGCGCCGTGACCTCGTCCAGGAGCGCCGCATCGCGGATCGGCTGCAGCCCCTGCGATAGCGCGGCACGCGCGAGCTGCGCCTCGATCTGCGCGCGGCGCTCCGGGAATCCGGCGAGCACCGCACCCTCATCGCGCAGCTGCGCGGCATAGCTGTCGGCATCGCGGATCTCGATGCGCGGCGCCGCCGCCTCGAAGCGGTGGCCCTGGGTGGTGCGTCCTGCTTCGAGACCGAGTGCCTTCACCGCAACGACATCGCTGCCGTGCAGCGCGACCAGTGCATGCGCGGGCCGCACGAAGTGCACGCTGGTCCAGCCGTCGGCAAGCTGGTATTGCATGACCTTCGGGATGGGCAGCTTGGCGAGCGCCTCGTCGAGCGCGTTCTGCAGGCCCGTGCACAGCGAGACGCCCTTGACCGTGGTGTCGAGGAACAACGTCTGCGCCTTGCCGTCCATCTGGCGTTTGAGCGAGGCGACCGCGGACTCGTCCGCGCCGAGCGCGGCGAGCCGCTTGCGCAGTGCAGGCGTCGCCTTGCCATCGGCGTCCAGGCCCACGCTCACCGGCATCAACTTCTGCGCGACGGTGCGGTCGGGGGCCTGTGTCAGGACCTCGGGGATCAGGGCGCCCAGGCGGCGAGGCGAGGCGAACGTGCGCCGTCCGTCGACGTCTGTCCGTGGGACGAGGCCGGCCTTGTGCAGCTCGTCGAACAGGGTATCGGCGAATGCGTTCGCGATGCGCTCGAGCGCCTTCGGCGGCAGCTCCTCGACCAGCAGTTCGACCAGCAGGTTCTTCGCGCGCATCGCTCAGGCTGCCTTCCTCTGTTTTTCGAGCAGGGCAAGCGTTTCCTCTGCCCACGCGCGGGGGGCCATCGGGAAGCCCAGGCGTGCGCGGCTGTCCACGTAGCCGTGCGCGACGCTGCGGGCGAGGTTGCGGATTCGCCCGATGTAGGCTGCGCGTTCGGTGACGCTGATGGCGCCGCGCGCATCCAGCAGGTTGAAGGTGTGGGCGGCCTTGAGCACCTGCTCGTAGGCAGGTAGTGCCAACTGCTGCTCCATGAGGTGCTTCGCCTGCCTCTCGTGCGCGCCGAACGCGCCGAGCAGGAACTCGACGTTGCTGTGCTCGAAGTTGTACGCGCTCTGTTCCACCTCGTTCTGGTGATACACGTCGCGATAGGTCAGTCCCTCGGTCCAGACCAGGTCGAACACGTTGTCCACGCCCTGCAGGTACATCGCGAGGCGCTCCAGACCGTAGGTGATTTCGCCGGTGATCGGCTTGCAGTCGATGCCGCCGACCTGCTGGAAGTAGGTGAACTGCGTGACTTCCATCCCGTTCAGCCAGACCTCCCAGCCCAGTCCCCAGGCGCCCAGGGTGGGATTCTCCCAATCGTCCTCGACGAAGCGGATGTCGTTGGCGCGCAGGTCGAATCCCAACGCGGCGAGCGAGCCGAGGTACAGATCCAGGATGTCGGCGGGCGAGGGCTTGAGCACGACCTGATACTGATAGTAGTGCTGCAGCCGGTTCGGGTTGTCGCCGTAGCGACCGTCCTTGGGACGGCGGCTCGGCTGCACGTAGGCGGCCTTCCACGGCTCCGGACCGAGGGCGCGCAGGAAGGTCGCGGTGTGGCTGGTCCCCGCCCCCACCTCCATGTCATACGGCTGCAGCAGGGCGCATCCCTGCTTGCCCCAGTACGTCTGGAGCGTGAGAATCAGGTCCTGGAAGTTCATGATCTGGGACGGGCGCCCGGCGACCCGCGGGGAATCGGGAAAACGCGGATTCTACTGTGTTTACCGGCCTGTTCCGGCCATCGAACCGGCGCGGCGTGTGGAGATCGCGCCACGCCTCGACCGGATCACTTGGGAAGCGGCCCGTGTCGTGCACGGGCGCGCCACGCGGCTGTGATGAGCATCGCCCCGGTGAGTGCCAGGACCGGCCAGTTTCCCCAGCGCACGTACGGCGTGATGCCGACGAATCCCTGTGCGCTGCCATTCACCACCGTGGTCATGAACTCCGGCGCTGCAGCGCGCACGCGCCCACGCTCGTCGACGATCGCGGTCATGCCGGTGTTGGTCGCGCGCAGCATCCAGCGCCCCGTTTCCTGGGCGCGCATCTGCGCCATCTGCAGATGCTGCTCGGAGGCCCAGGAGTCGCCCCACCACGCATCGTTGGTGAAATTGGCCAGCATCGTGGCGTGCGGGAGCTGGCGGATGACCTCCTCGCCGAACGCGTCCTCGTAGCAGATGTTCACCGCGATCCGCTGGCCGGCGACGGCGAGCGGTGCCTGCACGGCCTCGCCGCGGGCGAAGCTGGACATCGGAATGTCCATGGCCTGCATGATCCAGGTGATGAATGCCCAGTCGGGGAAGTAATCGCCGAACGGCACCAGGTGATGCTTGCGATAGATCTGCGTCGGCGCGCTGCCCAGGCTGATGACACTGTTGTAGTGGCGCGGAGGCGGGCCGGCGACGTATTCGGGCACGCCGAGCAGCAGGTCGCCGCCGTTCGCGCGCGCGTGCGTCGCGAGCAGTTCGAAGTAGCCGCGCGGCACGTCGACATCGAACAGCGGCACGGCGGTCTCGGGGAGCAGGATCAGGCGGCTGCGACTGGCGCGAGTCAGGTCGAGATAGGTCTGCAGCGTTTCCTGCAGCGCTTCGGGCCGCCACTTGAGGTCCTGCGCGATGTTGCCCTGGGCTAGCGTGACGCTGACCGGCTCTCCCTCGGGACGGGTCCACGCCCACTGGTGCGAGACGAGTGCCGGCAGCCACAGTGCGGCCAGCCCGGCCAGCGCCGGCCAGGCGCGTGCGCGCAGCGTGCGTGCGTGCGCGATCCAGGCCAGCAGGCCGGCGCTCAGCGCCGTGGCCAGCGAGACGCCGTACACGCCGAACAGCGGGGCGTAGCCGCTCAGGGGACCGGCCGGTGATTGGGCGTAGCCCACGATCAGCCACGGGAAGCCCGTGAACATCCAGCCGCGCACCCACTCGCTCAGCATCCACGCCGCAGGAAAGGCTAGGAGGAGGCGGACCGGCGCGCCGGCGCGAACCCGCCCGGTCAGCCAGGCGGCGGCGGCCGGGAACAGGGCCAGATAGGCGCAGAAGAAGCCGGTGGCGAACACGGCCAGCGGCACGCTCATGCCGCCGTAGCGATGCATGCTCACGAACACCCAGCTCACGCCGGTGGCGAACCAGCCGAAGCCGAAGGCGTAGCCGAGGACGAAGCAGGCGCGCGGGGAGGGTGCACGCAGCAACAGCCAGGCGAAGCCGCCCAGGGTGACCAGGGGCAGCGGCCACAGGTACAACGGCGCGAAGGAGAACACCGTGGCGGCGCCGAGCAGCAGCGCCACGGCGATGCGCAGGAGGGATGCCCGCCGCGCGGTCGGTGGCGGGCCGGCGCTCACTCGGGCGGCGGCAGGCGCGAGACCAGCAGCGAGTGCAGGCGGCGGCCGTCGGCGCGCTGCACGCGGAAGCGCAGGCCATGCAGCTCGATCTCCTCTCCGCGCCGCGGCAGATGGCCGAAGTGCGACAGGAGCAGACCGCCGAGGGTGTCGAACTCGTCGTCCGGGAAGCGCGTGCCGAAGGTCGAGTTGAAGTCCTCGATCGCGGTCTGGGCGCGCACGCGGTAGTTGCCGTCGCGCATGGGCTGGATGTTGGCGTCGGTCTCGTCGAAGTCGTACTCGTCCTCGATCTCGCCGACGATCTGCTCGAGCACGTCCTCGATGGTGAGCAGGCCGGCGACGCCGCCGTACTCGTCCACCACCACCGCCATGTGGTTGCGGTTGCGGCGGAAATCGCGCAGCAGTTCGTTGAGGCGCTTCGACTCGGGAATGAACAGCGCGGGGCGCAGCACTTCGCGCAGGCTGCCCGCCTGCTGTGCGAGGCAGCGCAGCAGGTCCTTCGCCAGCAGCATGCCGACGATGTCGTCCTTGTTCTCGCCGTACACGGGAAAGCGCGAGTGGCCGGATTCGACCACCTGCGCGAGCACGCGCTGCAGGTCGTCGCCGACGGCCACCATGTCCATCTGCGCGCGCGCGATCATGATGTCGCGTGCCTGCAGCTCGGACATCTGCAGCGCGCCTTCGATCATTCCCAGCGCGTCGGCATCGATGAGATTGCGCTCGTAGGACGAGCGCAGCAATTCGACCAGTTGGTCGCGGTCTTCGGGAGCGCGCATCAGCATGGCGCCGATGCGCTCGAGCAGTCGAGGTCTAGGGTGAGGGTCCATTCTGGATCAGGCGGCTTCGGGCGCCGACTCGTTCGGCGGCTCCTTGGCCGGCAGGTAGGGATCGGGATAGCCGAGGCGCAGGAGGATGGCGCGCTCGAGCGCCTCCATCGCCTGCGCCTCGTGGTCGCGTTCGTGGTCGTGCCCCTGCAGGTGCAGCATGCCGTGCACGACCAGGTGGGCGTAATGGGCGTCGAGCGGTTTGTGCTGCCCGGCCGCCTCCGCCTCGACGACCGGGGCGCACAGCACGATGTCCCCGGACAACGGCATGCCGGCGACGTCCGGCTCGTAGACGAAGGTCAGCACGTTGGTCGCGTGATCCTTGCCGCGGAACCGGGCGTTGAGCCGCCGGCCCTCCGCTTCCCCCACGATGCGCAACGTCACCTGCGCATCGCGCTCGAGCGCCGCCTGCGCCCACTGGCGCAGCTGCGCGCGCGCGGGCGATGCGTGGCCCGGCGCGGCCGACTGCACGCTCAAGCCGAGCCTAGGCCTGCGACTGCCCATCGACTGCGCTGCCCCGTGGCTGCGCCTTCTGCGAGGCGGCTTCGTAGGCGTTGACGATGCGCGCGACCAGCGGGTGACGCACCACGTCCTCGCTGGTGAAGCGGGTGAAGGCGATGCCGCGCACGTCGCGCAGAATCTCCTGCGCGTCGACCAGCCCGCTGCGCTGGCCGCGGGCGAGATCGATCTGCGTGACATCGCCGGTGATGACGGCCTTGGTGCCGAATCCGATCCGGGTGAGGAACATCTTCATCTGTTCCGGCGTGGTGTTCTGCGCCTCGTCGAGCACCACGAACGAGTCGTTGAGCGTCCGTCCGCGCATGTACGCCAGCGGCGCGACCTCGATCGTGCCGGTCGCCATGAGCTTCGGGACGAGCTCCGGGTCGAGCATCTCGTTCAATGCGTCGTACAGCGGGCGCAGGTACGGGTCGATCTTGTCGGTGAGGCTTCCGGGCAGGAACCCGAGCCGCTCCCCCGCCTCGATCGCCGGGCGGCTGAGGATGATGCGACTCACCTCTTTGCGCTGGAGCGCCTGCACCGCCT
>JAEZCG010000131.1 GCA_023430065.1 Pseudomonadota bacterium | reverse complement strand
CGTACGTCGGCGCGCTGCCGGGCAACATCGTGCAGGCGATCAAGAAGGCCGGCAGCCGCGAGGCCGTGCTCATGCTCGACGAGATCGACAAGGTCGGCGCGGGCGGCTTCCACGGCGATCCGAACTCGGCGCTGCTCGAAGTGCTCGACCCCGAGCAGAACCAAAACTTCCGCGACAACTATCTGGGCGTGCCGTTCGATCTCTCGCGCGTGACCTTCATCGCCACGGCCAACATGCTCGACACGATTCCCGGTCCGCTGCGCGACCGGATGGAGATCATCCAGCTACCCGGCTACACCCAGGAGGAGAAGCTGCAGATTGCGCGCAAGTACCTGGTCGGGCGCCAGCTGGAGCAGAACGGCCTGGCGCGGGAGAAGTTCACGGTCGAGGACGACGCGATCCGAAAGGTGATCAGCGACTACACGCGCGAGGCCGGTGTGCGCAATCTCGAGCGCGAGATCGGTTCGCTGTGCCGCAGCGCCGCGGTGAAGATCGCCAGCGGCGAGGCCGAAGCGGTGCGGGCGGACGTGACGATGGTCGAGGAGGTGCTGGGGCCGCCGCGCTTCGAGAACGAAGTTGCACAACGCACCAGCGTGCCGGGCGTGGCGACGGGTCTGGCGTGGACACCCGTGGGCGGTGACATCCTGTTCATCGAAGCGAGTCGCACGCCCGGCCACGGCAAGCTGATCCTGACCGGCCAGCTGGGCGACGTCATGAAGGAGAGCGCGCAGGCCGCGCTCACCCTGGTGAAGTCGCGCGCGGCGGAGCTGGGCATCGATCCGGTCAATCTGGACAAGGCGGACGTGCACGTTCACGTGCCGGCCGGTGCGATCCCCAAGGACGGGCCGAGCGCCGGCGTGGCGATGTTCATGGCTCTGTCGTCGCTGCTGGCCAACCGCAACGTGCGCCATGATGTGGCGATGACCGGAGAGATCAGCCTGCGCGGGCTGGTGCTGCCGGTAGGAGGGATCAAGGAGAAGGTGCTGGCGGCGATGCGCGCAGGGATCGGGATGGTAATGCTGCCCAAGCGCAATCAAAAGGACCTGCAGGACGTGCCGCAGGAGGCCAAGGATCGCCTGCGCTTCGTCTGGCTGGAGACGGTGGACGATGCCATGCGCGCCGCACTGGTGCCGTTCGAGGCGTCGCAGGCCCCTGCGCCGGCATTGGCGGATTGAGGACAGAGCAACCGACGCAGCAAGCGTAATGGGCCACTTGGGTGGCCCATTTTCTTGGGGGCGCGGATCAGGCGGTGCGGCCGGTCATGAACGCGCTCGGGTGTACCATCTGGGCTGCGTATCGATTCGACAGTCCGTCATGTCCGTCCAAACGCGATTCCGCTATACGGTGCCGGATTACCTTGCCTTGGAGCGTTCGACAGAGCTTCGGCACGAGTACCTCGACGGCGAGGTCTTCGCGATGGGCGGCGCCAGTTACGCCCACACCGTGGTCGCGGCAAACGTCGCCAGGGAACTCGGCAATCAGTTGAAGGACAAGCCTTGCCGGGTGTCCTCGGCGGATCTGCGGGTCAAGGTATCGCGGTCCGGCTTATACACCTACCCGGACATCGTCGTGGTCTGTGGTCCGCCGCAGTTGGAACAGCCAGGCGATACGTTGCTCAACCCCCAGGTCATCATCGAAATCCTCAGCGATTCGACTGAAGCGTACGACCGCGGCAAGAAGTTCGAGCACTACCGGTCCATCGAGACCTTGAGCGATTACCTGCTCGTGTCCCAGGACCGCTATCAGCTCGAGCGCTTCTCACGGGAGGCAGACGGTCGCTGGATCTACAGTGCGGAGGCCGGCAGCAATCGGTCGATGTCGATCGAATCGATCGGCTGCGTGCTGGCGCTGCGCGAGGTGTTCGCCAAAGTCGACGGCGTGCACGAACCGTCGGCAGCACCGTATCGGTGATGCCGCTGCCATCGGCGGAGGTAGGGCCGACGTAGTCGCCGGCAACGGCTGGCGATATCCGACTTCGATGCGATCAGTGCGACCCCAGCATGAGGGCCGGCCACGACTGCACACCCAACAGAGTTTCGGGCTCGAGCAGCACCACGCTGCCGGTGGCCAGTTGCCGCGCCGTCGGCGTGGCGGCTGCAAATAGATAACGCTGCAGGGCGCCGAGCGGGTCCTCGTCTGGCCGAGCCTCGATCGCCCGTCCCTGCAGCACCACGCGCCGTCCGCGGTAGGTGTCCGGCAGCGACGGATGCCGGCCGAACTTCGACTTGCCGAAGTCCAGCCGGCTCTCGTGGTGGACGGGAAAGGGGGCGTCGGCCTGCTGGGCGTAGAAGCTCAGGGCGAGGAACTCCTCGAAGCCGGTGATGCCGTTGAGATAGTGCGTGGCGGCCTCGCCGCACAGCGCGCTGCAGAGCACGCGCCTGCGATAGAGCAGGGCCCACTCGGGATGGCGCAGGAAGAACTCCTCGCGCTCGGCGCGCACGAGGCGCGACAGTCGTCGCAGATCCTGCACCGCGATGGCGCTATGACATCGTTGCTCGCCCACGCCGCGAATGATACCCGCGGGTCATCTGCTCCACAGGCGCCGCACTCGCTGCTGCTAAGATGCCGATTCGACGCGCCCTCCATGATCGGTTGACTGCCGGCGCCCGTTCTGACACCGGAGCGTCGACCGAGTCCGACGCTCACGGCCCACCCGGTAACCGGGTGGCGACGCGACTTCGCGGCCTGCAGCGGCGCGGAACTCTGCATGAGGACGGCGGGTCGTCAGACATGTCCGGGCATGTGCCGCGGGCGAATTCGTCCAGGGAGGTTCACCGATGCCACGCCTCGCCAAGCTGCTGTTCGGTCTGGTTGTGCTCACGACGGCTGCCAGCGTCTGGGCCGCGTCCTGTCCTGCGCTGCTCGATCACCGGATGCGCACGTTCGACGGGAAGGAAGTGGACCTGTGCGACTATGCCGACCGGCCGGTGCTGGTGGTCAACACCGCCAGTCGCTGCGGGTTCACCCCGCAGTTCGGCAAGCTGCAGGCGTTGTACGACCAGTACCAGGCCAAGGGCCTGATGGTGATCGGCTTTCCGTCCAACGATTTTCGGCAGGAGCTCGCGACCAGCAGAGAAGTTGGCGAGTTCTGCCTGGTCAACTACGGGGTGAAGTTCCCGATGATGGAACTGTCCTCGGTGCGCGGTCAGGCGGCCAATCCGCTGTTCGGGGAGCTGGTGAAGGCGACCGGCGAGGAGCCGGGCTGGAACTTCCACAAATACCTGATCGCCCCCGGCGGCAAGAGCGTGACCAGCTTCTCCACCCGGACCGAGCCCGATGCTGCGGCCATCGTCGAAAAGCTCGCGCCGATGCTGAAGTAACGGGGCGGCCGTCAGTCCGCGCTCAACCGGGTGAGCGCGGGCACGTTGCAGCGGAACTGCCCGTCAGGGAGTTCCTCTACCACCCCTCGTCGGCGAAAGTCGGCGATCACACGACTGGCGGTCTCGGTGGTCATGCCCAGCAGGGCGCCGATGTCGTCCCGGCTCATGATCCTGCATACGTTTCCCGGGACCTTGTCGTTCAGGTAGAGGAGGAAACGGGCAACCCGCCCTTGAGCGGTGCCGGTCGTCAGTTCGGTAAGGAATCGGTCGGCGACATCCAGCGACTTCTGCCACTCCATCAGCAGCACCGCGGCCAGTTGCGGGTGACCCTCGTAGCGGTCCTGCAGCAGTGCCCCGGGCACGCTGCAGGTCTGCACGTCCGACAATGCCACCGCCGTGTGGCGGTAGGGCTCTCCCAGCACCGATTCCAGTCCGATGGTGTCCCCGGCATGGACCAGCCGCACGATCCTTTCCTGGCCATTGGGCAGATATCGAACCAGCTTCAGCAAGCCTGAACGCACGGTGTGAACGGCGTCCGCGGGGGCCGACTCACGGTACAGCGTTCCTCTGGCCGGACACCAGATATGCGAAAAGCGCGAGATCAGCCGCTCTCGAAGCTGTGGATCATCCTCCCGCACCAGGTCGACATGGCGTACCGGGCAGTCGGCGCAATCCTGGGCGGTCACGTGCCCGAGACGCTTGGGGGCAAGCTGGTGCATCTGCGAAATCCATGCGTGGACGATCGGTGCAAGGCTGCATCGCGTCGGCCGATCCTGGATTGATGTGCGTCAATTACGGCCGGGAATCACAACGATGCCAGGGCGGCAGGAAGGGCGAGGCGCACAGCAGCCTGGAGCATTCGGCCGGCGCGCACAAGGGAGGTCCGATGCGAGGCGGCAGCAAGGCCACCGAGGACAAGGTGTTCGGCGGACACGATTCTGACGAAGGGCATGCCGACCACGAGGAGCATACGGACCCCGACAAGCATACCGACCACGACAAGTAGCGAGGCCTGAAGGCAGAACCGTTCAGGTTACGGGCCTGCCTTCGGGTGCAATTGCGCATTTCTGTGCCCATGCCTAGAGTAGCGCGCATGGGACAAATGGCTTTCTTACTCTGCTGCGCGCTCGCCGGGTTCCTGTCGTCCGCGTGTCATGAAGTCAGGGCGGAGAGCTATCCCGATCGCCCGATCCGCCTGATCGTGCCGTTCACCCCTGCGGGCGCGACCGACATGCTGGCCCGGATCGTGGGGGAAGGCCTGAGCCGCCGCCTGGGCCAGCCCGTCACGATCGAGAACCGCCCGGGTGCCGGGGGCAACATCGGCGCCGCACTGGCCGCGCGTGCGCGCGCAGACGGCTACACGCTGCTGATGGCGCCGACCTCGATCATGGCGATCGCCATGACGCTGTATCCGACGCCGGGCTACGACCTCGCAACCGACTTCCAGCCGGTGGCCACGATTGCCAATGCGCCGCACGTCCTGGTGGTCGACCCGACGCTGCGGGTGCGTACGCTGAACGAGCTGCTGGAGCGCGCACGGCTGCAGCCCGACGCCATCGCGTTCGCGTCGCAGGGCGTGGGCACGGTTTCCCACTTGGAACTGGCGCTGCTCGAGCAGCTGACCGGCGCGCGCTTCGTGCACGTTCCCTACAAGGGCAGTTCGCCCGCGCTGGTCGATCTGCTCGGCGGACGCGTCTCGGCGATGTTCGACAGCATCGCCTCGGCGCTGCCACATATCCGCAGCGGCCGGTTACTGCCGTTGGCCGTGGCGCCATCGGTGCGCACGAGCGCGCTTCCACAGGTGGCGACAGTCGCGGAACTCGGCGTCGACGGGTATCGCGCGGAGTCGTGGTTGGGTATTCTCGTGCCCGTGCGCACGCCCATGCCGATCGTGCTGCGCCTGAGTCGGGAACTGGAGGCACTGCTGGCGGATGCCGCCGTGCGGCC